>NZ_JBBNAN010000046.1:0-12580 GCF_037994405.1 Phyllobacterium sp.
GCTCTAAACGGCCGTGTGCGTCGCGCGGCTGAATGCAGCTTCGAAGTGGTTGATTGCCTTTTCGAATTTGTCGCGGCAGCCGGGATTGCAGAAGCCAACAACGGCTCCCTTGTACAGGGTGAGACTATCCTCCTTGACCGGATCGCCTGACCACGGGCAGGTGGTGTTGATCGCATTGCTTAGCTTAAGTTCCGACATTGTATGTCCTCCGTATTAAAATGTTTCAGACTGGCTCCACCTCGATATGGGTAAGGACGGAATTGGCGATGAAGCATTGTTCATGCGCCTCATGATGCATGTGCATCTCTGTCTCGCGGTCCGGCGACGTGCCAGCATAGGTCACGTGCGGCTTCAACGTCACGCGGCTGACATAAAGCTTGCCCCTGTCGTTCTTGGCGAGTTCGCCTTGGGCTGCGTCCCGGTATTCGTCGATGACGAAGCCCGCTTTCGCGGCGCCGGCCAGGAAGAACAGCATGTGACAGCTGGAAATCGAAGCGACGAAAGCCTCTTCCGGATCTACATTTTCCGGTGCTGAAAAGGGCACGCGGACAATATGCGGGGACGAGGAGGCCGGTACTTCCGCGCCGCCATCGAATTGCCAGACATGCGCCCGGCTGTACTTGTTGTCGATGAAGGCTGCACCTTCTGGCCGCGCCCATAGGACTGTCGCACCGAATGTCGTCATTGCTTTTTCCCGAATCTGATGTGCTGGCTGATTTGATCAACCGGAGCTTGTCAAAGCGTGCCGGAATTGTCGATAAGAGAGCGCGATAAAAGAATCGGCGAGGACATCATGGATCTGGGTATCAAGGGTAAGCGCGCCATTGTCTGCGCAAGTTCAAAAGGGCTTGGCCGCGGCGTAGCGGAAAAGCTGGCGGAAGCCGGTGTCGACCTGACGCTGAATGCGCGCACCGAGGAAACGTTGCGAGAGACGGCAAACGAGATTGCCGGCAGATATGGCGTCAAGGTTCAGATCGTTGCTGAAGATGTAACGACGGAAGCCGGACGCCAGGCGCTTTTCAAGGTTGAGCCACAGCCGGACATCCTGATCAATAATGCCGGCGGTCCGCCCGCCGGTGTCTGGTCCGACTGGGGCGAGGAAGAATGGCTGAAGGCAATCAACAACAATATGTTGACGCCAATCCTTTTGATGAATGCCATCCTGCCGGGCATGATCGAACGCAAATGGGGCAGAGTGGTCAACATCACCTCGGGTTCGGTCAAATCGCCGATCGCACAGCTTGGGCTGTCGAACGCGGCCCGCAGCGGTTTGACCGGCTTTGTCGCCGGTACAGCCCGTCAGGTGGCAAGACATGGCGTGATCATCAACAACCTGTTGCCAGGATCGCATGATACGGATCGCACCAAGGGTTTCATCGAGCGGACTGCGAAAGAGAAGGGCATTTCCATCGAGGAGGCGCGGGCCGAAGCCCATTCGAAAAACCCAACCGGACGTTATGGCACTGCAGAAGAATTCGGCGCAGCCGCAGCTTTCCTGTGCAGCCAGTACTCGGGCTTCATTGTCGGCCAGAATCTGCTGCTCGACGGCGGCGCGTTCAACTCAACGCTGGGATAACGGGATTTATAGGGGCGGGCAGTGATCAGCCGCCCTCACTCCGCGATAAAGCGGTAACCGACGCCTGGCTCGGTGCGGATGAATTGCGGATTGTTCGCATCGTCCTCGATTTTGGAGCGGAGCTGGCCGATAAACACACGCAAATATTGCAGATCTTCCACATGCGCCCCTCCCCAAACCGAGGCGAGGAGCTGGCGGTGCGTCACCACCATCCCCGCATGCAGCACGAGATGTACCAGCAGCTGGTATTCCTTGCGGGTCAGGTGCACTTCTTCGCTGTTGCGCGTGACAATGCGCTTGGTCATGTCGACGACAAGCCCGTTCGCCTCGAACCGTGACGGGACACTTGCACCGGCTGCTTTCTGGCGCAGTGCCGTGCGGACGCGCGCCAGCAACTCGCCGATCCCGAACGGCTTCTCGACATAATCATTGGCGCCGAGATCAAGCGAGGCGATCTTTTCGGTTTCGCGGTCGCGTGCCGACAGCACGATGATCGGCACTTCCGAAAATGCCCGGACCGTCTCGATCACTTCCTTGCCGTCCTTGTCGGGAAGGCCGAGGTCAAGAATGACGAGATCCGGCGCGCTGGTGGCGATCAGCCGTTCGGCTTCAGCGGCAGTCGAGGCAAGCAGCACTTCATAACCCGAAGCGGTAAGCGCTGGATTGAGGAAACGCTGGATCTGCGGCTCATCATCGACGACGAGGATACGATGCTGGTTCATGCTGTGCCATCATCCGGTTTGGCCACAGGAAGCCGGACGATAAACCGGGTTCCGCGCTTGCGAATGGCTGGGCTTTCCGCAGTTATCGTGCCGCCCATGGATTCGACGAAACCGCGGGCGATCGACAGGCCCAGGCCCGTGCCCGGCGCCCGGCCATCGCCTTTGACCCGCCGGTAGAATTTGTCGAAAATCTTGTCGAGATCCTTTTGCGCAATACCCTTGCCCTGGTCCGTGACGCTGATCGCGACTTCGGAATCGTCCTGCCTTGCATAAATGGCAATCGGACCATCACCGGCATATTTGGCGGCATTGTCGAGCAGATTGAACAGCACTTGGCCAAGCAGGGAAGGATCGCCACTGACGGCCGGAAGGTCGGGAGCAATGCTGATCTCGATAGCGATTTCCGGCTTCATTTTCTTCATGCGCTCGATCGACGAAACAATAACATCGGTGGCATCGACCGGGGCGTTCTTGACCTTCAGTGTGCCGGCTTCGATGCGGGTCATGTCGAAGAGGTTAGCGACGAAACGTGTGAGCCGCCCGGCCTCTTCCTCGATCGAAAGCAGGAGATCGTCGCGGCTATCCGGTTTGATGCGATCCCCAAGCTGACGCAAAGTGGTGACGGCGCCGGTGATCGATGCAAGCGGCGTCTTCAAATCGTGGGACAGCGAGGAGAACAGTGCAGTATGGAGCTTTTCGCTTTCCTGAAGCGCCGTGGTCTTGGCATTTTCGCGTACAAGCTGAGCACGATCAATTGCAATCGCAGTCTGATCGAGGATAGCGGTCAGCATGCGGTCCTCGTTCTCGTCAAGCGCCGCATGGTCCTGCATGAACAGGCCGAGTACGCCGGCAACACCATGCGACGTGAGAATGGGAAGAAATTGCCAGTCGATCTGCGGTAACGTCGCCGTGTCATGGCCGGCACGCTCGTTCTTCTCGAAAGCCCAGCGCACGGCAGTCATATCGGTGCCGTCAAGCGTCAGGTCCGGCGGCCATACGGTCTGCATCTGCAATTCGCCCTCATCCGGCAGCAAAATAGCGACGCCGGTGCCAAAGGTCGAATGCAGGTGTGTCGCAGTCGAAAACAACACATCGTCAAGACGTGCCGTTCCCGATAGTTTGCGAGAAAATTCGTACAGCGCCTGCGTATTCTTCGCCTGATTGCGCGAGCGGGCGGCCTGGTCGCGCAGGCGTCCGGCAAGATCACCGATCATCAAGGCAACAGCGAGAAAAATGACCAGGGAAAACAGCTGGTGCGGCTTGGCGATGCTCAGGTCATGCAACGGTTCGAGAAAGAAGAAATTGTAAAGAACAAAAGAAAGACCCGCGGCAATGACGGCAGAAAGCCGCCCGCTATACATCGCCGAAAGGATAACGGCGACAAGGAACAGCATCGACAGATTCTGGGGGTGGACGATATTGCTGGCGCCGAGGCCGAGCAGCGTCGTCACCCCCGTCGCCACCACCGGAATAGCAATTGCCGTCGCAAGCTCGAGCCGGGTACGCTTGCGCAGGGACGGCGGCAAATAGGGGGTGCCCTGTTCTTCGCCGGTAACGATATGCACGCCAATGTCCGTAAAGCGCTTGATGATCTCGTCGGGCAGGGAACGGCGGAATGGATTTGTAAATCGCCGCGATTTTGGACGTCCGACTACGATTTGGGTGACGTTTTCGCGCCGGGCAATACGGAAGATTTCCTCGACGAAATCCTGTGCGATGACCCGCCGTGTTTCAGCGCCCAGTCGTTCGGCCAGATCAAGCAATTCGTCGATGCGCTTGGTTGTTTCAGTTCCGGCATCATTCGTCTGGGTCAGCGAAACCACCAGCCAGCGCCCATTGAGCCCTGAGGCCAACCGGCTGGCGGTGCGTACCACCTTATCGGACAGGTTGTCGGGCCCGACACAAACGAGCAGACGTTCGCCGGTAGCCCAGGGGCCCTCGATAGCGTTCTGCCGCAACAGGTCGATCATCTGATCATCGACGCGGTCGGCCGTGCGCCGCAATGCCAATTCGCGCAGTGCCGTGAGGTTGGCTGGTTTGAAGAACCCTTCTGCCGCCCTTTCGGCATTGCCGGGCAGGTAAACCTTGCCCTCCTTCAACCGCGCAATCAGCTCCGCCGGCGGCAAATCGACCAGCTGGACGTCGTCGGCTCGCTTGAGCACGGTATCGGGTACAATCTCACGAACGGTAACCCCGGTGATGCTGGTCACAACATCGGAAAGACTCTCCAGGTGCTGGACATTCATGGCCGTCCAGACGTCGATACCGAGCCAGAGCAGCTCCTCAATGTCCTGGTAGCGCTTGGGGTGGCGGCTGCCCGGTACATTGGTATGGGCAAGCTCGTCGACGATGAGAATCTTCGGCTTGCGGGCGATTGCCGCATCGATGTCGAATTCTTCCAGTGACCGGTCGCGATATAGGACCTGCTTGCGCGGGATCACCTCGAGTCCATCCAGCAATTGCGCCGTCTCAGCACGGCCATGGGTTTCAGCAATACCTATGACGACATCTTCGCCGTCCTCTTTCATCCGCCGGGCCCGCAAAAGCATGGCATAGGTCTTGCCGACGCCGGGCGCCGCACCGAGAAACACGGTGAGCTTGCCACGCGATTCGCGCGTGGCAAGCTCCAGCAATTTATCGGGATCTGGTCGATTTTTTTGACCTTGATCGGCCATGTACGCCTCAAGCTTCTTATTCGGCCGGCGGATGAGGTGCCGGATGCGAGAACGTTTAACCCAGCTTCAATACAAATGCCAAGGATAGCTTGCAGTGCCGCTGTATTCGGCCTGCGACAGCGCATCTATTGACGGGAAGGGGCGGAATATGAAAAGTCCGGCCCAATCCAATACAGCAGGAATTGAGATCGTGATCCGTCATATTGTATTTTTCAGCGCTCGTAACCCGGAAGATGTCGAAGCAATCGCCGCTGGTCTGCGCCGGCTCGGCGACATCCCGCATTCAATGGTCTTCGAGGTAATGACGAACACGAAGACCGATCCAATTTCCGGTGAAATCGACGTTGTCGTTTACGGTGAATTCAAGGACGCCGAGGCACTTGCCGCCTACAAGGCGCACCCGATTTACAGCGAAACGACGGCGGTCGTCCGCCCGTTGCGTGAACTGCGCATCTCCGCCGATGTGGTGTCGACGCTGAGCTAGGGAATATCACAATTTGATCGCCCGCAGTCGTAGCGCATTGGCAATGACAGACACGGATGAAAGGCTCATGGCCGCTGCAGCCAGCATCGGTGAAAGCAGCAGGCCGAATACGGGATAGAGCACCCCTGCTGCAACCGGCACACCCAGCACATTGTAGATAAAGGCGAAGAACAGGTTCTGCTTGATGTTGCGGATGGTGGCGTCGGCAAGATGGCGGGCACGGACGATACCGTTGAGATCGCCCTTCACCAGTGTAATGCCAGCGCTTTCCATCGCTACATCGGCGCCCGTGCCCATGGCAATGCCGACATCGGCTGCCGCCAGTGCTGGCGAATCGTTGACGCCGTCACCGGCCATAGCGATCTTGGCGCCCTTGGCGCGCAATTCATCGACCAATTGTTTCTTGGCCTGAGGCAGCATGTCGGCGCGCACCTCGTCAATCCCGAGCTCGCGCGCAACTGCATGGGCGGTCACGGCATTGTCGCCCGTTGCCATGATGATCTTCAGCCCCGCTTCGTGCAGCAGGCGGATTGCCTCGGCTGTCGTCGCCTTGACGGGATCGGCGGCTGCGACGATACCCGCGGCTCTACCATCCACCGCGATGAACAGCGCACTTTTGCCCTGCGCGCGCAGCTCATCTGCCTTGCCGGTCAACGCGGTAACATCGGCACCGATATCCTGCATCATCGCCGTGTTGCCAAGCGCCACGGCCTTCCCGTTTACCTTGCCGGAGACGCCTTTGCCGGTTGCGGCCTCAAAATCTGCGGCATCGGACAAAGTGCGGTTGCGGGCCTTTGCACCTTCAACGATAGCCTCGGCCAGCGGATGTTCAGAACCCTTTTCGAGACTCGCAGCAAGCGTCAGCAATTGGTCTTCCGCGAAGCCGCCTTGTGCAACAATATCTGTAAGCTTTGGCTTACCTTCCGTGAGCGTGCCTGTCTTGTCGACGATCAGTGTATCGACTGCGGCGAAGCGTTCGAGGGCTTCGGCGTCCTTGATCAGGACGCCGGCATGTGCGCCACGACCGGTTGCCGTCATGATCGACATCGGTGTCGCAAGGCCGAGCGCACAGGGGCAAGCAATGATCAGTACGGAAACTGCGGCGACAAGGCCATAGATCATGCTCGGCTCGGGGCCGATAAGCGACCAGACCGCGAAGGCAATGATCGCAACAATGACCACGGTCGGGACGAAATAGCTAGAAGCGCGGTCCGCCAGGCCCTGGATCGGCGCGCGTGAGCGCTGTGCGGAGGCGACCATGCCGACGATTTGCGACAGGACAGTGTCAGCACCGACCCTCTCGGCCCGGATTAGCAGCGTGCCATTGCGATTGAGCGTGCCGGCCGTGACGGCGTCGTGTTCGGTCTTCTCGACAGGCAGAGCTTCGCCGGTGATCATCGATTCGTCAATGGAGGACCGCCCTTCCAGCACAATGCCATCCACGGGTATGCTGTCACCAGGCCGCACGCGCAGCTTGTCGCCAGCAACGACCTCGTCCAGTGGCACATCTGTTTCTGTTCCATCGTCAGCAATGCGGCGCGCCGTCTTGGGCGCGAGATCCAGCAGGGCGCGGATGGCAGAGCCCGTGCGCTCGCGCGCTTTCAACTCCAAGACCTGACCAAGGAAAACCAGCGTGACGATAACGGCCGCTGCCTCGAAATAGACCGGCACCGAACCGCCATGCATGCGGAAGGAGTGCGGGAATACATCAGGCGCGAGGGTTGCCACGACACTGAAGGCATAGGCCGTGCCGACGCCAAGGGCGATGAGTGTCCACATGTTCGCACTGCGATTGACGAAGGAGGCCCACGCCCGTTCGAAGAAGGGGACTGCTGCCCAGACGACAACTGGCGTTGCGAGCGCGAATTCCAGCCAGGCGGCACGGTTTTCGCCAATCCATTCACGTACCGGCAGACCGAGCATCGGTCCCATCGTGATCAGGAGTAATGGAACCGAGCAGACTGCGCTGATCCACAAGCGACGTGTGAAGTCGACGAGTTCGGGGTTCGGGCCCTCGTCACCAGTTGGTATACCCATGGGCTCCAGCGCCATGCCACAAATCGGGCATGAGCCAGGACGATCCCTGACGATTTCCGGATGCATGGGACAGGTATATTGCGTTCCGACTGGCATCGCTTTTTGTGCCGGTCGGTCACCCAGATGATCCTGCGGTGCCTTCTCGAATTTTGTCATGCAGCTTGCCGAGCAAAAATAGTAATTCTCACCCTCGCGACGCAGGAAATGCTCCGCACTCGCCCGGTCGACCTTCATGCCGCAAACAGGATCGATTGCCTCCAGATAAGCGTCCGGATCTTTTCTGAACTTGCTCTGGCAGCCGGACGAACAGAAGTGGAACAGGCGTCCGCCATGCTCGGCTGTGGGCTTGCCGGCCTCCGGGTCGACCATCATCCCGCACACCGGATCACGCACAACGCCGGTTGGCGCGGGCCGATCCCCATTGCTGTCGGCGTGGTGATGATCGTGTTTCATGTTTGCGCACTCTGTTAAGGGACCAGATAGTGCACACAAGGTAGTCCTTCCAGGTACTGGAAGGTCAAGGCCTTCACGGGAACATTGTTGCCCGCGCAAAAAATCCCGGCAGTTTGCCGGGCTTTCAATCGCTTTTGGGAAGATGCGGAGCGCGTTCAGCCCGCCTGACTTACCTCTGCTTCCGTGCTCAACTGGCCAGCTTCCCAGCCGAGGATCGCACGTTTGCGGGTGAGACCCCAGTGGTAGCCGGTGAGTGCGCCGGATTTGCCGACCGCACGATGGCAGGGCACGACAAACGAGACCGGATTGGCGCCGACCGCGGCACCGACAGCCCGCGACGCATTGGGTGAACCGATATCGGCCGCAATATCCGAATAAGCGACGCATTTACCCATCGGGATCTTGAGCAGCGCTTCCCACACACGCAGCTGGAAATCCGTGCCGATGGTCACCACCTTAAGCGGCCGGTCTGCACGCCACTCGGCCGGGTTGAAGATTCGGGCAGCATAGGGGGCGGTCGCAGCGAGATCTTCGACATAGGTGGCATTAGGCCAGCGTGACGTCATATCGGAAAGCGCTTCCCGCTCCTTGCCGGAATCGGCGAAGGCAAGGCCTGCCAGCCCGCGATCCGTCACCATAATCAGAGCCAGTCCAAACGGCGAAATGAGAAAGCCGTAGCGGATGGTAAGGCCAGCACCGCGGGTCTTGTAGTCGCCCGGCGACATGCCTTCATGGGTGACGAAGAGGTCATGCAGACGGCTCGGACCGGAAAGCCCCGTCTCATAGGCTGTTTCGAGCAGCGGCATTCCTTCGTCGAGCAGACGGCGTGCATGGTCGATTGTCACCGCCTGCAGGAAACCTTTCGGCGAAAGGCCAGCCCAGCGGGTAAACAGCTTCTGCAGGGCGGTGGGTGTCAGTCCGGTATCGCGGGCCAGCGTCTCAAGCGACGGCTGATCGCGATAATCCTTGCTGATACGCTCGATGATATGGCTGACGATTGCATAATCGTCGCCGGTCGGAGTGATGTCTTTCTGAACAATGGCCTGTGGTTTCATGAGCTTTACCTCTCTATTGAGGATATTTGACCACTCACCAGCCGCTTCTGCCACCCGATTCTTGCAAGCATGGAAACTAGCGGCCCTTGGCTGTCGCGAGCGCCATTTGGAACGCCATGGCAAAGCTCTCGCGATCATCCGGATTGAGGAAGGAACCAATGGCCACGGCCTTTCCCTGCCCCTCAACGAGCATCGACGTGATGCCAATTTCCGCGTGTCGGGAGACGCTGAACCGCGTCCAGAAGGGGTTGAACTCATGGAGCTTTGTGCGGCCGGTGGCACCGACCTGGCGGATTTGCAGAGCTATCCGCGAAACGCTCACCTCTTCATGTACCTTTCCTGACGCGTAGTTCATGCGGAAGGCGATGTAGACGATCAGGACATCGAGACCGAAAAAGCCGAAAACCGGCCAGGCGCCGATAGACAGGAAGAACAGACCCGTTAGAAAACTGCTGACACCGAGCGTGCCCATCAGGATGAGAAAGCCTGTCTGACCCAGCGACCGGTGTGGCACGAGAAGCGCGCGGAAGATTTCTTCCTCGTTGATGGCCGCTGGGTCGATCGGATTCATTGTTTGGCTCATAACGTTTAAGTATAGAGGGAGCATGGAAAATCCCAAGCGTAAAATTGATCAGATTGATGTGAGCATCGCCAAGCCAGCGAAGGTACGGAACGTTACCGGTACGCGCTATGCCGCCGCGGAAATCCATGAAATCTTCCGGCGGTTTTCGATCCAGCGCCCCGAACCGAAGGGTGAACTGGAGCACATAAATCCCTTTACGCTGCTGGTCGCCGTCGTGCTTTCGGCTCAGGCAACCGACGTCGGCGTGAACAAGGCGACGCGAGCTTTGTTCAAGGTGGCCGATACACCGGCAAAAATGCTGGCTTTGGGCGAAGCCAAAGTCGGCGACTACATCCGCACCATTGGCCTTTGGCGCAATAAGGCGAAGAATGTCATCGCTCTTTCCCAAGCGCTGATCGACCAATATGACAGTGTGGTTCCTGACGATCGCGATGAACTGGTCAAGCTGCCGGGCGTTGGCCGCAAGACCGCAAACGTCGTGCTCAGCATGGCGTTCGGTCAATCAACCATGGCGGTAGACACCCATATCTTCCGGATCGGCAACCGGCTCGGGCTTGCGCCAGGCAAGACGCCGGAAGAGGTGGAGGCCCGGTTGATGAAGGTCATTCCGTCCGAATATCTCTACCATGCGCACCATTGGCTGATTTTACATGGCCGATATATCTGCAAGGCACGCACACCCGATTGCGCCGCCTGCGTCATTGCCGACATCTGCAAGGCCGCGGAAAAGACATCGGAGATACCGGCACCGCTCGTCCCGCTCCCGCCGCAGGCGGTCCAGGCACGTTAAGCTTTCGGGTCCTGACCCCAGGCTGCGGCAGCCGGCGTAAGTTAGCGCGACGAACCGCGCGATCGTCGTCTGCGGGTCAGCCACTTTGAACTTTTGTGATTCAATAGGTCTCGGGCGAAGCTCAAATCCAGGGCAATCGCGACAGATCAAGCTGACAAAAGAAGCTGATGATCGTCACTCTTCTGCAAATCGTACGGAGAATTGTCGATATCGGTTTTTTTCCTGTCCAGTTGTGCTTGACACTCCCACGCGAACGCCTTAAACGACCGCTCACGCCGGACAAATTGTTCGGTACGAAAGTGCGCGGGTGTAGCTCAGTTGGTTAGAGTGCCGGCCTGTCACGCCGGAGGTCGCGGGTTCGAGCCCCGTCACTCGCGCCACTTTTCCCTCAAGTAGTTCAGTAACATATTTGCTCCTGAGAAAGTGTCGCACCGACACGCTCATTTGCTTGTTCCGCCTGATCTCGACCTTCCTATCTCGATATGGTCCGAGGGCATTTGCGACGCCTACTTTGTCCAATCCGCTGTTTTTGGAAGTGTTAATGCAATGTAGGCTGTACAATAGCCGCAGAAGCACTATGCCTCAGCTGGAACAGGCTGGACGTATGACGAGGATCGGAGCAGCAGGATGGGCACGTTTATTGACAAGATGAGTGGGCCGGTCGGAACAGGTTATTTCCGGTGTAAAAGCGGGCAAAGCCATGGCGATGCGCGATACCTGAAAAAGCATGGGGGATGCTCCGTTGGCCTTCTTCCCATCATCCTCGCCCTGACAATGGTGATATCGATATCCGGATATTGGCCTGCTCTGGCAGGCGCTTGCAGTAGTATGGCTGCCCCCGGCCTGGATTGGAGCGAATGCACCAAGAAAAACCTTGTCATTCCGGGCAGTGAACTGGAGGGGGCCAATCTCTTCAATGCTGACTTGGCGCAGACTGATCTGAGCAGTTCAAATCTTAGGTCCGCAAACCTGGAAGAAGCCACACTGGTGCGCGCATCATTCGCCGGCGCAAAAGCTGAAAAAGCAAACTTTGCCAAGGTTGAAGCTTACCGGTCCAATTTTGAGAACGCTGCAGCTGACGGGGCCTCCTTCGCCAATGCAGAACTGCAGCGCGCCAACTTCAGCGGAGCCCAGCTTAAAGGCGCGAATTTCGAAAAAGCTGAGCTTGGGCGGGCCAATTTCGACAAAGCAGACTTGAAGGACGTCCGGTTCTCGCTTGCAAATCTGTCGCGTGCTGACCTGCGTACGGCAAAAATTGATGGGCCGATCGTGTTTGACCGTGCATTTATGTTCCTCACCAGAATAGAGGGCGTGGATCTATCAGCAGCACAGGGGCTGCAGCAGGCGCAGATCGATCTTGCCTGCGGTGATGCCAAGACAAAGCTGCCATTGGGATTGTCCGCACCCGCCGGCTGGCCGTGCCAATCCGAGTGAGCCAGTTCTGATACCCATGTCAGCTCCGCCGCACCTGCCAAGCGAGGTGAGCAAGCGCTCCGCCGACGCTGATCAGCTGAATTCCGAGCAGTAGTCCGACGAGCCACAGCGCTGTTACAGGCAGGCTTGCCCACAGCACCAGGGAGAGCAGGATGCCGACCAAACCGCTAGCTAATATCCAGCCCCAATTGGGAAATGGGCGAATAGTGAGCGCAAAGACAATCTTTGAGATGCCTTCTATCATGAAGAAGACGATCAGGAGGAGTGTGACCGTCAGCAGGCCTTGAGCCGGATCGCGCAGGAAGAGAAAGCCGATAAGCAGAGCAAGGATAACGGAAATGAGTTGCAGCCAATAATGTGGCACGTGCCGAGCTCCAAACAGGCTGATGCCCTGCGCTATGCCGCTGATGATGAGAAGCCAACCCAGCAGAATGATGACTGCAACGGATGAAAGGACGGGATAGAGGATCGCCAGAATCCCGGCTGCGACGAGCACCAATCCTTGAATAAGATACCACAGCGAGTACCGCTTGACCGTTTCGCGCATGGCCTCACGGAAAACCTCCGCGGCCGCATCCAATGACATTGCCATGATCCTCTCCACCTTTCTCACCGCAAGAAGACACTTGGGGTGACGCTATTGTCACGCCTTGAAAGACCTGACATCAATCATGATTCTGGCAGGTCCGGCGTGCAAGTACGTAACGGTAACACGGCCAGCCCGATCTGAAACTGTTTCGTCCAGCGGCACCCGATGGTACCAAACCATAT
>NZ_JBBNAN010000047.1:0-3754 GCF_037994405.1 Phyllobacterium sp.
CAGCAAGCTTGATGAAAATCTGAAACAACGTGTTCAACACCGGAATGGCGAACCAGGAAAGGCGCTGGCCGTTCATGAAGAGTGGTCATGTGCGACCGCATCCAAAGGCCGCACATATGGAAGCAAGCGATCTGATCGAAACTTCTGCAGAAAACACTTGCAAGTAGGAGTCACACACGTCCACATATGGGGCTTGCACGCCAGACCGTTTTCGCAACCAGTCAAGCCAATTCCTGCGCCTCTATTTGGGGATAGCATCTACTCCCGACCGTTACGGTGCAGGATTTAAGGTGACGGTCGTGACCCCGCCGGCAAAGTTTATTCCTTCCTGGCCATCGACAGAGATCGGTTGCAAGGAAAATGCGCGGCCCGTGCCGCCAACAAGAATGTTTGCACCTGCGCCGAGGCCGACCGAGGCATTTGCACCCACTCCGCTATAGGTGCCGGCAAGCGCACCGGCAGGAAGACCGCTGGTCGCCGCGACAACGCCCCAGATCAGATGGCCCGCCGCAACCTCACCTATCGCCACTCCGTATTCGTCGATTGAACCTGAATATTTGTCCGCAGTGCTGCCGCTGGTCTGCTTGAAGACGCAGGTCAGTTTCTGCTTTTCGACCACGAACATGCCTATGCCCTTGGACACATCGCACGACAACGTGCCGATCTGGCTTGATTCCGCCGCATTTGCACCGATCGGTACCAGCGCCACAACACACCCAAGACATATCCCCCGGAAGAAAGCCATCATCATATCTCCTTTGCCTCTTCTGCTTGTTCCCAAGCGATTTCAATAGGCTCTTCGTTATGGCCGTCGCCGTAAAGTACGTAACGGTTACAGCGGATGCCGCCGTCCCACGAAGTTGCATTTTCCAGGCTAGTCGCGATTGTACGGTGCTGCTGGACTTGGGGCGATCGTGCTCAAAGAGTCCGCGGCGCGGGCGAGTCTGCCCGGTGGTCCACCGTGGAGCGCATTGAGACAGGCGCGAGCGCTCTTCCTGAGGAGTTCAGCGCGATGCACTTAGAATCGGCGAGATGACGGGCCATTGGGTCGTGGCGGCGCCCGGCACGTTGTCGTGCCTAATCAGGGTGCAGCCGACTTGGTCGTGCTCTGACATCCGCTCATTCCGTCGACACCTTGATCATCTTGCGACGCGAGATGTCGTCCAGAATCAATCGCAGTGGTGATTTCAGGTTAACGTTTCGTCATCGATTTTGGATGTAGTCGCTGCAGGATGCATGTTCCTTCCATTGGTTACAAACGCCATCGATTTCCTGCTTCCATCATCGCTCATGCGGTCTGGCTGTACTACCGGTTTCCCGTGAGCCTGCGCCACCCCGCGGAATTGCTGTTCGAGCGTGGGATCAGGGTGTCGTATAAGACGATCCGGCAGTGGGCATGACAATTCGGGCCGGAATACGCTCGCCGCATTCGAAGAAAGCCTCCATCGTCACAGGACATCTGGTACTTGGACGAAGCCGCCATCAGCATCAACGGTAAAAGGCACTGGCTCTGGGCGTGCCGTCAATCAGGATCGATATGTCCTCGACGAAATCGTTCAAAACCGGCGCAACACTAAGGCTGCACGGCGGTTGCTGATACGGCTTATGCGGAAGCAAGGCATGCTGCCGAAGCGGATGATCACCGACAAGTTGCGCTCCTACGGAGCCGCCCTACGCCAAGTCATGCCGGATGTCGAGCATCGCTCGCACAAAGGGTTGAACAACCGGGCGGAGAATTCTCACCTGCCGCTGCGAAAACGGGCGCGAGTAATGCAAGGTTTCCGATCATCAGGAAGCTTGCAGCGGTTTATCTCGATCTTCTCGATCGTCCGCAACCTCTTCGTTCCATCCCACTCGCAACGCTCGGCATGCCAGATTTATCTGCACCGCCTGAACGCGATGGAGTAGAAAGCCGTGACGGAAACGCTCGTCTAAAATCAACAGGACGACAATCCTCGTGGCCTGAAAACTTAACCTGACATCACCATTTGATTGATGGACAAAGTTTCGCATTTCACCTCGCGTCATGGGGCCGCCCCATTGGACGGCCCCATCGTTGTGGCCTTATACTCAAGCGCTCGCGCCCGCTGTTCCCAGACCACCCCGGCCAGGCGTCGGAACTGGCTGTGCAACGTGCTCAACATCACTGACCTCGCTGTCCTCCAACGGTGCACCCGAGAGCGCGGCATCAAGGCGGGCCTGGTCGAGTTCGCCTTCCCAGCGTGCCATTACCAATGTGGCGACACCGTTACCGACCATGTTCACCAGGGCACGCGCCTCGCTCATAAAGCGATCGATCCCAAGGATGAGCGCCATGCCGGCAACCGGAATTGCAGGTACGACAGAGAGCGTGCCGACCAGCGCAATGAAGGAAGCGCCGGTGACGCCGGAAGCGCCCTTGGAGGTCAGCATCGCGACGGCGAAGATGGCAAGCTGCTGCGAAATGGAAAGGTCCGTATTTGTTGCCTGAGCCACAAACAGCGCTGCGAGCGTCATGTAGATCGATGTGCCATCTGTATTGAACACATAGCCAGTCGGCACGACCAGGCCAACCACAGGTTTCGAGCAGCCGGCACGCTCAAGCTTGGCCATCAGGCTCGGCAGCGCCGAGTCCGATGATGACGTGCCAAGCACGATCAGGATCTCTTCCTTGATGTAAAACAAGAACTTGAGGATGTTGAAACCGGACCACCAAGCGATGGTGCCAAGTACGCCCAGCACGAAGATGATGCTCGTCAGGTAGAAGGTGCCGATAAGAAAGGCGAGAGGGCCGAGCGAGGAAACGCCGTATTTTCCAACGGTGAAGGCCATGGCCCCGAAAGCGCCGATCGGCGCGAGGCGCATGATCGCGTTGATGGCTCCGAAGACCAGGTGCGAGCCGGCCTCTATGACATCCCGCACGGGCTTGGCGCGGTCGCCGAGATGCGAGAGGACGTAGCCGAACAGGATCGATATCAGCACGACAGGCAGGATATCACCCTTGGCAAAGGCGTCGACCACGGTATTCGGTATGATGTTGATCAGGAAGTCGGTGACGGACTGCTCGCTTGCCTTGCCGGCATAGGTTTCGACGGCACTCGCGTCGAGCGTGGCAGGGTCAACATTGAAACCAGTGCCGGGCCTTACAACGTTGCCGATAACAAGTCCGATGAAAAGCGCGGCCGTCGAGACCAACTCGAAGTAGACCAGAGCCTTGCCACCAACGCGGCCAACTTTCTTCAAATCGTTCATACCCGCTATTCCGGAAACGACCGTGCAGAAAATGACGAGGGCAATGACCATCTTGATCAATTTGATGAAGCCATCCCCCAGCGGCTTCATATCGATGCCGACATGCGGCCAAAAATGTCCAAGCAAGATCGCGAATGCTATGGCGATCAGAACCTGAACGTAAAGTATCTGGTACCAGGGTTTGCGTCGACGAGACGCTGTTTGGATGTGAGCCATGGGATACTCCTCCCTCGAGTGAATGGCGTCGCGACGGCGGACTCCGGTCCGCCGATCGGGTAACTGAAGCTGCATGTTGTCGCCGTTTAGTGATGGTTGTCCTGCTCGGTATCATGGAGGCTTGGCCGCCTCGACTGGCATCACGAGCAGGATTGACGCTGGCTGTTGGCTTTCATTCTGAAGTCTGCGACCCTCATGCGGGGCCACGCGACAAGAGTCCCACTTTCGCAACTTGTATTGATCCACGCCGTTCGACACCGTAACCTCGCCGTCGAGAACGACATAAATCTTCTCGACGGTCGACGCG
>NZ_JBBNAN010000048.1:0-3933 GCF_037994405.1 Phyllobacterium sp.
CTATTCCCACAGTTCCCGTGAACGTTGGTTTCGAACTCATCAGCCGGGAGACAACCGCGCCAGCAAGGACGCAAGCGATGAAGAAGCCTAGGTTTTAAGAAAGTTGCTCCTTACATGGCTCCGTACAAAATTGTAAAGTATTGACAATCCTTCCTTTGAAAAGGCCGATAATGGCCATTTTGGCGCTGTCACGTTGTTTGAAGGACCGGCGCGTTAAGGCTTGTGCTAACAGTTTCAGACGAGCTGGCCACTGACGGCTTTCCACTGAGCCATTGCGTCCAGATCGATGAGCACCTGTCCCCCGAGCAGCTTTTCATAGCCTTTCAAGCTAGCCGCGGGTCGATTGGAACCGGAAGTACAACCAAAGTGTCGCTTTATGGCCATAACGAGAATCCCGCCACGTCATGCCCCGCCTATGGGGATTATGGGCGACATCCCAGGGTGGTGTCATGTCCAAGATAAACAACTGAATGCTGTGCTGGCGTCTGAAACACGGTCAAAACGATCTTTCCCATGGTCGCACCACTCTCCAGTAGCCGATGCGCGTCTTCGACCTGATCCAAGGGGAAGGTCGTGGTGACCGAGGAACGGATGCGGTTTTCGGCAACGAGCGGCAGCACATTGCATGACACCAGCTTGGCGATGCGACTTTTCTCCGCCTTCGACAGGGGGCGCAAGGTCGAGCCGACGAGGGTCAGGCGGCGTCGCAGAAGCGGCTCCAGATCGGCGGAAATCTTGCGGCCGCCCTGGAGCGAAATGATCGCGCAACGACCGTCTGGCGCCATGGCCTTGAGATTGCGGTCGATATAGTCG
Organism: Phyllobacterium sp.; assembly: GCF_037994405.1. Lineage (GTDB taxonomy): Bacteria > Pseudomonadota > Alphaproteobacteria > Rhizobiales > Rhizobiaceae > Phyllobacterium. Next base: position 814 of record NZ_JBBNAN010000048.1, read on the forward strand.
CCGCCAACCATGTCCAGCACGACATCGGCCCCCCACCCCCTGGTCGCTTCGGCAACGGCCTCAACGAAATCGACGCTGCGATAATTGATGGCCACATCGGCGCCGAGCGCTCGGCAGTAACCGCACTTTTCGTCGGAACCGGCGGTCACAGCCACCTTTGCGCCCGCCGCTTTGGCGCGCTGGATTGCGTGGCTTCCGATGCCGCCCGAGCCACCGTGAATGAGGACCCATTCGTTCCGTTTCAGGACCGCTCGTTCAACCAGGTTGAATTCGACCGTCATTGCGACCTCGGGAAGCGCGGCGGCGGTGATGAAGTCGATTTCATCGGGAAGCACGATGATCTGATCGGCTTCGGCGATCGCGTAGTCGGCGTAACCGCCGCCGTGGACGAGCGAGCACACCCGTTGACCGGGTTTCAGCGCAACACCGTCTCCGACCGCCTCGACTGTCCCCGCGACTTCAAGGCCAAGCGTCGGGTTGGCATCGGGCGGCACCGGATAGGTGCCGCGCCTTTGGGAAATGTCGGGCCGATTTACACCGGCCGCGTGAACCTTGATCAACACCTGGCCTGCCGCGGGAGCAGGCCGCGGCAGGCGCTGGATTTCCATGGCGGCCGGGCCGCCGGGAGCCGGACAGCGGACGGCGCGCATCGTTGGAGTGTCGGAGCAATGTGTCAAGTTGAGTATCCTCACGCTTTGGCCGGCGAGATCTGGCTGTTCCGGTAGGTCAGGTGCAAGCCCACGGTGGCGACCGCGGAAAGCGCCATGACGACCGCAAAGAATTGGTAGGCGTCGACCGGTGTCCAATAGTTAGAGAGCATGTGTCCCGTCAGCAGCGGCGCGAGGATCGCTACGCCGCGTCCGAAACCGATCATCAGGCCGACCCCCGTGCCGCGCAGTACGGTCGGATAGATCGTGGGGCTGATGGCGTAGAAGGCCGCCACGCCGCCATTCGCGCAAATGCCGATGGCGAAGGCGAGCACCATGGCGGCGGCGACGACACCGCTGAACTGGGCGTAGAGCGTGAATGCCACGCCTCCGAGCGCCAGCAACAGGATCGTTGCGAGTCGTCCGTTAGTCCAAAGCGTCAGCAGGCCGTAGAGCACGGCCCCCAGCACGCCGCCGAACTGGATCATCATGGCGATCCGGACGCCGAGATAGGCGTCGCCCGTGGCGTCGGAAATAATCTTGGCGGTCCAGGTATTGGCGAAATAGAAGGACGAGATAAGAAGCGCGTAACCGATCCAAAGGAAAGCCGTGCGCGAAAGGAGTGGTGGCTGCAACAGTTCACCGAGGCCCCGCTTCGTAGTGAGGATTTCCGAAGAGGCCCTCGCTTGCGGGAGAACCTTAACCGGCGCGTACCCCATACGGGCGGCGATACGGTTATAGGTCTTCAGGGCATCCTTGGGTCTGCGATGGACAAGATAATCGATCGATTCAGGAAGATAGAACAGGACGACCAGGAGCATTAAGCCCGTCAGGAGCGCGCCGAAGACGAAGGGCGCCTGCCAGCCAAATGACTTGAGCATTGGCGAGATTGCGAAACCCGCCAGGGCGGAACCCAGGGGCAAACCGGCGCCGTAAAGTCCCATGACGAGACCGCGCAGCCTGTCGGAGGAGTATTCCGAAACGATGATGTTTAGACTGGAAATCATCGCGCCGATGAACAGCCCGGCCGCGGCGCGAACGGCGACGAGCTGCCACAATGAAGCGCAAAAGCCCGAAACCGTCATCAGCGCGGTAATGGCGGCGAGGCAAAGCAATACGTGCCTGCGGCGGCCGATCTTGTCTGCGAGCGGAGACACGAACACGGCTCCGAGCGCCATCCCGAAGATGCCGGCGCTCAGAAGGTAGCCGACCTGCGAATTCGGCAGATTCCAGACCTTGGCGATTGCCGGCATGGCAAAGGGCATAGCCACGACTTCGTAGCCGTCGATCATGGCGAGCAGGACGCACATCAGGCAGATCCAGATCTGTGCTGGGCGCATCGGCCCGCTCTTGATAGATTCATCGAGTGTCATGAGCCTAAACCTCCCTGTGGGCAAGCGAAATACTCGAACCGCAGCGAAACGCGCATGGTCATCTGCCGCTTCCGTCGAAGGCGGCAGGCGATCCGATGCTGTTTTGGCGGTTCCTCCACCACCGCGGCTGCTCCTCGCATTTTCGCGACAGCCCGCACCGCGGCGTAACTCCGCTGCCAATGTTCGTGGAAACAGCCGCATTTGAAAACAGGCAAATTCAGGCCGTCCACCAGGCGGACGCGTTGCGACCTCCGTATGTGTCCGCCTGCCGGACGCGATGGACATTGTCAATTGTCACGGGGGCCGCCGCGGCTTTACATCGCACAACTCAACGGCCAGATTGGAGCTATCATATGCGCCTCGTATCTTTCGAAACCGGCGGTCGCCGAACGTATGGACTGGTCCGGGAAGACCGGATTTATGAAGCGACGGCGGCATTTCGTGCGTCCTATCCCGACCTGCGCGCGGTCCTCGCTGCCGGCAGGGCTGCCGCCATCGAGGTCGAAGGTCAGGGTATCGGTCTCGCAGATGTCACGCTGCTGTCCCCGATACCCAACCCCGACAAGATCATCTGCGTCGGTCTGAACTATGCCAACCACATCAAGGAAACCGGTCGCGAAAAGCCGAAATACCCCTCGATCTTCACGCGCTATCCCTCGTCGGTCCTTGGAAGCGGCGTTCCGCTTCAGAAGCCGGCCTGCTCGGATGAATTCGACTATGAGGGCGAGCTCGCAGTCATCATCGGCAAGGCCGGCCGCAACATTCCGGCTGCCGACGCCAAGGATCACATTCTCGGCTATTCCTGTTTTAACGACGGCACGATCCGCGACTTCCAGCGCCACACGACCCAGTTCTGGTCGGGCAAAAGCTTCGACGATACCGGTTCCATGGGGCCATGGATCGTCACGACCGACGAGTTGCCGAACCCGGAAGACCAGCACCTGCGCACCATATTGAACGGCCAGGAAGTTCAGACGACGCCGATCTCCGACCTCGCCTTCTCCATCGGCGAAATCATCGAATACGTCTCGACGGTCACCAGACTCCTGCCCGGCGACGTCATCGCCACCGGCACGCCCGGCGGCGTCGGGCGGTTCCGG
>NZ_JBBNAN010000049.1:0-14767 GCF_037994405.1 Phyllobacterium sp.
CAAACGAGAAGGCCCGATCCGATGGATCGCTACGGCCATCAAACGAGAAGGCCCGGTCAGACGGATCGCTGCGGCTATCGGCGGAAAACGCCCGGTCCGACGGATCACTACGGCCATCGAACGAGAAAGCTCGGTCCGATGGATCACTGCGACCATGACCCGCAGTTACGCCGTTACCGGTCAAGCTGCTGATCGAACTCAAAAATTCATGGCCTGCCAGTCCCAAGGAACCGATCACGTCTCGATCGAGACACTCGGCGCTACGTGTTTCCATATCCACAAGCCAGAGCTTGTTGGTTTCCGGATCATCGATGATGTAAAACTTTGCCATGCGAATAACCTTTCTACGAAGGAGAGCCCACATGGCAAAGGTATGACGATTCTATTTCAGATCAAGAAGAAGATTCACTTCATCTTCAATTTCAGCATATATTTTTATTTATTTTTTACTCCGGCTCGGGGTCACCGGAGAACATTTGGGCCTCAATATCGGAACGACTATTGGTAGCGATGGCTGTGTCTACGCCCTTGATTGTCGCGATACCGTTCTTTCGTGCCTTATTTAGGATCTGCACAGAATCAGGATTGGCAGCTTGTGAATTATTAAGCGCCGCTTGTGTCAACGGTTCTACGGTACGCTTATCCACATCGATCAGCCACAAATCATCACTTCCGGTCTCACCGACTATGAAATACTTCGCCATGCAGGGGGTCCTTTTGTTGAGGTTCAGTATTGAGAATTATTGGAACCCTGCTTGACGCAGGGACGCTTCGTATCTTTGGCGCTGTTCGGGCAGTCTGACGCCCAACCCTTTAATCCAGTCGTCAATTCGAAAATTGGGATTGTCCTCCAGCGCGTAGTTCCTGTACTCGGTTGCCTTTTCCCGCTCACCCAGCATGGCCCAGCAGGCCGCAATCAATCGAGCGGCTGCGCGCGGGTTTTTCATCTGCTCCAGAAGGGCTATCGCTTCCGAGTGACGTTCAAGATTGTGCAATGCGCCGCCTCCAACCCAGTAATAATAGTCTGGGGCCAGCGGGTTGTGGGCGATCGCTTGCCGAATTTTCTCAAGCGCTTCTTCGAGAGCCCCGTAGTGAGTTAGGGCATCAGCATAATCGGCAAGAAGGTCGGCATGTTGTGGATTCAAAGATGAACCTTGGTCGAAATATTCCAAGCTCTCGTCAAATTTGCCAAGATACATGCTGATGGTCCCGAGTTCCCGCAAGGGCCGCTCATCATCGGGGTCAGCCGGTGCAGCGCGCTTGGCGATCTGCTCGCCTTCAAGCAGAATATCGTTGTCGCTGCGTGCCAGAACCAGCCATTCCCGTTGCATGGTTCGTGCGATACCGCTGAGCGCCGGCACGAAATCCGGTGAGGCGGTCAACGCATTCTTGAAGGATTGGCGTGCCTGGCGTAATTTCCCAAGGTCGAGCTTTTCAAAATCCCTTTTCCCAACCAGATACCAGTAGTAGGCATTCGGATCCTGGAACAGCCTGTTGTAGCGGTCGAGTTCCGCCTTCTCGATGACCGAGACGACAGACAGGATGATGCGGATCGACAGCTGGCGGTATTGCTGTTCTGGCAGGACATAATCGAACTTCTGTTTCTCGGCCCAGACGATTTCCCGAGTGGCGACATCGATCAGCTTCACCGACAGGAAACAGAAGCCATCGCGGCGCACAATCTTGCTGTCGACGACATAATTCACACCGAACTGTTCATTAAGCCCGTCGAAGCTGTCGATGGGTGATTCAGTCACCACCCTGCTCGACGTATAGGGCGCGACGACGGACAGCGTGCGCAGGCGGCAAAGCCCGATGGTGATATCGTCGACCAGCGAGGCGGCAAGCTGTTCCATCGGATCTGCTGCGTTGTGCGGCAGATAGAGGACGATGACTCTCGGCAGGCCGGCCTGCCGGTTCTGCTCGACCTGATGTGCGGCATGGATTGAATGGGGCAGTTCAATCTCGACGCCATTGCCGCGGAGCGAACTGCTTGGTTGCGCCATGATGAGCGCGCGCGTCGTCGTCGTCGACAGCTTGGGCAAAAGTTGCTGATAGAGCTCGACCGTTTCGTCTTCCGGCTCGACGTCAAGATCATCCCGCAACCGTCTCGTGCATTCGCGGAAGGTCCGCTCGACCTTGGCGATAAGGCCGAGCTGCGATGCCGTCTGCATCAAGGTGCGGTAGCCGACTTCCTGATAGGGATCAATCTCGATCAGCTTGCGAGCGCATTGGCGCTTCTCATCAATGCTGACACCGGTCTGGCGGTTAACCATGCTCAAAAGCATGGTAATCAGATCGTCGCGCAGCCTGACGCGCTCCACATCCAGCCACTCGTCGAAATCGGAATTCTGCGTTTCGTTCTGACCGAGGAGATCGCCAGTATAAAGCTCGCACATGCCAAGGACGGACTCGATATCGCCCTTGCGCGCAAGATTGATATATTCGAGCAGATCGATGCTGAGTAGCTCAGCCTTCACCTGCGACAGGTTGAGATAGACATAACTCGCGTCGCCTTCGATCAGGTTCAGTCCGTATTGTTCCTGGAACTTGCGAATGCGCGCGAGACTCTGGCGCAAATTCATGGAAGCGTGCGCCTGATCCGTATCGGACCAGAGAACCTGCGAAAGCTTTCCACGGGAAACAGAATGGTTGTCATTTGCGAGGAGCAAATAGACGATTATGCGAAGAAAATTCGCGGGTACGCGCGGGACCAGTTGCCCGCCCAGACTAACAGTTGCCTCTCCAAAAACCGCCAGCTTCATTCCGACTTAAACCCCGGATTCTATTTAAGTTTCTGTATGCGAATGCCCTGCTATTTCAGTTGATATCATGCGCCTTGCAATTTAACTCTACTATAGCTTGAAGTAGTTCTCTATAGGGGGCATCAGCAAAAAGTCTAATAAATACGAATTAAGTTGCTCCAGTCTTAACCGCCTTTTTTAGCGCGAAAAGCACTGAACCGCCATAATTTCCGGCACGTTAAACGGGGAAAATGGGGCCGAACAAAAATTCGCGAAAAATGGTGCCGATGGCGAGAATGTCCGGCTTACGTAACAGGAATACTACAATTTCAAATATTCGATCCCAGAGTGAAACCGGTTTCTTTCGGCTGGAAACTAATTTTGGGCAGAAAAACTTGATGCGGATATAACGCGTTAGTCGTTCGCCAGTTTTCTTGACCGATTATCGGTTCAGCGACATTTCGGCGCATTGCAGGGACAAGGAAACACGGCGGATAGAACGAGCCATGCGAATGGCTCTCAATCCAGCCTAAATGGAACCGGCGACCCGAAGGCCGCCGTGGCCGCACTAAGGTTGCAGCGCCACTTCCAGTTTTGCAATGTTCCCGTTGAAGGAGAACGGCACCTGGTAATCCTTGTCCTCGACGCTTGTGCGGGGTATCGAACGCGGCCTTCTCAATGTATTTCGTGAAGAGAAAGTCTGGATGGTCCGTCATCATGCTGCCAGCATGCCGCAAAGGCGTTGAGGAATTAGAGTCAAACCAGCGCGAGACGATCTTATCGATCATGCATTCTCGTGCATGTTCCCTTAAACACGCCGGTCGCAGTGTCTAGAGTAAGCGCGTTGCTCAGCTTAGAAAAGTTGCCACGTTGTTTTTCTCGATCCCATATCTGGAGTTGATCGCCGACTTCGGTAAGTGGTGAGTAATAATCGTAATACCTGTTTGGTATTTCCAGCTTCAAATCACCATCCGAATTACTCCAAAGGTGGACCCACCATTTGTACTCGCCAAGTTTTATGAAAATAGTCGAACTTTCCCCAGATATCTCACCGTTGCATTGAAAGCTGGTCTCGGCTATCGAATACTTGATAGCAATCGCAATGAATATCGCGGTCAGAATTAGGAACGAAAGAAGACCTTTGACGATACTCGCAAACTTCATTCCCTGGACTTTCGATTCAATCGACAGGATTGCAACTTTGCGTTTAAATAGCGTGAACGATCGGGAACGTCCTGCCAATGCTGAAAGTTGCAGTAAATTCGCGACGCAAGTATTTTCCTCTCGTGCCAAACATCGCCGAGAAACTCGCTGTCATGATTGAGGGGCTCGAACCTCGCGCCGGGATGACGCGGTCGGAGATCGCCGCGCAGACGTTTTTGTCGAAGCCGACCGTCCGGCGGCTTGCTGGCGGGCACGGCGCCAGCGCGGCGGTAAATTTAAACTGTGCCAATTGGCCCCAGTTTGGATACAATCCTCCGATGCCGACAATCAACCATCTTTCCGGCAAGCCGCTCAGGCCGATAACGGCACCGGCGCAAACCGGCTTCTATGAGGCCAGAGAGTTTGATCTATGCGCGACGCTGCGCTCACGGGTCGCCAGACTTGCCCCCGATGCCGATATTCAGCCGCTGGTCCTTGAAGCCTATCGGGCCGGATGGGGCCTGACGGAAATCTACCGCGCCATCGCGATGCTGCGGGGGGAAGGCAAATAATAACTTCCTGCAAATTTGCCGGAAATTCGCCCGTCGATTCCTCGTCCAGCTTGCTGAGATAAAACTGGCCATTCTTATGCATTAGAAAGCTCAGGGCGTACCCAACGAGCATAAAAAGCAATCCAATCGACCGGTCGCCGCCTTGACGATGCTGAAAAAGACGCCCAAACCGAGCGGCAACGCACCCACCAAATATATTGCCAGATATATGAGGAAGGCGGACATTCTTGAGGCGTTGAAGAACCCTGCGGTGACCATCAAGCAGATGAAAGCCAACACGATCAACCCGACCGTGACGGCAGTGGTTCTCAATGATTCTTTTAGCAGCGCCCAACCTTGTTTGACCATCGTTGCATCTTACCCACGAGGGACTAAAGCTAGGTTCACCACTTCGCTAAAGTTTTAATGCAGGCTCACGTCTCCAGATGCTACCGCATTCGGTCACAGCGGGCCGCTGAGCGCGAACCTCTTACAACACCTGCTATAGCGGTCTGTCGCTGCCGGTTTGCCTGGCATACTGCTGTCGGCTTATTTCCTGCAGCGTGCAGACCTTATATTCGGGCGTATCTAGCGTGTTGCCTTGGGCAATGCATGTTTGCTGGATTTGCCCAGCAAGTTGCCCCAATTCACTATACGACATTTGCTCTAGCGGCGGTTTGGTTTGGCATCCTGTCAGCGCGAGTGCACATAAGAACAACGCGTGCTTTCTCAAGATATCTTGCATGGCGGCCAGTATATGCCGCAAACACATTGAGGATGGATTAATGCCTGTCAGCGCCGCTTGCCGCACGGCGGCGGGCTGAGCGCTAAACCCTTATCCAGCATGGCTTGGTACTTGCGACTGAGCCGATAAAAATGAAAGCACAATCCCCATACAGAAGCCGCGAGCGCTGGACCTATCCAAACCGGTTCGTCCTTAACGACATATACGCAAGCATGTTGAGCACGATGAGATGGGAGACAGCCATCCATCGAAAAAAGCGCACTGTATTTTCCGTTTGTTTGCGTTCGGTGTCATTCATGGGGTCAACATGCCGCAAGGGCATTGAGGATGGATTAATGCCTGCCGGATGCCACTTCCTTGCCACACGGCGGGCCGTGGAGCGCGATTCGAGGGATGGGGGGTAGGATGGCTTACCCGGAACAAAAGTGGAACATTTTTGGCGTTCCATGTTGCATCCATGTTGCACGTATTTCCCGTCACTTTTTTGTAGACATTGAAAATGCTTGGTAATTTCATGCAACATGCATGCAACATGCCTATTTTTGGCGTCACCCAAAACTGCATAACTACTTGAAATCATTGAAAGAAAAGTGGTGCCCAGACGCGGATTCGAACCACGGACACGCGGATTTTCAATCCGCTGCTCTACCAACTGAGCTATCTGGGCACTTCGCGGCGTTTCCGTTATCCGGCAAGCCTTTCGACGGGGTTGGCTTTCCGTCAGAAGCGCGTGGGTTATAACACTAAAAATCGTGCTGTCCAGCATCAACTCACGAATTTTTTGCCGTTTTTCTGCCTCTTGCAAAGGGCATGCATTGATGCGTTTGTTGATGCTGTTGGAGACGGGATTCGGTTCATATGGATGAATTGGGGGAGAAAGAGGCCAAGGGCGGGGCTTTTGGCTGGGGAATCATTGGCAGCGGGGAAATCGCGCGGCGATTCGCCGGCGATCTCGCACTGGTGCCTGACGCAGTGCTGGTGGCAAACCATTCGCGCACCATGGCCATTGCTGAAAGTTTTCGCGAGGCATGCGGCAGCCGCAGAGCCTATTCCGATCTTGATTCTTTCATGGCCGATCCATCGATCGATGCCGTCTATATCGCCACACCCAATTCGCTTCACCTGGCGCAGGCGCTGAAGTCGGTGCGTTCGGGCAAGGCGATCCTCACCGAAAAACCTCTCGCCCCGTCCCACACGGAAGCCTCGGTGATCCAGCGGGAGGCGACGCGGGTCAATGTCTTTGCCATGGAGGCGCTGTGGACGCGGTTCCTGCCAGCCGTCATTGCGGCCAAGGCCAAGGTCGACGCGGGAGAGATCGGTACAATCCGCAAGATCACAGCGGAACTCGCCTATAAGCACGAATACGAGCCGGAGAGCCGCTTTTTCAGCCGTTTGCTCGGTGGCGGCGCCAGCCTTGATCTCGGCGTCTATTGCGTGTCTCTCGCCATGCACTTCCTTGGCCAGCCGCAGAAGGTGTCAGGCCTGTGGCATGCCGCGCCGAACGGCGTCGATATGCGCTCGGAAATCACACTGCATTATGACGAGGCGGAAGCGCACCTCTCCTGCGGCTTCGACGTGGACGGCACCAATCATTTCGTCATTGAAGGCACCAAAGGCGCGATTCGTTTGAACGCGCCATTCCTCAAAGCCCAGCGCCTGACGATCTATCATGGCTTTGCGCTGACACCGCCATTCGGGCCGTTGCCCGGACCCACGGGCTTCATCGGCAAGCTGCTTGACCGGCTCCCGGTACCGGGACGCCAGGTCGAGGAATATCTGTTCGAAGGTAGCGGCCTGCAATTCGAGGCGATGGCCGTGATGGAGGCGATCCGCAAGGGTGACACAACTTCCGCGATCATGCCGATGTCAGACAGCATCAACGCCCTGCGCGCTATCAACATGGTGCTGTCACAGCCGGCAACGCAGCGGGTGATCAAGCTTTAGAATGTACTCTGCAGCCGGTAGGGTTGGGGGAGCGAACCAGCATTGTTGAGTGCAAGGGCAAGTTCGGTGATGTGCAGCGCCACCTTGCCTGATGAGAACAGCGGCATGCCCTTTTCGATAGCGCCGGCTTGCGCAGCGATTCCCCCGGCGAAATCGATCTGCGATGGATAGGCCGGAAGTTTGACCAGGCGTGCCGAACGCTCATAGGCGAGTTTGCGACCGGGCAGTGGCTTGCCGGACAAGAAGCGCTGCAGATGGGCCTCAAGCTGCTCGGCGAGTTTTGTACGCAATGTGCGGCCTTCTGCAGCCGTCTCAAGATAGACGGGCGAGTGGTGATCCCAGAGATCGCCAACAATCAGGCTCCCCTTATCGCCGAGGATCGTCAACGAGCGGTCGCGCGGCGCGGCGAGGCCGCATGTCAGGCGCGCGATCACACCTGAGCGGAACATCAGGCACCCTACGGAAAAATCCGGCGCCATAGTGGTGGTCTCCGTTCCCGGCCCCTTATTGGGAAAGGTCAGCGCCGAGAGCGCCGAAAGGCTTTCGACCGCCCCGAACAGTGATACGAGCCAGGACAATGCGTAACCCGCATGTTCAAGGGTGCAGCCGACTTCGAATTCATGCAGCCCCGGCCAGCGTGCGCCGGAGACGGAGCGCCATTCCTGCCAGTTAGCGCGGAAGACCGGCCCGTCCTCCATCTCGGCATAAACCAGCCGCGGCTTGCCGATACTACCGAGCGTTGTATCGACAAGCCTATGTGCCGCGCTCAGCGCAATGGCAGGAGCAGAGGCAAGGACAAGATCCTGACGCTCGGCAATGGCGACAAGCTCAGCGGCCTCTTCGTAGCGCATGGCGAGCGGCTTTTCGCAATAGACATGTTTGCCAGCCTCTAGCGCCTGCTTCGACAGGGAGTAATGATTTTCGGGGGTCGTCAGATTAACGACAATGCCGACCTCGCCATCGGCAAGAACTGCTTCGAAGTCCGGATAAGTGGCGACCTTGTAATAATCGGCAAATTGTTTCAGGCGTAGCGGGTCGCGGTCGTAAACACCGCCGAGCACCAGTTGCGGGTGGTTGGGGAGCGTCGTCATGTAGTAATCGGCAACGAAGCCGGTACCGACTATTGCGATTTTCATGACGATGTCCTGACTTGAACCATCGCCAGACGCTAGCGGTATCAGATGAAGAGAAAGTGAAAAGTCTCAGCTTTCCTGTTCATCGTCGCTGTCGTCAGCACTTTCGACGGCGGGCAGGACATAGGCGCCAGTCAACCAGCGGTTGAGGTCGATATTGCGGCAGCGTGCAGAGCAGAAGGGATAATGTTCGCGCTGGGAAGGACGCTTGCATTCCGGGCAAGGGCGTGTCGGCCGTAAGGGCGTCACATTCGCCGGGCTTTTTTTATCGTCAGTCAACTGATCGGTCCGTTTAATGTCCTGAAGATTGCCAGTTGGCATAGACCGGATAGCCTTCCCCATGCAAAAGGCTGGCGGTCTCATAGAGCGGCAGGCCGACCACATTGCTATAGGAGCCAACCAGCTTGACGACAAAGCCGCCAGCGAGCCCCTGAATCGCGTAGCCACCTGCCTTGCCGCGCCATTCGCCGGAGGCAAGATAACTCTCCAGCTCCTCGCGCGAAAGACGTTTGAAGCGAACGCGTGTTTCAATCAGGTCCTGACGCAGCTTGCCCTTAGGCGTAATGAGGCACAGCCCCGTATAGACGCGGTGCGAACGGCCAGAAAGCAGCCGCAGGCAGGCAGTCGCATCGTCGAGGATTTCCGCCTTCGGCAGAACGCGCCGGCCTACAGCCACAACCGTATCGGCCGCGACGATATAGGCCTCGCCCAGTTCCACATCGTTCTTCAGCTCTTCAGCTATCTTCTCGGCTTTCTGACGCGACAAACGGCGCGCCAGCGATCGCGGATGTTCGGCCCGCAGCGGGGTTTCATCCACATCGGCCGAGAGCAGGCGATCGGGTTCTATGCCGATCTGGCTCAAAAGCGCCAGACGGCGCGGCGAGCCGGATGCAAGAACGAATTTGGGCTGATCGCTCATGAAGGAGTTTTCCTGCGGATGGATCCGGCGGAGCTGATTATTTGAAACGATAGGTGATACGGCCCTTGGTCAGGTCGTAAGGGGTCATTTCGACAAGGACCTTGTCGCCGGCGAGAACGCGAATGCGGTTCTTGCGCATGCGGCCTGCCGTGTGAGCGATAATTTCATGATCATTTTCGAGCTTTACCCGAAACATCGCGTTGGGCAACAGCTCCGTCACGAGGCCAGGAAACTCTAGTACTTCTTCTTTCGCCATGCGTAGTTCTATCTCCGATGAGGCAATTTGTGGCCGTGCTCGACCGCAATTTTGGGCGGAACCTATAGTATTGCGCACCATTTGTGAACAAGGGAGTTCGATGCAAATGTGCGCGACAGAAAAGACGATCAGACCGGCTGATTGAAACGTTCCTGAATGTGATGTTTCAGATGCTCCCGAACATCCCGATAGGCATCCAGTATCTGGTTACGCCGCCCGCGCACAAGCGTTGGATCGGGTGTCGGCCAGTATTCTACGTGCACGGATGTCGTTCGGGTCAATTCCAGTGCCATATGGTGCGCCTTGGGCGACAATGTAATGATCAGATCAAAATAATGATCTTCCAGCTCCTCGAATGTCTTGGGATGGGTTGAAATTCGTTTCAATCCAACCTCCTGCAATACCTCATCGACAAAATGATCGGGCTCACCTTTTTCGACGCCTGCCGAGGCAATATAGACCGTCGATGGCAGAAGACTGCGGGCCAAGGTCTCGGCGATGGGCGAACGAATGGAATTCATACCGCAGATGAACAAGACCGCGCTCGGCATCGCCGTTTTGGCGGGCTCCTGGTCGTCCGGCAGTTTTTCCGGCCCGACTTGCATTGGTTCGCCTACCCCCGCCAATGCAGCACACATACCAGGGTGAAGAGGCGGCGCGCCGTGTCGAAATCGATCTCGATCTTGCCGTTGAGCCGGTCCATCAGCGCCTGCGAGCCCTCATTGTGCAGTCCCCTTCGGCCCATATCAATGGCTTCGATCTTGCTCGGGCTGGAGGAGCGGATGGCTTCATAATAGCTCTCGCAAATCATGAAGTAGTCCTTCACGACCTTGCGCAGTGGCGTCAGGGACAGGATATGAGTGACAACATCGTCGCCGTTTTCGCGTGAGATAGCAAAAATCAGCCGCGATTCAATCAGGGAAATCTTGAGACGATAGGGACCTGCCCCCTCATCATTCACGGGGCGAAATGTGTTTTCTTCAATCAGATCGAAGATCGCAACGGCACGCTCGTGCTCAACATCCGGCGTTGAGCGGCCGATGGTCTCGTCCAGCTCCACATCGATCAATCGCGCATCGGTTTCGCCCGTCGCTTTCATTATCTTCCTATAGGTTCAACCGAATCGCGACAGATTTGCCATGCGCATCGAGCCCTTCGGCGCGCGCGAGTTCAATCGCCGCCGGACCCAGTGCGCGCAACTGCTCGACACCCAGCCTCAGGATGGAGGTTCGCTTCACATAGTCAAGCACCGAAAGCCCGGACGAGAACCGCGCCGATCGTGCCGTTGGCAGAACGTGGTTCGAGCCACCCACATAATCGCCGATGACTTCCGGTGTATAACGGCCGAGGAAGATTGCTCCGGCATTGCGCACACCGGCGAGAAGCCTTTCCGGGTCAGCGGTGGCGATCTCCAGATGCTCGGCCGCAATGCGATTGATCAGCGGCAGTGAAGATTCCAGATCCTTTACCAGAATCACCGCGCCATAGTCGCGCCAGCTGGCGCTTGCGGTTTCGGTTCGCGCAAGCGCCTGCAGCTGCCGCTCCACGGCTGCGATCACCGCGTTGGCGAACGCTTCATCGTCGGTGATCAGGATCGATTGCGCCGCGCTGTCATGCTCAGCCTGCGCAAGGAGGTCAGCTGCGATCCAGTCGGGATCATTGTCGCTGTCAGCGACGATCAGCACCTCGGACGGACCGGCAATCATGTCGATGCCGACCGTACCGAAGACGCGGCGCTTGGCGGCGGCCACATAAGCATTGCCCGGGCCGACAATCTTGGCCACCGGTGCAATTGTCTTAGTACCATAGGCCAAAGCCGCAATGGCTTGCGCCCCGCCGACCCGATAGATCTCGGAAACACCCGCCAGACGTGCGGCAACCAGAACGAGCGGGTTGAGCTTGCCCTCCGGCGAGGGAACAACCATGACGACGCGCTCGACACCGGCGACCTGCGCGGGGACGGCATTCATCAGAACCGAACTGGGATAGCTGGCCGTTCCACCCGGCACATAAAGCCCTACCGATTCGACGGCCGTCCAGCGCGAGCCAAGCTCTACGCCCAGCGCGTCTGTATAGCGGTCATCCTGCGGCATCTGCCGTGCGTGGTGCGAATGAATACGATCGCGCGCGAGCTTCAATGCATCGACCGTCGTGGCGGGCGCCGAAGCCACCGCCGCATCAATCTCTGCTGACGTAACTGCAATGCCGTGCTTGACAAGATCGATCCTGTCGAACCGCTGCGAATAATCGACAAGCGCCGCGTCGCCTTCGGTGCGAACGCGATGGATGATATCAGCGACGGCACGGTCGACATCTTCGGACACCTCGCGTTTGGTGGCGAGAAACGCCGAGAAGCGGGTTTCAAAATCGGGTTCGGACTGTCGCAGCACAAATGCCATGTCAGATACTCCTCAGGCTTCATGCTCTGGTTTGAACGAGGTTTCCCAATAGGGTCCGAGGTCAGTCAGCTGCGCCTCGATGGCCTCGACTTCCAGCCGCAGGGCTTTGCCGGCCGCAAATGTCAGTTCAATGATCCCAGACGGCGCGTCGTCCACTATGAAGCGGACTGCCAGAAGCGACAGGATATCATTCGTGTGCCGCCGGTCGATACCGGTTGCCTTGACACTACTAACCCGGTCGAAAAGCAGCGCAGTACGGCGGCGCTCGAAACTGCGGCGGCGCTTGCCGTCGGCGGCGAGTTCCCAGACAAATCTGTTGACCCCGAGTACAAGCTTCTTGTCGGTGGCCAGGTACTCGATATCGCCCACCTTCAGCACAGAATCCTGCAGATGCGCGGAAAGGATTTGCAGATCTTCCTCATCAAGCGCGATGAGTTTCAGAGTGTCCATGTCTACCCTATTGCATGACTTGTCAGAAAGGTGGCGCCGCTCCGGCACCAGGCGTCTTTCCCTGTTAGAGGAAAGTGCAGACAAATGGAATTCCACTCTTGGCAGAATCAGCCGAGGATGGAAGGACGTCCGCGTGGGTCAGTCTATGTTTCCCGCGATCTTCTTTGTGGATCCGAAATCACCGGAACGCGTCGAAATGGAAGCGTTGCGCAACCGCAATCTCGTTCTGACGGACATCGCGAGAACCAAAGGTTGTTCTCAGCCAAAATCGCAACTGGATGAATATTACAGGCCTCACACAGGCAGGGACTGATTTGCCACCTCAATTCAGTCCCTCCCGACCGGACTTAATTGAGAAATGATCAGTCGCTGATACGTTCGACCACCGCGCCGCAAAGCGTCAGCTTTGCCTCAAGACGCTCGAAGCCGCGATCGAGATGATAGACGCGGTTGACAATTGTCTCGCCCTCGGCGGCAAGCCCCGCGATGACCAGCGAGACCGAGGCACGCAGATCCGTCGCCATGACCGGCGCGCCCTTCAGCCGCTCGACGCCTTCAATTTTGGCGGTCTGGCCGGAGAGCGAAATCTTGGCACCAAGCCGTGCCAGTTCCTGCACATGCATGAAGCGGTTTTCAAAGATGGTCTCTGTGATGTGCGACGTCCCCTTCGCCTTGGTCATCAGGCCCATGAACTGCGCCTGCAGGTCAGTCGGGAAACCGGGGAAAGGCTGCGTGGTCACATCGACCGGCATGATGCCGTGGCCATTACGAACAACGCGCAGGCCGGAATTGGTTTCGGAAATTTCCGCACCAGCCTGGCCGAGCGTCGTCAGGGCTGCGCTCAGGAGATTGGCGTCGGCGCCTTCGAGAATGACGTCACCGCCAGTCATGGCGACGGCCATAGCGTAGGTGCCGGTCTCGATGCGATCCGGAATGACGCGAACGCGCGCGCCGGAAAGGCTTGTCACACCTTCAATCGTGATTGTCGGCGTGCCCGCGCCGCGGACCTTCGCGCCCATAGCATTGAGGCAGTCGGCAAGATTGACGACTTCCGGTTCCTGGGCGGCGTTTTCGAGAATAGTCTCGCCCTTGGCGAGTGTTGCAGCCATCATCAGCACATGGGTCGCGCCAACCGAAACTTTGGGGAAGGCATAGCGGGCTCCGACAAGGCCGGTCTTGGCGCTGGCCTTGACATAGCCGTTCTCGATCTCGATGTCGGCGCCAAGCGCGCGCAGGCCATCGATGAACAGATCAACCGGACGGGTGCCGATGGCGCAGCCACCCGGCAGCGACACGGTGGCTACGCCCATGCGTGCCAATAGCGGCCCAACAACCCAGAAGCTTGCCCGCATCTTGGAGACAAGCTCATAGGGGGCTGTCGTATCGACAATATTGCGCGCGGTGAAATGGATCGTGCGCGAATAGGCGCCGTCCTGGCGTTCGCGGCGGCCATTGACGGAATAATCGACGCCATGATTGCCGAGAATACGGATAAGCTGTTCAACGTCGGCGAGATGCGGCACATTCTCGAGCGTCAGCGTATCATCGGTGAGGAGCGAGGCGATCATCAACGGCAAGGCCGCGTTCTTGGCACCCGAAATCGGGATGACGCCATTGAGCTTGTTACCGCCAACAATCTTAATGCGATCCATATTGTGTCACTTTCGCGGGGAAGTACCCGTCCTGTCGTTGAGACTCTTTGCAGAGCCGGTTGCTGTAAACCATCACACGAAATGGTTCAAGAAAGGCTTATGACCCGATTTGGGGCCATTCATGATTCCTCTTGGGAGGAATCGGAAGGTTTTTCAGTCGCTGCGACGATTCCCTCATCGCGTTCATCGGCGTTACCTGCCCGGCGCGATCGCAATTGCTGTTTTCGCCGCGCCAGATTGGCCCGTAATTGTTCAGAACGCCGCTTCTCACGGTTTATTTGTTCAGAATTCCGGTTTTTCGACGACGATGTCATGTCCTGTCACATATATTTAGCCGAACTGTAACGCCATTTTATCCGCAATTGGACATCGCTTTGGCGCCATACACATATTTTGCCGCCAAGATTGCGATTGCTTGCTTGCGATTTCGGTAATGATATGGCAGAAGTCCGCCGCGTTCGCAAATCGGCTGCGGTAGCTCAGTGGTAGAGCACTCCATTGGTAATGGAGAGGTCGAGAGTTCAATCCTCTCTCGCAGCACCAGCGAAATCCCCTTGAAAATTCGATTTGGTATTAGACTTGAGCGCGAAGTTCGTGGCCGATTGGTCTTGTTGCGTTTCAATTGCGCAAAATGAAAACAGCGGCGCGAAGGCCGCTGTTGGAAGATCAGATATGATGTCCGCGAATCGTTGGCGATTATCGACGTGCGTCCAGCAATGCGTTGACACGATCGATCTGTGCGTCGGTCAGGGTGCGACCAAAGGCTGATTCGAGTTGAGTTTCGGCATCGTCAAGTGCCTGTTCCCGAAGTACGGGATCCGTCAGCGCCAA
>NZ_JBBNAN010000050.1:0-2815 GCF_037994405.1 Phyllobacterium sp.
CTTTATGACGGGGTTCGGGGACATATCGATGGGTGTGCAGGCAATGAAGGCCGGTGCCGTCGATTTTCTGACCAAGCCTTTCAAGGATCAGGACATTCTCGACGCAGTGGCGGCGGCGATGAAACGCAACGCCGCGCACCGGCTCGAGAGTGCGCAGAGCGAAGCCGCTGCGTTGCTTGCGGGAAGCCTGACGCCACGCGAGCGCGAGGTCATGGAGGCCGTGGTCAAGGGGCTGATGAACAAGCAGATCGCCTATGAGCTTGGCATCAGCGAGGTCACGGTGAAGCTGCATCGCGGCAATGTGATGCGGAAAATGGAAGTTCGCTCGGTCGCCGAGCTTGTGCGAAAGGCCGAAATGCTGGGCGAAGGCGTACGACCACCTGTATCTTAGTATGGTATCTTTGAAACGGCCATGAGCGCATAACAGGAATTAGAAAGCAGTCAGAAAAGGTCGTTTCATTGCCCCCAGTCCCTACCATAGCCGTCGTCGACGACGATCAGGCCATCCGTGAAGCCATGGATGACCTCGTCAAGTCCTGCGGTTACGAGTGCCGGTTGTTCGCATCGGCGGAAGAGTTTCTCGCCTTCGAACCGCGATCCGCAATCGATTGCATGCTCGTCGATGTGAAGATGCCGGGTCTCAGTGGGATCGAGCTGCAGGCTGAATTGAACAAGCATTCGGGCCGTCCCCCGATGATCTTTGTCACCTCGTACAAGGATGAGCGGACGCGCAATACGGCGATCAACGGCGGCGCCTTCGCCTTTCTCGGCAAGCCGGTCGATATCGAGAAGCTGATCGGTTGCCTTGAGTCGGCGCTCAGTCACTGACAGCCGAAGGCAATTGAAATTGCAGAGATGGGATGGTTGCCGCCCTCCCCAGACGGCATCGCAGTGTGCCAAAATGTGGTGTTTCAGCCACCAAGCGGAGAGGACGGCAATATGAAGAATACGATGATTGGTGTGGATTTGGCAAAGAATGTAATCGTGCTCCACGGCGCGTCGATGAACGGCCATGTGAAGTTTCGAAAGAAGCTGTCACGCCTCCAGTTTCAGAAGTTCATGACGGAGCATCCGTCGGCAGTGGTTGTGATGGAAGCCTGCGGCAGTGCCCATTACTGGGCTCGGGAGATGACCAAGCTCGGCCATGAGGTGAAACTGATCGCGCCGCAATATGTGAAGCCTTTCGTAAAGCGCCAGAAGAACGATGCCGCCGATGCCGAGGCGATTGTGATTGCGGCCCAGCGGCCGGAGATGCGATTCGTCGAGCCGAAATCGGAAGAACAGCAGGCCAGGGCAGTGTTGTTCCGAGCTCGCCAGCGCCTCGTCCATCAGCGCACCGATCTGGTGAATGCATTGCGTGCCATTCTCTACGAATACGGCCACGCCGTCGCGCAAGGCATCCACCACATCCCTCGCATTAAGGAGATCGTCGAGGAACCAAAGAGCAATCTGCCCGAACTGGTCCGCCACGAATGCCAGGACCTTATCGACCAGATTGCATGGAAGACGGAGCGGATCGAGGCCAAGATCGTGCAGCTCAGGAAGCTGGCGACAGAGACCGAAACAATGCGGCGGCTGCAGACCATGCCGGGAGTTGGCCCGCTGACCGCGCTGGCGGTTGAAGCATTCGCACCCGACATGGCCAGCTTCAAACGCGGCCGGGACTTCGCGGCTTGGCTGGGCCTTGTCCCACGGCAGCATTCCTCGGGAGGTAAGGAACGCCTCGGGCGGGTTTCGAAGGAGGGACAAGCCGACATTCGCCAATTGCTCATCATCGGGGCCATGTCACGTTTGAACTGGCTAGGTCGCAGATCGATCTCCAAGGGATCTTGGCTGGCGAATATGCTGGCGAGAAAGCCGCGAATGCTCGTGGCGATCGCCCTGGCGAACAAGATGGCGCGGGCAATCTGGGCGATGCTGAGAACGAATGAGGATTATCGGAATCCGGCGTCGGCTGCGGCTGCATGATCGACCTGCAGCAAACAGCCCGGCGCCGGTAAAGGGGGGTGTGAGAAGGCGACGACCCGAATGGGCGCAACGATCGAACAGATCTGGATCAGGAAAACCAGCTGGAGCCAAAGAGCCAATGCGCTCGTTGTTGAGATTTGGACCTGATCTGCAGATCACCATACCGGCCAGCGGCCTCTGGAAATGCCGCACATGAAGGCCTGACAGAAGAATCCCATGGGGTAGATGACGGCCAGCGTTTTTGCAAAATGAGCGGTCGTCCTATCAACCGCCTATTATGAGGTTCCTGTCATGCTGAAGACCGAAAAACCCGCGACCGCCATCCAAACCAATCTTGCCGCAATCTTTGTCTCATTGGAACTGTCCCGTTCGACTTGGCTTCTCACATCATTGATACCGGGGAATGGTGAGAAGATGTCGAAACACAGCGTCGATGCCGGCAACATCGCCGGCTTGTTCGATCTATTTGCGACGTTGCGCGAAAGAAGTCGGGTCAGGACCGGTAATGAATGGCCGATCATCACGATCCAGGAAGCCGGACTTGATGGTTTCTGGATCCATCGCCTGCTTGCGGATAATGGCATCGAAAGCCACGTCGTCGACGCGGCATCGATCGCGACATCGCGCCGGCGCCGGCGGGTGAAGACCGATCGTGTTGATGGTGAGACGCTGCTGCGGGTGTTGCTTGCCTTCAAGCGCGGTGAACCGCGGGTATGTTCAATGGTGCGGGCTCCATCGCGCCAGGAGGAAGATGAGCGGCGGATCGGCCGCGAGCGCAAGGTGCTTATCGGCGAGCGCATTGCGCACGTCAATCGGATCAAGGGGCTCTTGTTCTCGCAAGGTATCA
>NZ_JBBNAN010000051.1:0-6375 GCF_037994405.1 Phyllobacterium sp.
GCTTCGCGTTCTGCGAGATCGCGGTACAACCGGGTATTCTCCAGTGAGATCGCTGCCTGGGAGGCGAGCAGCTTCAGCACTGCGATCCGGGCGGGCGCGAAGACCCGAGGGGCGAGGTTGTTCTCGAGATAGAGCACTCCAGTCAGTTGGCCCTGGTTGAGCAACGGCAGGCAAAGAATGGAACGGGCATGGTGCTGACAGATGTAGGGGTCCGCGGAAAATGGGTTCTGAGCTGTGGCGTCGCCGAGAACCACGTTCTCGTTAGTGCGCAAGACATAATGAAGGACCGATTCCGGCAGCGTGATCGCGGTCACGAACTCGTCGCGCAGCTGCACCACGACCGTGTCGCCGCCGGTCGTGGCCTCCGCCGTGATCCGTGACTCACCGCCACGCGACAGGATCAACAGGCCGCGCTCGGCCCCCGCCTGCTCAATGGCGGTCCGCAAGACCGTGTCGATCAACTTTTCAAGGACAATCTCCCCCGAGATGGCTTGCGACACTTTGATAACGGTGGCGAGGTCAAGTTGTTCGATCGGCGTTCCGATCGTCCTCTTCGGGCTGGGTGCTGGCTCGTCCTCTCGCAGGTAGGGATACAATGCATCGAGTTGCTGCACCTTGCCATCAGCTCCCCAACGCAGGTAGCAGTGCCGCGCGTTTCGCATGTGGGCATGGGAATTGGTCTCGAAGCCACACGCCGCGTAGAAGCGCGCTGCCAGTTCGGAGGCGAGCGCCTCGTTGTGGATCAAGCCGTTGTCGCGGGCAGAGCGGATGGCCTGCTCGTAAAGACGCTCGGCCTCGAGCCACCGCCCTTTGAGGCGGGCGATCTCCGCGCCGAGCAGGGCGGCGCGGCTCGCGAAGTTTTCCGGGCAGTTCTCGGCCCACTCCTGGAGCTGGCGGTGGTGGGCGGCCAAGGCCTTGCGGTGGCGGGCTCGCTCCGCAGTGGGGGCCGCCTCGCAGAGCGCGGCCCGCGCCAGCGCAGCGTAGAGATGGTATTCTGCCCGCTCGAAGATCGCTGGCGACATCCAAAGAAGGCGTTCTGCTTTCGTCGCCGCCGCGACGGCTGCGGCGTGGTCGTCGGCGAAGACACGTGCCTGCAGCTTGCGGATCCAGTACAAGCAGGCTGCGATCGACAGGCGCGGATCATCCTCCAGATGCTGCTCGAACCGTTCCTCATCGAACCCGGTATCGTTGAAGGAGCCGAAGATCGCGGACTGGCCGCGGAGAGCCCGGACAAGTCCGAACTGTGCGGTGATGAGATCGACGACAAGACCGAACTTCGCCTGCCGCGCGAAGTCGAGCCCGGCCTCGACCTCGCGCTGCACTTCGGCGAGCGGATTGCCGCTGGCGAGAAGTTGGGTGAGGACGTTGTTGCAGCTAAAGGCTGCGTAGGTCAGGTCACCGGCCTGCAGAGCCAGGTCGAAGGCCTGCCGTGCGATTGGGCGGCCCATCGGGAAATGCCGCATCGACGGTTTCGCGAGGTTCCCGAAGGCCAGGTAGACGCGGGCCTTGAGGCGGTCAACACCACTCTGCTCCACCATGTCAAGCCCCAGCTGGCCGAAGCGGAACCCTGCCTTGTAGTCGCCGAAAAACAGCCCCAGCACGTTGCCCACCGCGGTGTAGGCGTAGCACGATGCGTCGCCGTTACCGTGCTCCAGGCTGAGATTCCCCATACGGCCGATGACAAGGCAGCGCAGGTTCTCGTCGGTGAACAAGGCCGGCGACACGAGCGAGGTGAGGACGTCCATCGTCGCGCACGCGACCGGATCGGCCATCCGAGGCAGTTCGAGCAGCGCGTCGATCGGGCGGTCGCCGAGCTGCCGCCACATCCGCGCGTATTCCTGCCGGACATCGTCCTTCGTCGGATGCGCCGACCAAGCGACGCCGACGCGGCGCAGGTAGTCGAGCCCGACCCTGACGGCGTGTTCGCTTCGGCCGAGGGTCATGAAGAGGTCCACCCGCAGCCGGGTGACGGTGGCCAGGTCGGGCAGGCTGACGGCGCGGCTTGCCAGTTCGGCGAGGCGCGCCTCCGCCTCCCCCAGCGCGCCGGTGAGGAACTCGCATTCGGCCCGGTGCCGCTCCAGCGCGAAAGTCAACTCGTGCCGGCGCTCCCACCCGTCCTCCGGCAATAGGGCGAGCCCGGCGGTAAGGTAGGTCAGCGCCGAGGCGTACGCGGTTGAGGCTTTGGCGCGCCGGCCAGCGATTAAGTTCAGTTCGGCAACCCGCTCCCGCTCCTCGCCCGAGGCTATCAGCGCGATGCCGCGATTGAGTTGGCCAACGATCTCGAAGACACTTTCCTCGACCGCCTCCGGCGGCGTATGCGCGGCCAGCCACTGACCGATGGCGAGGTGCGCAGCGGCTCGTTCGCCTTCGGGGATGAGCGTATAAGCTGCCTCCTGGACGCGGTCGTGCAGGAAGTGATAGGCCCCATCCCTCCGGAATACCAACCCGGCTCGCTCCGCCTCCGATAGTGCTGCGTCCAGCGCTGCCTCGCTCTCCCCCTGGATCAGGCCGAGGGTTGCGATCTCGCCAACGTTGCCCAGACAGGCCAACTGCTGCAGGGCGTCTTGGGTCGCGTCGGGGAGGCGGCGCAACTTGCCCAGCAAAAAGTCCACTACATTGTCCGTGTAACCCTTGGCGTGTATGCGGTCGATGTCCCAGGACCAGCGTGCCTGCCCATGGTCGAAGGCGACCAGCCCTTCCTCGGCCAGTGCGGTGAGGAACAGGATGGCAAAGAAAGGATTGCCGGCGGTCTTTTCGTGCACCAGCCGGACCAGAGGCGCCGCACTGGCTGGCTCGCAGTGGAGGGCATCGGCAATGAGCCGGCCGAGATCCTCATGCCCGAGCGGCGCCAGCACAATCTCCTGCGCCGGCGCGCCCAAGCTGCGGATCGCCGCCAGCCGCCGCATCAGCGGGTGCGCTGGCGTGACCTCGTTGCCTCGGTAAGCGCCGATCAGCAGCAAATGGCGCAGCTCGGGCCGGGTCACCAAGTGTTCAAGCAGGTCGAGCGTCGCAGCATCGAGCCACTGCAGGTCATCGAGGAACAGCGCCAGCGGGCGCTCCGGCCGCGCAAACACGCCAAGCAGGCGGCGGAACACCATCTGGAAGCGGCGCTGCGTGTCCTGCGGCGGCAGCTCCGGTAGCGGCGGCTGCGGGCCAGTGAGCAGTTCGAGCTCAGGGATGAGTGTCACCATGAGCTGGCCGTTCGGGCCAAGCGCCTCGTCGAAGGCCTCGCGCCAGGGCGCCAGCTCGGCCTCGCTCTTGCCCAGCAGGGGGCGGATCAGCCCCTGCAAGGCCTGCGCCAGGCTGGCATATGGGATGTCGCGCTTATATTGGTCGAACTTGCCTGAGGCGAATAGTCCGCGCGGCGGCACGAGCACCTTCTGCAGCTCGTGGACGACGGAGGACTTGCCGATACCGGAGTAGCCGGACACCAGCACCAGCTCCGGCGCCCCACCCTGGACGATGCGGTCGAAGGCGGCGAGCAGGGTCTTGATTTCGTGCTCGCGCCCGTACAGCTTCTCCGGGATCAGGAGCCGGTCCGGCGTGTCGTGTTCGCCGAGCGGGAAGTCATCGATGCGGCCTCGAGTCTCCCACGCCGTAAAGCAGCGCCGCAGGTCGCGCTCCAGACCGGCGGCGGTCTGGTAGCGCTGCTCGGCCGTCTTTGCGAGCAGCTTCATGATGATCGCTGATATGACGCCCGGCACCTCCTTCCTTCGCTCGGTCGGCGGCAACGGCTTCTTGGCGAGGTGACAGTGCACCCATCCCATCGGATCGGCAGCCGCAAAAGGCAGTACGCCCGTGAGCATTTGGTAAAAGGTGACGCCGAGCGCGTAGAGATCGCTGCGAGAGTCGACCGACCGGTTCATGCGGCCGGTCTGCTCCGGCGCCATGTAGGCGAGCGTCCCGGCGATGGTTTCGGGCGGGTCGGGTGCCTGCCGTTCGCGAGAGAGGCGCGAGGCAATGCCGAAGCCGATCAGCCGCACCTCTTCACTCCCGCCGTTCACTAGGATATTGGCCGGCTTGATGTCCTTGTGAACGAGACCTCGCTGGTGGGCCTTGCAGAGAGTCGAGGCGGCGCCTATGGCGATGCGCAAGAAATTTCCGACCTCCATGGGGCAGCCGAGAAGCCGGGCGAGCGGCTCGCCGCCGGGGTCCTCAAGCACCAGCATGGTCCGGCCGCCTTCGCGCACGAACTCCAGCGGCCGCACGGCCCATGCACCGTCCAGATCGTCCTTCAATTCATATTCGTGGGCGAGGCGATCAAGGGTTGAGGGCCTCGGATGCTCGGCGGCGGGAAGGGCGATCAGCACAGCGTTCCACTGGCCGCCGGCACCCAGACGCCGTCCGCGGCACAGCACGCGTTCGCCATCCTCCCACAGAAGCTCCAAGCTGCTATCGCAATCAACGCCGAACCGAGAGGTCGCCAAGCTAGGTTTTCCTGACGGACTGACAGCAACTTTGGCCCACGACATTCGTCCACCCAGGTTGACCAGAGCGAGTTTAAACAAAAACTCATACCACACACGACGTAGTATGACGATGTCTTTTCCTACATCTCATCTGTTCGTTAGAGCATATGCGCCGTCAGCCCCGGCGCGCTTGGAGCAACACCGACCGCGCGTGCCGATGGGTCCTGTTGACCCCTATCAAATGAGGCACTTGAGCTCACATCGGTAACGCTGGTTGACTGGCGTGATCGGTCCGCGAATGTGAAGCTGGTTCAAGCTGATGTGCTTTGGCTTTCCGCCGGGCTTGTCCGCATGGACATCGCCCGCACGCTCGCAGATGCCGGCTTCCTTGACCACGAGGCGGAGACAGCGGCAGCCGCCATCGCCATGCTTGCAGAACACGAGCAAAATGCAACTGGATGACTGACGTGAATGCCCGGAAGCATGGACGGCATCAGACTGGCCGCCTATGTTATTCTACGCGAACACATCTACGTGAAAAAGCGCCTCATGTCGACGTGTTTTACTTCGAAGATCGGAGGACGCACGTCGCGCAGTGAGAGAACTACTGAAAACTATTTTGATTTTTCAATGAGCGATGCAGTTGCTACGTTCCGTGATCGGGCATTCCCTGCCAAATAGTCAAAGGATTGCAACTTGCCGAATTAATGGGTGCTCCCACATAGTCGTCCGTGCCGATTTCGCATCTCCTCGCGGCTTTAGACGTGCTCAGCTCCGCAAGGCAAAAACCCCCTCCCAGCGAGGGAGGGGTTCGAGAGGGGGCCGGTTTGGGCTCTTGGGAGGAGAATTCTGACTATAACAGCACGCTCCCCACCGGACTATTCGCCGGGAGGAAAGATTGGATACCAAAGAGGAGGGGATAACCTATACGCGGGCTTAAGAGCTCTTATATTGCCCTTGCGGCTTTCCGGGCGCGAGCTTCAACTTGTCGGCCATAAGCGCGAGTTCGGGCAAGGACTTAGTACCCATCTTCTGCATGACCTGACCGCGGTGAACCTTCACGGTAATCTCGCTCACGCCAAGATCGAAGGCGATCTGCTTGTTCAGCCGTCCAGTCACCACCAAAGCCATCACCTCGCGCTCGCGCGCAGTCAAGCTATCGAACCTCGCACGCAATGACGCCAATGCCTTTTCATTTTCAAGCCACACGCGGTCGCGCGCCAGGCCGAGTTGAACGGCGTCGAGCAGATCCTGATCGCGGAACGGTTTCGTCAGGAACTCGACCGCGCCCCCTTTCATCGCTTGGACAGACATGGGAATGTCACCGTGCCCGGTGATGAACACGATCGGCAGCTGAATATTTTCTCGCGACAGCTCAAGCTGAAAATCAAGACCGCTTTGTCCCTGCAGCCGGACATCGAGCACAAGACAGGTCGGCCCGGCGGGTCGCCCAGACTTGAGGAAGTCGCCCACCGAAGCGAGGAGATTCACGGCAAAGCCGACGGAACGCAGCAGGCTGCCAAGCGCCTCGCGGATTTCCGGATCATCATCGATGACGATGACGGTTGCTGGCGCCTCGGTCATGATCAGCGCCTCCCAAAGTCAACCGGCGCGTTTGGACGTGCACTATCTGCACCCACTGCAGCAGCAGCGGGCTTAGCCCAACCAGCAGAGCGCCGATGACCCGATAAGAACACTCCTCCTCTCTCCTTCGCCAATGCCGAACGGAGTTTCTTCGCACATCAGAATGCCCGCTAATTACTTCAGCCACAAGGACCAATGCGGCCTGCCCACGAGAGCGCTTGCGGGTCTTGCAGTCTTGCCATGGCTGCCGATGCGCGGCATGGCCGGGGTCTGCCGTCACAAGGGGGGCGGTGCCGCAAGTATAGGGCGGGCGGCGCGAGGCAGCAAATCTCAAGCACCGGCGACGCTGTGCCGAACGAATCCGGCATACATTGATTAGACG
>NZ_JBBNAN010000052.1:0-15540 GCF_037994405.1 Phyllobacterium sp.
GGTACGCATATTTTTTTCTGGCAAAAGTAGTAGGGATATCGCTCACTATTTTGGCTCGTCGACCAGGCCCCTCCCATTGGATGCCGGCACTTCTCGCATGTAATGAATCCTCTAAGTGGGAAATCAGCGTTTATGGTGACAACGCCATCCTCGCTTCTCAATTAGCCGCAATTTGTCTCAAGGGCGCTGATGTTGGACAATCTAGGCCGAAGTCCGGCTGGCGGCGGCTCTCTCGCTCACAGCCGACCGAATTCCTCGAGCAGGTCTTCGAGCGTCTTTCCTTGCGCCACCCGCTCGCGGGTCTTCTGTTCGCGTTCCGCCTGCTCGTGCGCCGCCTCGAGCACCGTTTCCGCACGGTCCAGGGGAACGACAGTCACGCCGATCGTGTCGGCGATGACGAAATCTCCAGGGTTGACGGTGACCCCGCCGCACTGGATTGCCACGTTGATGGAGAGCTCGTCTTTCCGGCCTGAATACATGGTATGGGTTCCGCGGGGGGTAATGGTGCGAGTCCAGATTGGCCAGCCGATGACCTGCAACTCGTCGACGTCGCGGCCCGCGCCATCAATGATCATGCCGCGAATGCCGCGATTGCGGGCAAGACCGCCCATCAGGCCGCCGCAGACAGAAGTCTGGCGATCGCCGCCCGCGTCGACCACGATCACGTCTCCTTCCGCGCTCATCTCAATCGCCCTCAGCGGATCGACGAGGTCCCCGGGCGAGAGCTGGACCGTGACTGCCTGGCCGACGATCCGTGCCGGGAACGCGGGCTTGATTTCCGAATCCATGACTCCCTGGCGGTATTGCGAGTCGGCGAAGACGCACGACGCGCTATAGCACTTCGCTACCACTTCGAACTTCCGGAGGAGTACCGGATCGCGTTGGAAATCGTTGAACAATTTCAACATCGGAGCTTCCTTTCAGGCCATGCCAAGCATCACCGCGCGCCTGGCTCGGGCGCCACCTCATTCACCGGATTGAGCGGCCGCTCGCCCCTGAGCACACGGGCGACCTCGGATGCGGCGGTCTCGCGCGCGAGCCGGATCGACTCCTCGGAATAATACGCGACATGCGAGGTGACGATCACGTTGTCGAGCGAGAATAGCGGATTGTCGGCAGGGCTCCAAGCCCTCAGCTTCGCGGGTTCTTCCTCGATATCGTCCAGTCCGGCGCCGGCGATATGGCCCTCGGTCAGCGCTTGGCATAGCGCCCGGCTGTCGATGGTCGGGCCGCGGCCGGTATTGACGATGATAGCGCCCCACTTCATTCGCGCGAACTCCGCCTCGCCGAGGAAATAATGCGTTTCGGGGGTCATCGGCACCTGCATCATCAGATAATCTGAGCGTTGAAGGATCTCCTCTTTGCCGACCCGCCCGACGCCCAGCGCTTCGGCGACGCCTTCCGCGAGGTATGGATCGTAGGCGATGATCGCCACGCCGAACGCCTTGGCGCGCCGTGCGATCGCCTGGCCGATCTTTCCGAAGGAGACGATGCCCATGACGCGGCCATCGAGCCGGTGGACGGGTTGGCCCTCCTGCCAGCGCCAGATACCTTTGTGCGTCGCCGAATTGTACTTGAAGAGCTTGCGGGCGAGCGCCAGCCACAGCGCAATGGCGTGGTCGGCTACTTCATCGGTGCAATAGTCGCGGACATTGGTGACCAGAATGCCCTTTCTCGTTGCGGCTTCGACGTCGACGATATCGATGCCGACGCCGTAGCGCGCGATCACCCGGCAGCGCTCCATCTGGGCGATGGTGGCTGCTCCGACGCGGGCATACTGATTGATGACCGCATCGCAGTCGCGCACCTCCTCGAAGAGTTCCTCTTCGGACTTTGCCTGCAGCGCGACAATGCGGGCGCCGGCCGATTCGAGGATGGATTGCTCGATATCGAGATCGCCATAGTCGTGGTCGGTGATGACGACCTTGGGTTTGCGCGCCATGCCCGGCTCCTTTTTCAAACGTAAGCGCCGGCCGAGTAGGTGAGCTCATAGGAGTGGCTGTAGAGCTCGATGATATTGCCGAAGGGGTCCTCGCAATAGACCATTCGGTAGGGCTTCTGGCCAGGATAGTACGAGCGCACCTGCTTCATCCGCTGGCGGCCGCCGTGGGACTCGATGATCTTCACGCGCGCTTCGAGGTCCTCGTCCTGCAGGCAGAAGTGGAAGAGGCCCGGCCGCCAATATTCGAACGGCTTCTGCTCGGGCTCGGTTTTCGGAAATTCGAACAGCTCGACGCCGATGCCGTCGCCCGTCGAGAGGTGAGCGATGCGAAAGCTTCCCCAACCGGAACCGAATACGTCATCGCACATCTGGCCGATGGCACTGTCGTCCTGACGGATTTCGGTCGGCGGCATGATCAAGTAGAGGCCGAAGGCCTTCGAGTAGAACTCGACTGCCTTCTCGAGATCAGGCACGGTGATGCCGACATGCGAAAACGTGATGGCGGTCATTGAGCTTTCCTCCTTTTCTGCCGTTCGCGTCGTATCAATCGAAGCGGGCCGATGGCCCAGACCAACGTGCGGCTGAGCTCGCCGCGCCACATGTCGATCCCCACAGCCAGCACGATGATCACGCCGATCACGACATTCTGCGTCGATGTCGCCACCGCGTTCAGGTTCAATCCATTCTGGACGATGGTCACCGTCAGCGCGCCGAACAGCGTGGCCACCATGTCGCCGCGGCCGCCGGCCAGGCTGGCGCCGCCGATCACGGCCGCCGCAATCGCCTGCAATTCGAGGCCGACGCCGTAATTGGGCGAGCCGGAATTCAGGCGCGCCGCCATCAGCACGGCTGCGACTGCCGCCATCAGCCCCGCTAGGGTGAAGGCGTAGAGCTGAACGCGGTGCACCTTGATGCCGGAAAGGCGCGCCGCATTGGCATTGCCCCCGACTGCATAGATCGAGCGCCCGAGCCGCGTGCGCCGCATCAGCCAGTGCGCCGCGGCGAAGAACAAAACAATGTAGAGGAGGGGGAGGGGAATGCCGAGAAGCCGCCCATAGAACAGAGGTTCTAGCCGATCTGATGCCTCGAACACCGGGGAGCCGTTGTTGAACATGAAGGCCATGCCACGATAGGCGCTCAAGCCGGCGAGCGTTGTGATGAAGGGAGGGATTCTGAGATAGGCCGTGATCGTTCCGTTGATGGCGCCGATGGCCGCCCCCGCTGCGAGCGCGAGCACAATGGCGGGCCAGAAGCCGAAACCCCAGAATTTCAACATCATCGCAAGGAGCATCGTCAGCAGCGCGATCGCCGATCCTGGGCTCAGATCGATACCCCCCGCGATGATAACCACCGTCGAACCGATCGCCACCAGCGCGACGATGCTTACCTGGAGAGCTAGATTGTTCAGATTGCCCGGCGTGAGAAAGCGATCAGTGGTGGACGCGACCAGAAGCGCAACCGCAAGCGTGGCGATCCCGGGGCCGACAAAGGGAAGTGAAAGCACGCGCCTCATGCCGCACCGCGCCTTTCTCTCGGACCCGCCAGCAGGTCGGTCTTGGTCAGGTCCTTTGCCTCGGCAATGCGCGTTATGCGGCCGCGGCGCACGATCGCCACGCGATCCGACATGGCGAGCAGCTCCTTTTCATCGGAGCTGATCAGAATGACGCCCTTGCCCGCCGCGGTCAGTTCGTTGATCAGCCGATAGATCGCCACCTTGGCGCCAATGTCGATACCCTTGGTAGGCTCGTCGAGAATGAACACCTCCGCGTTCGTGTTCAGCCATCGCGCGACGAGTATCTTCTGCTGGTTGCCCCCGGAAAGACGGCCAACCAGCTCGGACTCGGCGGCGCGGTTCACCTGCAGCCGGCGGATGAGGTCGGCGCTCACCTTGCGCTCCCGCCGGAGATCAAGCCAGAGGCCGCTGTCGAAATCACCGAGACTGGCGGCCGTGATGTTCTCGGATCCCGTAAAATTGAAGAACAGGCCGTCGATATTGCGATTTTCGGTGAGGAGCGTGATACCTGCGGTGATGGCTTGCGCGGGGTTGCGAATGAGCCGGACGCTGCCATGCAGCCGGATTTCTCCGCCGGCGATCGGTTCGACGCCGAACAGGGCGCGCGCGATCGCGCTGCGACCAGAGCCGAGAGTCCCGCCGAATCCGAGCACTTCGCCGCGGTGCAGAGAGAAATTTACATTCCGGAGGCGATCGGTCGAGATGTCGCACGCCTCCAGAAGCACATCACCCCTTCCGCCGCGGACCTTCGGGTACTGCTCCTCGACATCCTTGCCGATCATGAGGGCAATGATGGCGGCAATATCGAGCGGCGTCTGCCCGGCCGCGCTCACGACACAGCCGTTGCGCATCACCGTCACCACATCGCAAAGATCGAGGACTTCATCGAGACGGTGCGAGACGTAGAGAATGGCTGCTCCGTTCCTGCGCGCCCGCCGGAGAAGACCGTGAAGATGCTCGACCTCCACTATGCCGAGCGCGGTGGTCGGCTCGTCGAGGACGATGACGCTCGCCTTGGCTGCCATCGCCTTTGCAATCTCGACAAGCTGCTGCTGGGCGACCGGCAGGTCGCCGACTGTTGCGTTCGGGGAGATGGTGAGTTCGAGATCGGTCAAGACCTGGCGCGCCGCATCGCGCATCGTGCGCCAGTCGACGCTCAGGGCGCAGCCCGGCCAGCGTCCGAGAAAAACGTTCTCGGCCACCGTGAGATCGGGCACGAGGGAGAACTCCTGGAAGACCGTGGCAATTCCAAGCGAGCGGGCCACCGGAGTGCCGCGTAGCACGACGGGCGTGCCATCATGCAGGATCGTGCCGGAATCCGGCTGGTGCGCGCCACAGAGCGCCCGGATCAGCGTCGACTTGCCGCTGCCGTTCTCACCCACCAGCCCATGTATCTGACGCCTGCGCAAAGCGAGCGAGACATTGTCGTTCGCGAGCACAGTCCCGAAGGTCTTGCACACGCCCTGTAGCTCCCAGGCGATGTCCTCAGATGCGTTCATTATGTTTCACCGCAGCCTCAGGTCTTCGGAGGCGATCCGCAACGCTCCCACGCTTCAATATTCCTTCGACGGCTTCGGATAGAGCTTCTCCGGATGCCGCAGGACGTCGACAACGTTGTTCTTGTCGACGATCTGGGTCGGGGTCTCGACCCAGCCGCCCGGATATTTGTTGTCGAGGATGTCCGCGGTGACCGCGAGCGCAATCTGGCCCATCACAAAGGGCGTAGTGTCCACGGTCGCGGTGACGTTACCGGAGGCGATCTGCTCGAGGCCGGCGCCGGTGTCGCCATCGTTGCCGAAGAGCAAGAGATCCGTCCGGCCGAGCGCCTTTGCGGCCTGCGCAGCGCCCATGATCTCGTAATCGTTAGCGGCGAAGATCAGTTGGGTCTCCGGATGGGCCTGCAGCATGTCCATGGCGGCGGCGTTGCCGCCCTCGACGTTCCACTTGCCGTCTAGACTGGCAATCACCTTGAAGTCCGAACCCTTGATTGCGTCGAGAAAACCGCCGACCCGTTCGGTCGAGTGATAGCCCGGCTGTCCTTCGAGAATGCCCACCATCATCGGCTTTCCGTCCGCCAGTTTGAGAGCGTATTCGCCGATCTTGTGCGTGCCGTTGCGCTGCGAATAGCCGACCACGCCATGGACCGGTGCTGGGAAGTCGGCGATATCCGAATTCACGATAACCACCGCGATGCCGGCATCGACCGCTCGCTTGACCAGGGGAGCGGCGGCATGCTCGTCATGCGTGGACAGGATAATGGCCTTGACGCCTTGCGTGATGACGTCCTGAAGCATGCCCATCTGGCCGTTGATGTCGGCGCCGCTTTGCGGCGCGAGCATGAAGGTTCCGATGCCCCGCTTGGCGGCGTCGTCCTTGATGCCTTCGCCGATCGCAATGTAGTAGTTGAATTCGGTGGCCGGCGGCATATAGGCGATGCGCGCGCCTTTTGATCCCTTGAAATCCTTGATGGGAGCCTGTGCCGAAGCCGCGAGCGGATTCGGCGCCGGATAAGATGATTCCTGCGCCGACGCGCCGCCGATTACAAAGCCTATTGCCAGTGCCAGGCCGGCTGCCAGCAATTTTCTTTCGGTTTTCATGACGTTCCTCCTTGTCAGCCGGCGAACGGAGCGTCCACGAGGCCGCGCACGCCGGGCTTGAACGCGAAGAGCGAGCCGGCCATTGGCTCTTGCGCGAGTTGATCCGGCGTCATCTCAAGTTGCGATGTGGTGATGTAGAGCGTGTCGAGCTCCGGCCCTCCGAAGGCGCAGCATGTGGGCTTCAGCACCGGCATCTCGATGACCCGGTCGATGGTTCCGTCGGGTAGGAGGCGCACAAGGCGCCGGCCCTCCCATACGGCGTTCCATACGGCGCCCTCAGCATCGACGCAGGAGCCGTCCGGAATCCCCGGTTCGTCCGCGAACTCCTTGAGCACACGCCGGTTGGACGGGAGTCCGGCCCGGATATCATAGTCGTAGACCCAGATCGTGCCGGCGAACGAGTCGGCGAAATACATCCTCCGCCCGTCCGCTGCGAAGCAGGTGCTGTTGGCGCAACCGACGTCGGTGATGATGGTCGACACCGACCCGTCGGGATCGACCCGGATGACCGTCGACGTCGGCGTCTGCGAGCCCTCGTTCATGCCGCCGGCGACGAAACGGCCCTGACGATCTGTGCGCCCGTCGTTCAGACGCGTTTCCGGATTTTCGGGCTCGAAGCAATAAAAGGGGGAAATCGCGCCGCTCTCCGGATCGAAGAAGGCGACCTCCTTGGCGAAAGCGACGATGAAGCCTCCCCGGCGGCGAGGGGCGAAGCAGCACACGCGGTCGGGCATCGGGATCGAAGTGGCCTTGCCCGATCTCGGCTCAAACCACCAAAGATGCCTGCCGTGAATATCGGTCCACCAGACGCGGCCATCCTTATCGTTCCACAGTATGCCCTCGCCATGGAGGTTGCGGCAGTCGAGGAGAAGCTCAGCCCTGTCCACGCCTTCCTCCCTCGGGATCTTCCCCGATGCGGCCGCTCCCGCAGTCGCTATTGTTGTTTGTTCTGGTGTCTGGTATATCATGTTTCAGATGGCAGACAATCCCAAATCCGACGGCCGGTCCCGCGTCAGGCGCATCGAGCGCCCGAAATCGCTGGCGGAAACCGTCCTGTCACATCTCCGCTCCTCGATCGTTCACGGGGATCTCGATCTCGGACAGCCATTGTCGGAGCGGCAGCTCGCGGACAGTCTCGGCGTTTCGAAGACCCCAGTGCGGGAGGCGCTCGCGCAGCTCCGCAACGAAGGCCTGGTATTGATCTACCCCCAGCGCGGCGCCTTCGTGTTCACGCTGAGCGCGCGCGAGGTCGCGGAAATCTGCGAATTCCGGACCGCGGTGGAGGCGGCCGCGCTGAAGCTGGCGATCTCGCGCAACCCCGACGCTTTCGCAGTCGATCTCGAGCCGATCGTGGCGGAAATGGCGGCTATGCAGCGGCGAGGCGATCGGCGCGCCTATCTTGAACTCGACACCCGTTTCCACGCCACCTTCTTCGAGCACTGCGGTAACAGCTATCTCCGCGATGCTTACGAACGCAATGTCGGCAAGATCGCTGCGCTGAGGACTCATCTGGCGACCAAGCCACTTCACACCAAAATGTCGTTCCAGGAGCATCGGCAGATGCTGGAGACCATCCGGTGCCGGGATGTTGCCGGGACGCTCGCCATCCTCGATGTCCATATCGGGCGGACGCGGCAAACCTATTCCGCCGGGATCGAGGATATCGCCGCGGCAGACGAGGAGGTTCCGGAGGCGATGTGATGACCGGGCCGCTCCTCCGCTTAAGCGGGATCTCGCGAACATTCGGAACGACCCGGGCGCTCTCCGATGTCCAATTCGAGCTGTTTGCCGGCGAAATTCATGCGCTTCTAGGCGAAAACGGCGCCGGAAAATCCACGCTCCTCGCCATACTGTCCGGTGTGGTTTCGCCCGACGCCGGTACGGTGGAGGTCGATGGCCGGCAAATCACCATCAATACCCCCGCGCGAGCGCGGGGGCTCGGCATTGCAACGGTCTTCCAGGACCTCAGCCTCGCCAACGCATTGACCGTCGCGGAGAATGTCTTTGCCGGGCGGGCGCCCACCATCGCAGGCTTCGTCCGCTGGCGCGAGCTTCGCCGGCGGACCCGCGATATCCTGTCGGCGTTCGGAATCGAGGTCGACGTCAACCGGCCCGTCGAGCGGTTGCCGGTCAGCATGCGCCAGCTCGTGGAGATCGCCAAGGCGCTATCCCTCAACTCTCGCATTCTCCTTCTCGACGAGCCGACCTCGGCGCTCGATACGGACGAGGTCGAGGCGCTTTTCCGCATCCTCCGCCGGCTCAAGGAGCGCGGGATCGGCATCGTCTATGTCAGCCATCGCATGGTCGAGGTGTTCCGCATCGCCGACCGGATCACCGTCTTGCGCGACGGACGGCGGGTGAGCACCCGGCCAACGGACGAAACCACGGTCGATGCGGTCGTCCAGGACATGGTCGGCCATCGCATTGCGGCACTGTCGGCCGAACCGGCCCGGGCAGTCGGCGCGGTCGCTCTCGAGGCCCGCGGCCTCGGGAGGCGAGGTGAGTTTTCCGGCATCGACCTCATCCTGTGCTTTGGCCAGGTGGTTGGGCTCGCGGGCCTGATGGGCGCTCGACGTAGCGAGCTAGCCCGTACGCTGGCGGGGGTCCTTCCGGCCCATTGCGGCACGATCGAGATCCGGGGATGCCAAGTGCGCCTTCATGATCTGCGCCGGGCGATGCGGCACGGCATCGCTTATGTGCCGGACGACCGGAAGGCGGAAGGGCTGTTCCTGCAGAAACCGGTTGCCGACAATGTCATCGTCACGGCGCTCGGGCGCTTCAGCCGGCTCGGATTGCTGAGGGCGACCGCGGGCCGCGAGGCGGCAAGGCGTGCGGTCGACCGCTTCCATATTCGCGTTCCCGGGCTCTCGGCCCCGGCGGCCGAGCTAAGCGGCGGCAACCAGCAAAAGCTGATGCTGGCGAAATGGCTGGAGACGGATCCGGCCATCCTCATCATCGACGAGCCGACCAAGGGTGTCGACATCAGCGCCAAGCAGG
This sequence comes from Phyllobacterium sp., assembly GCF_037994405.1. Taxonomy (GTDB): domain Bacteria; phylum Pseudomonadota; class Alphaproteobacteria; order Rhizobiales; family Rhizobiaceae; genus Phyllobacterium. Next base: position 9,050 of record NZ_JBBNAN010000052.1, read on the forward strand.
ATATCCACCGGGAGATCCGCCGACTGGCAGCCCTCGGAACGGCCATCCTCATCGTCTCCTCCGATCTTCCCGAGATCTTCGCACTCGCCGACCGGATCGTCGTCATGCACCAGGGCCGAATGACGGGCGAGTTCGCAACTGCCAGTGCGACGGAGGAACTACTCATGGCTCTCGCTTCGGGCGTGAACCCCAACCACGAGGGAATTGCAGCGTGAACATCGAAGCCGCCGACCGCCGGGCAGTGCGGTCCGCCCATCGGCGGCTCCTCCAGCTTTTCGTCGAAACGCGCGAGCTGACGCTATTTGTCCTCATCATCGCGATCATCATTGGCATATGGCTTGCCTCGCCCTTTTTTCTTTCGATGGCGAATTTCCGGGCAATCACCATCGGCATGGCGCCGACCGCAATCATCGCCATCGGCATGACCATGCTGCTCGCGGCAGGCGGGTTCGACCTCTCGGTAGGCTCGGTGCTTGCGCTGGCCAGCACAGTTGTCGCTCTTCTTCTCATCAAAGGCGCGCCGATCCCGCTTGCGGTCACGGCCGCGCTCGCGCTCGGCGCCGGGATCGGCCTCGCCAACGGACTGGTCGTCACCCGGATCGGCGTGAACCCTCTCGTCGCGACTCTCGGCTCGATGTCGATCGCCCGCGGCATCGCGCTGGTCTTCACCGAAGGTTTTTCTCTCTCGAACCTACCGCCGGCGTTCGCCTGGGCGGGTAAGGCGCAGTTTCTTGGGATTCCCTTCCTTGTCTGGGCGACGCTCGTGCTGGTGATCGTCTTCGACCTCGCTATGCGCCATGCGAGCTTCTTCCGCCAGATCTACTACATTGGCTCGAACGAAAAGGCGGCGCGCCTCTCCGGCCTTCCCGTCGATGGCGTCCGCATCGTTGCCTATGTGCTTTCCGGTCTGCTCGCGGCGCTCGCCGGCGTGTTCCTCGCCTCGCGGCTGATGAGCGGCACGCCGACCGCCGGCAACGCGCTCGAACTGCAGGTGCTTGCCGCCGCCGTGATCGGCGGCGCCAGCCTTCGCGGCGGCGAAGGGACCATTCTTGGGGCCTTTCTCGGCGTCATCTTCGTTGCCCTCATTAACAACGCCATGACCATGCTCGCGGTATCGATCTACTGGCAGATGATCGTCACCGGCGCGGTACTCGTGGCCGCCGTCACGCTCGACATGCTCGTGCGCCGCGGAGAGGAATGAGCCGGGGGCCGACGGTCCCCACAAAAAGGAGGAAGCAAAATGACAATGCTTGATATGGATCGCCGCGACCTATTGAAGCTCGGGGGCGTCAGCCTGGCAGGGGCTGGCCTCGGCTTCGTGCCACGCTTCAGCAGCGAGGCGCTCGCCCAGGGAGCAGGAATGGAATACGTCTTCCTCTCCTGCGTCACGCAAGTGCCGTTCTGGGTCGATCACCGCAAGGCTCTTGACGATTGCGCGAAGCTGCTCGGCGTCACCGCGAGCTTCACCGGGCCGCTCGATTTTGACACCGCGGCCCAAGCGCGCCAACTCGACGAGCTGATAGCCAAGAAACCCGCGGGTCTGCTTATATTCCCCGGCGACGCCGCGGCGCTTGCGCTCGGCATCGACCGCGCGGTCGAGGCCGGCATACCCGTCGCCATGATCATCGGCGACGCGCCCGGTACGAAGCGCCTGATCTATCTTGGGATATCCAATCACGCGGCCGGCAAGGTCGGCGGCAAGATGCTGGCCGACGCGATCGGCGGAAAGGGCAAGGTACTGCTCGGATCCTTCCCGGCGCCTTCCGTGCTGGAGCGGGTGGAGGGCTACAAAGCCTATTTCAAGGACAGCGCGCCCGAGATCGAGGTGGTCGACGTCGTCAACGACAAGGCCGACCCTTCCTACGCGCCGACCGCCTACAGCCAGGCATTGCTTGCTCATCCCGACGTGGTCGGCATCGGCGGCACCGATGGCGACAGCGGCAAGGGCGCCGCCATCGCGGTTACCGAGATCGGGCGCCAGGGCAAGGTGAAGATAGTCGCCATGGACCGGAACGATGACATGCTGTCCTATATCGAGGACGGGACCATTGTCGGATCGGTTGTCCAAAAATCCTATGTCGAGGCGTTCCTTGCCGTGCATCTCCTCCACTGGCTCAACACCGGGGGCATGAAGGTAGTGCCGGACTACAAGGCCGCGGGCATCGATCCGCTGCCCGAGAAGGTCGAGACCGGGGTAATGCAACTCACCAAGGACAACGTCGCCCAGTTCAAGCATTAAATGTCCGGCTTTTTTATTTTACAATCATTCAGAACAGATCGCTTGCAGCTACGGGACAAACGATCGATTGAAAACCCTCGAAGAATTGGCCGAACGCCTTGCAGCTGCAGCGGTCGCAAAGAAACTGCTTCTAAAGAAGTCCGAAACCGAACGACCCTGACATAGTTGCGAAACGCGCCGAACGGGAAGCAACTGTCGGCAGTCGGTCGGTGAACGTTTGTCGTTCACATTTCTGATCCGCGCACCGCCAGCGGGTCGTCGAAGCCTCACCGTTACGGTTTTGCCCTGGACCGGCAGATCTTGAAGACTTCGGTTGGACCAGCCATGCCGATTTCGCGTCCGCTGTTCGCAATCGGGGCAAATGCCGAACGCTGGTCCGGCAGCAGAAACAACCCAGCTGTCATCATCCGTGAGCGCGACGCTCAGAACTTTAATCCCTGGGCCGGGTGACCATTTCGTTTTCGCTCGCATGCCCACCCATAGCGGCATCTTGTCTAACAGCGAATGAACCACATAAAGTGAGGAAGACCCTGATTAACGGGTCTTCCTGTGCGATCGATGAGCAGGGAGAGCGGCAATATCCGCGCACGCAAGAGGTCAATGCTTGCACGGCCATACATTCCGCGTTTGAGCGTTTTCAGCCGGTTGATTTGTCCTTCGGTCTGGCCATTGCTCTAGTGTGCGAGCAAAGCGCTGCACGGCGTAAATGCCGGATTGCTGGGCATCATCATGCCAGACCTCATCATTATCTTTGCTTTGTAAGATGCCCACAACCGGAACAAGGTTTTCACTCATGCCAGATCGCTCGCAGCCGGCGGCGCAGTAGTCATTTCGACCGGCAAAAGTGGACAGGCGAGCTATTTCCGATGCAGCATCTTAATCTGGTGCTGTACGTCTTCTAGCGCCTTGGCCAAGTAAATGATTGCGTCGCCCAAATGAGTGATTTGCGCGGACGTGTCAGTACCCGATTTGGCTAAGCGGGCGTGATACTGAGCCATGTTGGCATTCGACATTCGTTCCTCCCGTTGATGATTAAAGTACCCGGCACCGAGTGCGACAGTGCCGGGGTGTTGCGCTACTTCTTCTTATTTGGACGCTGAGTCAGGGCAGAAGCTGCTACAGTCTTTGCATGGCTTGCGGATCCGACAGTCGTGAGCCCGACTTGCCTTCGCTAATGTCTTGTCATCTTTCGCCTCGGCAGCAAGGCCTCCGATGCTTGGATTGGTGCGGAATGGGCCCGGCTTGGTTTTATTGACAATCGGTGCCGTTCTCTTGCTGTTCGGCGCGGCCACCTAACGACAGCTTTGACACCGACTACCCTACGACGCGAAAAACCGTTATCCCGTTGACGCTGCAGCTGTCACAGAAATTGGTCTGGCTGGTGTCGTCACGACCCTTGGCGCACGTGACAACCTGGTACTCCACGGGTGATTTGACGACCGGTGGCTGCTTCAACAATAACCCGACAAAGCAATGTCGCCTTATCGGGCGAACATCTGGTGCAACCAAGCGAAGATACTTGGCTGTTTCCAGGTAGGCAGCTTACGGACGTAATGCGCAGCCGTTGCGGCGTTCACCGTTGCGCCGAAATGGCAATAGCAGATGACCTTGTGCAATTGCCTGTCGGTCAGTTCGAAGAACCGCTTCGCTTCGCCGTAACTGTCATTTTTCAACCCGGCTGCCCGGAGGACAGGATCCTCGAAAGCGACCGAGATCGGTGAGCCGTCGCTACGCATGGCCGCGCGCGTCGTCGCCGGCTGATACTCGGTCTGGTGCAGCGTCGAAAGGCGCCGGTCAGGATTCTGTTCGAGGAGATACGCCCAGCGTTCAAGACGCTCGCTGCGCGACAGGACCCGGTACAGGTAGTCCTGATCAACCTCGGCGACGATCTGCAGCTGCTCGAGTGCATGGTGCTTCATTTTGGCCTCCTATTCGAACGATAGTTGGTCCGCCCATTTTCAATTTACACCCGAGGCAAGCGTGACTCCAGCATCATGAAGTCCAATTACGATGATGGCTCGAAGATTTCACGCGGGAAACGTGCAGGGCTTACAAAGGTTGTCTTGGGATACCCGAGTTACACCGCGCCATTGCTTTGTATGCACCGGCACTCGTATTGCTCGTGATCCTATTCTAGTGATGTGCATGCTGAGCATTGCGCCTGCATGCCGCCGCTGCTTTTTTGGTGTCGTCGCCTCATGTCACGCCAGCGGCGAGCACAGTGGTAAAAGCCTCGACGATCCGCAGAAGGAAGCGAGAAAAGCTGCTGTGACGGTCGAAAGAATAGGTGTCAGAGTGCTTATGAAGGTATTCTATTCTGATTGAATTTGGCTGCGCGACCCTGATTTGTCTTGCGTTCAAGGCGATCGGTTTCATTGCTCCTGCGTCGGGATCGGCGGCACCCGCACGACGATGATCGCGCGCAGAGCGCGGTCGATCGAATAAAGTATGCGCGGTTGTGTCGGGTCCCACCCGAAGGCCTGGCCGTGCCCGGGGATGATGATGGTCGCGACATGCCGCAAGACCGAGCCGGACTCGGGCAGGCGAAGGACGTAGAGTTCCGGGCGATCATGTCCCGTGACGTAGAGATAGTGGCCCGGCCCCCAGGCCCCGCCTGAAGCCGACATCGCGCCGAATGAATTGAGGACGGAAGTCGGAAACAGCCAAGTCTCTCGCCGCCGCCGCCGCCACCGCTCATCGTATCTGACGATTGTGGTCGACGATCCAGCCTTGTACGGATCTTGGGCGAAGCCGCCATAGGTCGCATAGCAGAGCCACCACGCACCCTCATGCCAAGCGGCCCAAGTCAGCGCGCCCGGCGTGATGCCCAGGCTGCGATGACCGACATGTTTCAGCGTCGCGGTATCGAATATCTCGATCGAACTTCTCGCCGGGCTATCCGGATAGTTCGAATGAGCGCAGACGAGGATCGCTTTCCGGATCGCGCAACTGTTCAGATGGACGATATCGCCGCTCGGGTCGGACCAGTTCGCCAACCTCCTGCCACTTGCCTTGTCGTATTTGGTGATCTGTGTGTTGGAGATCGCGTAGAATGCGTGCGCATTGACGGCGACGCCCTGAAATGCGTCAGGAACCGGAAAACGTCGAACTTCCCGTGCGTTCAACACGGGAGCCGCTGCGTCTGCTCCGGAGATGGCTTCGCCGGCATTGTCCGATGTAGCCAGAGACAACCCGGCGATGACGGCTCTCGCCAAGCCGCGGAAATACTGGCGGAATTTGGAAAGTGAACCATGAACCATCGCAAAGCCACACTTACAACCCGACTCGGCCATCTCGCATCACCACCAGGTCGGACGACAGCTTGAATTACTGGCTATGAAACGAAAGGCCAATGCCGCTGACGATCATGCCTGCAGAAAATGCTAGACGCCGAACCGACTTCAGAATGAAGATGAAGATCAAGGCTGGCAAGTGACACTTTGTTCGGCCATCGTAAAGGCAAAAGATTGTCCTTGTTGCGGTCGCTCAGTCCGCGCAGCACAAAGGTCTGGGCTGGCGTGATTCAGTCGGCTGCGCTCGTGAGACGAAAAATGCCGCGATGAAAGTCCAAAGACCGAATCGGGTGGAGGTCGTGTGAAAACGCGATTGCAGATTGCGTATGACGGCCGCTGTTTTGAGCGTGGCAGCGATGAGGCAGCTGGCAGGCGGGGCGTGGATCAGGCGGCGATTGCCGTCATCAGCGGCTTGACGCCGAAGATGTTGATCATGCACTTCATGTTGTAGGCGAGCACCTGCAAGCTCATCTCGATTTTGACCTTTTCGAGGGTCCTGGATGAGGTCGTGATTTCCATCGGTGGCCGAAAGCACTGGCTGTGGCGCGCCGTTGACCAGGATGGATATATTCTCGACGAAATCGGGTTCCGTCGCAAATTTTTAGGTGGCCCGCGAAAATGGCCGGAGTCCTCCGCTAAAGGCGGAACAGTAACGACGGCACAAAGGTCCCCCCACCAGCACCAGCCGCTCCTGTTCCGCTTTTTTTGAGGAGCCGTCGCCATCTTGTGCGGTCTACTGCGGTGCGGCGAGGATCAGCTCGCATCATCCGGGACCCTTGGCCTCGCTTAGAAGCTTTATGAGTTCTTCTAATTTCCGGATTTTCTCACCTTCCCCAGCAATGAGTTGCCTATTCATCGCAATCTCACCGGTGTTATCCTGAATAGTTTGTAGCTCAGATATTCTTATCTCTAACGTGGCGATGTTCTGAAGGTGTACGTTAATCTGCGCGTTATAAGAC
>NZ_JBBNAN010000053.1:0-6221 GCF_037994405.1 Phyllobacterium sp.
CGACGATACCGCCCCAGGAGCGCAGCATCTTCAGTCGGGTCAGAACCGGGAACATCTCGCAGATCGCGTCGAGCGTATGGTTAATGATGTGCAGACCACCTGTCTGCGAATAAGAGGTGTATTGATCAGTTCCAGCGCCAATGACCATTTCACCCTTGTCTGACTGGGAAATATAGGCATGCACCGTATTCGACATAATCACGCAGGGGATCAGCGGCTTGACCGGCTCCGATACCAGCGCCTGCAGCGGGTAACTCTCAAGCGGCATGCGTACGCCGGCCATGTTCATGATCACCGACGTATGGCCGGCAGCGACGACGCCAACCTTCTTCGCATTGATCGGACCGCGATTGGTATCGACACCGATGACGGCGCCATTGGCCGCGCGGCGAATTCCTGTGACCTCGCAGTTCTGGATGATATGCACGCCGCGATCCGCCGCAGCGCGGGCATAGCCCCAGGCAACGGCATCGTGCCGGGCGGTGCCGCCGCGCCGCTGCAGCGCCGCGCCGATGATCGGGTAGCGGGCGTCAGCCGACAGATTGATCGGCGGGCAGAATTCCTTCACCTGTTCCGGCGTCAGCCACTCATTGTCGATGCCGTTGAGCCGGTTGGCATGGATGTGGCGCTTGAACACCTGAACGTCGTGGATATTGTGCGCCAGCATCATCACGCCGCGCGCCGAATACATCACGTTGTAGTTGAGGTCCTGGCTAAGGCCTTCCCAGAGCTTCACCGCATGTTCGTAGATACCAGCAGACTCGTCGTAGAGATAGTTTGAGCGGATGATGGTCGTGTTGCGACCGGTATTGCCACCACCCAACCAGCCCTTTTCGAGCACCGCGACATTGGTGATGCCGTGTTCCTTGGCAAGGTAATAGGCGGTCGCAAGACCGTGTCCGCCCGCGCCGACAATGATGACATCATATTCCGGCTTGGGTTCGGGTGATGTCCATTGCTGCTCCCAACCCTTGTGAGCACGCAGGGCTTCGCGGGCCAGAGCAAACACCGAATATTTCCGCATTTCCTATTCCTTTGCGAACCAGTTAGCCTTCGCAGAGCGATTGTTCAGAGATTTTCACAGGACCCTGTTCAGAAATCGACATCGATTTTATGACTGGGAGCCACGCTTTTATGCATCAGTATCGCATCCGTCCAAAGGTCTTTTGCCATTTTGCGACGGAGATTGGCGCTCCATGCCGGTTAATCTAAAATTCCGGACATGCTGTTTGCGCAAGATAGGAATATCAGCCATTTTGGACATCAGCACCATGGACATGCCGTCCAGTTTCTGATAATGGCCACGGCAGTTTGCGATGGATGACCGTCGCGAAGTCTGGTTTGTTGTCCCATCGATCGGCGGTGGATACGGTGAGCCGGGCTCAACGAAATTCTAAGAGATACAGGATAAAACGTGCAGGTACTCGTACGCGAAAACAATGTTGATCAGGCTCTCCGCGTTCTCAAGAAGAAGATGCAGCGCGAAGGCATGTTCCGCGAAATGAAGATGCATGATCATTACGAGAAGCCTTCGATCAAGCGCGCCCGCCAGAAGGCAGAAGCAATCAGCCGTGCCCGCAAGCTTGCGCGCAAGCAGGCACAGCGCGAAGGCCTTCTGCCAATGCCGGCACGCAAGGCTCCGGTCCGCGCTTCTGCGGCTCGTTGATCAGCATTTTATCGACGCCTTGACCCGAATACGGGGTGGAGTGGCACGTGCCACACCGCCCTTTTTTCGTTTGGTGCCATCGGAACAATAGGGCTTGTAAAGCCCTCGGTTGTACGGGACACATGAAATATGACCTATTCAGTTGAAATGACCTCGTATCGCGGAACTCGGTCAACCTTCAAATCGGTGCGGTTTTCCGGTTTGATATTCGCATCCGTCCTTACCTTGGCAATCGCTGGATGCCAGAGCACCTCGACCAGCGATATGACTGGTATCGACAAGGCACAAGGTTCCGCCGAGAACATCAGTTCACTCAACGACGTCATCCGCAACAACCCGAAGGATCCGGAAGCATACAATGTGCGTGGTTCGGCTTTTGGCCGTGCCGGTCGCAACAATGATGCGATCAAGGATTTCAACACGGCGCTGCAACTGAACCCGAATTTCTATCAGGCCTATGCCAACCGTGCCCTGGTCTATCGCAATATGGGCAATACGGCCCAGGCCGTGGCGGACTATAGCAAGGCTATACAGCTCAATCCGCAGTACGACGCCGCCTATATTGGCCGTGGCAATCTTTATCGTCAGGCCGGTCAGTTGGATCAGGCCATGAACGATTTCCAGCAGGCGATCCAGCTCAATACCACGGACCCACGTGCCTATCACAACCGCGGCCTTATCTATCAGGCACGCAATCAGCACAAGCAGGCGATCGAGGATTTCTCGACGGCAATCTCGCTGCAGCCGGATGCGGCAGAACCCTATAACGGCCGGGGCATTTCCTATGTCGCGCTCGGCGACGACGATAATGCCTTCGACGACTTCAATACCGCAATCAAGCTCGATGGCACGATTGCCGAGGGCTGGGCCAACCAGGCGCTGATCTACGAGCATCGCGGCGACAAGGCTCGGGCCGCGAAATCCTATGCCCGGGCGGCCCAGCTTGATCCCAAGTACAAGCCAGCTCTCGACGGACTTGCCCGCACGCGCAAGTCTTGATGCACCATGGGCAAACGCATCGTCGTTGTCCTGGCTCATCCGCTTAAGAATAGTCTTTGCGCGCATCTTGCATCTCTGACTGCTTCTTTGATCACTGACGCAGGACACGATCTGCGGATCGTCGATCTGTATGAGCGCGATTTCGATCCACGCCTCACGTCAAGCGAGCGGCGGAGTTATTATGCTGAGCATGATGCGAGTGCGGTTGCCGAGGACGCGGAGGCGCTTCGAACTGCCGATGTGCTTGTCCTCATCTTTCCCACATGGTGGTTCGGGCTTCCCGCTATTTTGAAGGGCTGGATCGATCGGGTATTCGTGCCTGGCGTAGCCTATGATCACGCGCCTGATTTTGGCCGCATGATCCCGAAGCTTGCCCAGCTGCAATCCTGCTTTGCGATCACGACGCTTGGCTCGCCCTGGTGGATCGACTGGTTCATCATGTTCCGCCCTGTTCGTCGCATCCTGTCGCGCGCCATCATTGGTACATGTGCCCCGAACGCCGGCTTTTCGATGGTGTCACTTTACAATGCAGAGAAGATTGCTGCCGGCAGATTGGCTGCCTTCGAGAGGCTGTTGACACAGAAACTGCTAAAACTGATCTGATCAAAAACAAATGGCCCGCCAGGTCTGGCGGGCCTTTTGCTAACTCGAATGATCCGTTGTCTAGTGATCAAGCGCCTTGACGATGTTTTCGACCATTTTCTTGGCATCGGCGAACAGCATCATGGTGTTGTCGCGGAAGAACAGTTCGTTCTCGACGCCGGCATAGCCGGAGCCCATGCCGCGCTTGATGAACAGCACTGTGCCGGCCTTGTCGACATCGAGGATCGGCATGCCGAAGATCGGCGATTTCGGGTCGGTCTTTGCCGCCGGGTTGGTCACGTCATTGGCGCCGATGACGAAGGCGACGTCGGCCTGGGCGAATTCCGAGTTGATGTCTTCAAGTTCGAACACTTCGTCGTAAGGCACGTTCGCCTCGGCCAGGAGCACGTTCATGTGGCCGGGCATGCGTCCGGCCACCGGATGGATGGCGTATTTGATTTCGACGCCTTCCGCCTTGAGCTTGTCGGCCATTTCGCGCAGGGCATGCTGGGCCTGCGCCACCGCCATGCCATAGCCCGGCACGATGATGACCTTGGAGGCATTCTTCATGATGAAGGCAGCATCGTCGGCCGAACCCTGCTTCACCGGGCGCTGCTCGACCTCGCCGCCGCCAGCAGCGGCGGTTTCGCCGCCAAAGCCGCCGAGAATGACCGAGATGAACGACCGGTTCATGCCCTTGCACATGATGTACGAGAGGATCGCACCCGACGACCCCACCAGTGCACCGGTGATGATCAGCGCCAGGTTGCCGAGCGTGAAGCCGATGCCTGCCGCGGCCCAGCCGGAATAGGAGTTCAGCATCGACACGACCACCGGCATGTCGGCGCCGCCGATCGGCACGATGATCAGGCCGCCGAGCACCAGGGACAGGATGACGATCAGCCAGAACACCGCATGGCTTTCGGTCAGGACCAGCGCAACGACCAGCAGCACGATGGCAACCAGCAGGGCGACGTTGAGGAAGTGGCGGCCGGGCAGCATGATCGGCTTGCCCGACATGCGGCCGTCGAGCTTCAGGAAGGCGATGATCGAGCCGGTGAAGGTGATGGCACCGATGGCGACGCCAAGCGACATTTCGATGAGAGCCTGGCCATGAATGCTGCCGAGCTCACCGATGCCGAAGGAACCGGGCGCATAGATCGCGGCGGCGGCAACCATTACCGCGGCCAGACCGACGAGCGAGTGGAAGGCGGCAACCAGCTGCGGCATGGCGGTCATGGCAATGCGCTTGGCGATATAGGCGCCGGCGCTGCCGCCAATGGCAAGGCCGACGACGATCAGGCCAAGACCCTTGAAGCTCGGCTCGGCCAAAGCCAGCGTGGTCAGGATCGATATGCCCATGCCGGTCATGCCGTAATAATTGCCCTGACGGCTGGTGGTCGGATGCGAGAGGCCGCGCAGCGCCAGAATGAACAGGACGCCGGAGACCAGATAAAGAAAAGTTGCGAAATTCACGCTCATGCTCATGGCCTCACTTTTCTTTTTTCTTGTACATGGCCAGCATGCGGTGAGTGACGAGGAAGCCGCCGAAGATGTTGACGCTGACGAGGACGAGCGCAAGGAAGCCGAGGCCGGTGGCAGCGCCGCTGGCCGAGAGGCCGACCGCCAGCAGCGCACCGACGACGATCACCGAGGAGATCGCGTTGGTGACGGCCATCAGCGGCGTATGCAGGGCCGGTGTCACCGACCAGACGACGTAATAGCCGACGAAGATCGCCAGAACGAAAATGGCAAGGCGGAAGACAAACGGATCGACGGCGCCGCCGGTGACCGCATGGGCTGCAGCGCCGGCAGCCTCCGGCATGTTTTCGGCAGCCTGGCGCACCATCTCGGTGGCCTGGTTCAGGGTCTCAAGCGCCTTTTCCAGTGTAGCATCAGCCATCACGCCTCTCCTTCAGTCGTCTTGGGGGCATCCGTCTTGGGGGCAGCCGTCTTGGGGGCAGCCGTTTTTGCGGCCGCCTTCCTCTGCGCCGCCTTCTTGGCTTCTGCCTTCACCGGAGCATCCTTTGTCACCGGCGCCTTGGCAGACGCCGCCTTTTTCGCAGCGGGCTTTGCCGCTGGCGCTGGCGCCGCGGCACTTGCCGCACCGGCGAAATTCGGATGAACCACCTTGCCCCCATGGGTCAAAACGGTCGCCTTGACCAGTTCGTCCTCGAAGTCGATCTTGACGCTCTTCGTATCCTTGTCGACCAGCGTCTCGAAGAAGGCGACGAGGTTCTTGGCATAAAGCTGCGATGCGGTGGCGGCGATGCGGCCAGGAACGTTCAGATGGCCGACGATCTTGACCCCGTCGACCTCGGTAATCTTGCCGGCGACGGCGCCTTCGACATTGCCGCCGCGCTCGACCGCAAGATCGATGATCACTGAACCCGGACGCATGCGCGCATACATTTCCCGTGTCACCAGCCGTGGCGCGGGGCGTCCTGGGATGAGCGCCGTGGTGATGACGATATCCTGCTTGGCGATGTGATCGGCGACCAGCGCGGCCTGCTTGGCCTGGTATTCCTTCGACATTTCCTTGGCGTAGCCGCCAGCGGTTTCCGCTGCCTTGAATTCCTCGTCCTCGACGGCAAGGAATTTGGCACCGAGCGAAGCCACCTGCTCCTTCACCGCCGGGCGCACGTCCGTGGCGGTCACCACCGCCCCGAGACGGCGCGCCGTGGCAATGGCCTGCAGCCCCGCGACGCCGACGCCCATGATGAACACCCTGGCCGCAGGTACCGTGCCCGCCGCCGTCATCATCATCGGTAGCGCCCGGTCATACTCCTCGGCCGCATCGACAACCGCCTGGTAGCCGGCGAGATTGGCCTGGCTGGAAAGCACGTCCATGACCTGCGCCCGGGTGATGCGCGGCATGAACTCCATCGTGAAGGCGGTCACGCCCGCATCCGCCAGCTCCTTCACTGCGGCATCATTGCCGTAAGGATCGAGCATGGCGATGACGACCGCGCCC
>NZ_JBBNAN010000054.1:0-6851 GCF_037994405.1 Phyllobacterium sp.
GGGCATAGAGCTCGGCACTTGTGGCTATTTCCATGATGCGGCCGAGGTAGAGCACAATCACGCGGTCGCAGATGTACTCGACCACCGCGAGATCGTGCGAGATGAACAGCATGGTGAGGCCAAGCCGCTGCTGCAGATTGCGCAGGAGATTGATCACCTGTGCCTGGATCGACACATCCAGCGCTGACACAGGCTCGTCAGCGACGATGAACTCCGGTGCAAGCGTCAGCGCTCGCGCAATACCGATGCGCTGGCGCTGCCCCCCGGAAAACTCATGGGCGTAACGGTTGATCGCCTCGACCGGCAGATCGACCTGTTCGAGCGCCGATCGTGCCCGGTCGAGACGTTCCTTGCGCGTGCCGATCCCCTGGATATTTAGCCCTTCGGTCAGGATCTCGCCGATCGTCATGCGCGGCGAAAGGCTCGCGAAAGGATCCTGGAAAATATACTGCATGCGGGGCCGCGCCCGCCGCATCTGCGCGGCCGAAAGCGTTGTCAGTTCCGTGCCATCGAACTGAACGCTGCCGGCGGAAGGCTCGACGAGCCGCAACACCGAACGGCCGATGGTGGTCTTGCCGCTGCCGGATTCGCCGACGAGCCCGACCACCTCACCCCTGGCAATATCAAAGGAGATGCCTTCGAGAATATTCAGCCTGGTGCCATGCGAGACGTAGTGCTTTGCCAGATCGCGAACTGAAAGCAATGGAGCGGCGGTCATGGGTTGATCTCCTGCCAGCGAATGCAGCGGCTGCTGTGACCCGCATTTACCTCGGCAAGCGGCGGTACGGCCACCCGGCAGGCATCGATTGCGAAACGGCAGCGCGGAGAAAAAGCGCAGCCTTGCGGCATATCCGTCAAACTCGGCACAACACCCGGAATGGCCGCCAGTTGCTGTCCTGCCTGCTTCATGCGTGTTGCCTCGCCGAGCCGCGGCATGGAAGCCAGAAGTCCAATCGTGTAGGGATGGCGTGGATTGCGGAAAACCGCACGGACAGGCCCCTCCTCGACGATGCGCCCCGCATACATCACAGCCACGCGATGGGCTATTTCTGCAACCACGCCAAGATTGTGCGTGACGAAGAGCATACCCATGCCACGCTCGCGCTGAAGTTTGAGCAATAGGTCGAGAATTTGCGCCTGGATCGTCACATCAAGCGCAGTCGTTGGCTCATCGGCGATCAGCAATGTCGGATCGCAGGCCAGCGCCATCGCAATTGTTGCCCTCTGCCGCATCCCGCCGGACAGTTCATGCGGATATTGCCCTGCGCGGCGTTTTGCATCGGGAATGCCGACCTGTTCCAGCAGGGCAATCGCCGCATCCCTAGCCGGCTTCCGGCCGACATTGCGGTGAATGCGAATGGGCTCCGCTATCTGGTCAGCGACGGTGAACACCGGATTGAGACTGGACATCGGCTCCTGGAACACCATGCCGATATCGTCGCCGCGGATTTGCCGCATCTGCTGCTCATCCAGCGTGACCAGATCGCGCACCGCACCATCCTTGCTTTTGAACCGGATGCTGCCGGCAGCAATCGCCCCGACATTACGGGTCAGCAACCGCATGACGGAAAGGCTCGTCACCGATTTGCCCGAACCGGATTCGCCGACAAGCGCCACCGTTTCGCCGGCAGCAATGGTCAGGTCGATGCCGTTGACAGCCGTGATCTCGCCGCCACGGGTGCAAAAGACGGTTCGCAACCCGCGAATGTCGAGGATGGGTTCGATGCGCTTATCCATGTCTTGTCAGCCAAGCAGGCCCGTCGAGCGCAGAATCGCGTCGATACGCGCCGCTTCCGTATCGTTCAGCGCCTGGCGCGGGCGCGGCATAACATTGGTGTCGATAATGCCGAGGCTGCGCATGGCCGTCTTGAACCCGCCGACGCCCGAAGCGCCGCCGCTGACGCGGCCCTGCGCGATCCACACGATCTCGAACAGACGGCAGAGCCGCTCCTGTTGCTTGCGCGCCGCGACCCAGTCGCCACGCTGCGCCGCATCCCATAGCCGCACATATCCATGCGGATCGACATTGGCGAGGCCCGGAACAACACCGTGCGCGCCCATCTGCAGCGCATTGTCGACGACGATCTCCGAACCGGTCATGAGGAAGACATCCTTGTGCTCGGCGAGATCAAGCAAGGCATAGCGGAAGTTGCCATCGTCGCCGCTCGAGTCCTTGAGGCCGATGATGACGCCTTCCTTGGCCAGCTTTGTCACGGTCGAACGTGCCAGTTTGACGTGCACGCAAACCGGGATGTCATAGGCGACCAGGGGAATATCAACCGCGTCTTTGATATAGCGGAAATGATCAACCGTCTCGGACTGGCTGGTCACGGTGTAGAACGGCGCGGTCACGACGACCGCAGCAGCTCCGACATCCTTGGCGACTTTTGCATGGCTTATGACCCGGTCGGTAGTCGGATCGATGACGCCGGCAATGACTGGCACGCGGCCGTCGACCACCTTTACCGTGTGTTCGAGGATTTTCTGCCGAGTCTTTTCGTCGTGGAATACGACTTCGCTGGTCGATCCCAGCACGAACACACCGTGGCATCCTGCCCCGATCAGATGCTCAAGCACCCTTGTGTATGACGCATAGTCGACCGTGAAGTCCGGGTTGAGCGGTGTCACGACGGGAGGAACAACACCATGGAATTTTGTCATTTTCGCTTTCTTTCGTTGTCAGTTTAGTTCGGCGCGAGGATCGAAGGCATCCCTCAGACCATCGCCAATGAAGTTGATTGCGAGAACGGCAAGCACCAACGCTCCGCCGGGAAACAGCCATTGCCACGGGAATTGTTCGAGCACGGCAGTCGAGCGGGCGGCGTTCAGCATATTGCCCCAGCTCGCGGCTGGCGGGGCTATGCCAAGGCCGAGGAACGACAATCCCGCTTCCAGAAGAATTGCATTGGCGATCTGCAGCGTGGCGTAGACGACAAGGATATCGATCGAGTTCGGCAGGCCATGCCGGAACAGCAGGTGAAAGAGCCCTGCCCCCATGCCGCGCGACGCCATGACAAAGTCCCGCTCCCGCAGCTCAAGCAGCCGGGAGCGGATCATGCGCGACAGGAGTGGCCAGGAGAGAAGTGAAATGACGAGGACCGTCGGCCAGATACCGGTACCGGCAATCGACGCGAGCACGAGAAGGAAGATGACCGGCGGCAAGGTCATGACCAGGTCGACAAAACGCATGGTGACGGCGTCGGCCCAGCGCCCGGCAAAGGCCGAGACGGCGCCGACCAGAAAGCCGATGATCGCGGATACGATCGTCGACGCGACTGCCACGAGCAGTGAAATGCGCCCGCCTTCGAGAACGCGTGCAAAGACGTCGCGCCCGACGCCATCAGTGCCGAACCAATGCGTAACCGTAGGGCCACTATTCATGGCCAGAAGATCGATGTCGTTCGGCTTGAATGTCCACCACAGCGGATAGGACAGGATCAATACCAGCATCGGCACGATCAAACAAAGGCCGAAGATCGCCGCCCTGTTGTGGCCGAAGCGCTGCAACGCGCGGGTGATCGGCCCCGGACTGGGTGAAGGAGCACGAGCCAGCATCTCAACCCACCTTGATGCGCGGATCGATGACCGCATAGGTAATATCGGTCAGCAGATTGACGACGATCACACAGGCGCCGATGATCAGTGTCGCTCCCATGATGACGGGGTAATCGCGCGTCTCCACGGCATTGACGAGCAACAGTCCCATTCCCGGCCAATTGAAGACGCTCTCGATGAATATGGCACCGCCAATGGCAAGCCCAATCGTCGAACCGATCAGGGTCACGACCGGTAGCAGCGCGTTGCGTAAGGCATGTTTGGCGATAACCCAGAATTCCTTGACGCCCTTGGCGCGAGCCGTTCGAACATAGTCCTGGTTGAGGACTTCCAGCAGCGAAGCGCGCATGTAGCGCATGATCAGAGCGGCCTGCGCGATCGATAGAAGTGCAGCAGGCAGGATCAGGTGCCAAAGCAGATCGCCGATCGAAAATTCTGCGCCAGGCGTCAGCATGCCGCCGGATGGTGCCCAGTGCAGCCGCACGGCAAAGACATAAAGGCCGACCAACGCGCTGAGAAATGCCGGGCTGGAAATGCCAATAACAGCGAACACCGAGAACGACAGGTCCGCAGCGGAATTGCGGCGCACCGCGCTTATGACGCCAGTCACGATCCCCGCGACAACGGCAATGACCAAGGCCGACCCCATCAGCAGCACCGTCGGCCCGATCCGCGACAGTACCAGGCTCAACACCGGCTGGTCCTGACGCTTGATCGAAAAGCCGAGATTGCCGGTGATCGCCTGTTGCAGCCACGCGAGATATTGCACCGGCAAGGGTTTATCCAGTCCGAGCTGGCTGCGCAGCCCGGCGAGTTGTGTTGGTGACATCGGGATATTCGGATCAATATAGGCATCGATCGGATCACCCGGCGTGAAACGCAGCAGCAGGAAAATCAGCACGCTCAATGCGATGAGCATGCCGGCTCCTATCATCAGGCGTCGAAGACTGTACTGAAGCATATTGTTTCCGCAGTGTTGGGGTGACCGAGGTCACCCCTGTAATCAAACGGCGTGGCCTATTCGGCGATCGACCATTTTTCCGGATGAGCCTGGTAAGGCCCGCCACCTGGAGCCGGTGTCCACGTGAAATCCTTGAGCTTTGCCGACACGACGCCATAGCGGTTTGCCACCCACATCGTCGCCCATGGCAGGTCTGCATTCATCACCTTGCAGACGTCCTGGTAGCGGGCAACAAGCTTGGAGGCATCCGGCTCTGAAAGCGCGGAATCCAGCGCCGCATTCAGGTCGGGCATGCGGGCGCGTACCACATTCGGACCTGCCGGCGGGATCTGCTTTTCATTGAGACCGACATTGATGCTTCCCGCGTCCGGTCCGTTCTGCAGACCGGCATAGACCAGCTGGAACTGCGCCACGTCGGGCGTCGGATCCAGCACGATACTGTTGTAAGTCGGCGTATCGACAGCGCGCGGCACGACGTTGATCCCCACCTGCGCCAGCATGGCCTGTACGGCGGCCAGCACATTCGTAGCCAGCGGCGTTGTGTAGTAGGTCAAGAGCGTGATCGGTTTGTCGCCATTGATCTGCGCCCATCCGGCTTCTTCAAGCAGCTTCTTGGCTTTCTCCGGATCATAGGCATAGGTGTCGACGCCCTGCGGTATCAATTGATCAACCACATAGGCACAGTTCGCGGACTTGGCGGCACCGCCATAAAGACTTTTGATGATGGCATCGCGGTTGATCGCATACATCACGGCCTTGCGGACACGGACATCCTTCCAGATCGGCGAGTCATGATTGAAGCCAAGATAATTCACGACGAAGGAGTCGCCTTCGATCACCCTGAAGCCTTCGTCGCCCTTGAATGTCGAAACATCGTTTGAATCAACATAGGTGAACTGGATTTCCCCTGCCCGCAGCGCGGCGATTGCTGCAGCTGGATTGGCGAAGTAGCGGTTTATCACACGTTCTAGCGCGGGCTTGCCGCCCCGGTAGTCGGTATTGGCGGCAAGTTCGACATACTGGTCCGCAACGTATTTTGTGAACTTGAATGGCCCGGTGCCAATAGGCGTCGTGGACCACCAGCTATTCTTCGCGAGCTGATCGACCGGTATCGATGCCAGCGCATGTTCTGGCAGCATCATCACCTTGGTCATCGTATCAAGCGTGCTGGCACTCGGAGCACTCAGCTTGATCACCAGCGTGTGCTTGTCAGGTGCCTCGACATTTGAAACAGCCTTCAGCCGGGCAGCCAGAACCGAGCCCGATTTGGCATCTTTGGCCAATTCTATGGTGAACTTCGCGTCTTTCGATGTAAACGGCTTGCCGTCATGCCATTTGGCATCGGCCAGCTTGAATGTGTAGGTCAGCTGATCCGGACTGACTTCGTAGGAATCGGCAAGAACACCGACGACTTTCTGCAGTTTCTCGTCATAGGTGACGAGGGGCTCGAAATAGACACTGAGCCAGGTGAACCCGGCCGTTGCGGAAAGCGGATTGAAATTGCCCTGGAACCCTCCCGGTCCCACATCAAACCCGCCCGACAGGGTGGCTGCTTGCGCCGGCGTCAGCGACATGGATATGCCGGTTCCGATAAGCGCCGCGGATATCGCCAGAGCCGAGGCCATCATCTTCAGTTTCATGGAATCCTCCCATTGGATGAATCGATCTTGTTATGTGCAATCACCCGAGCGATCCCCTCGTAGTGACTGTCGAGACGGTTGCGTGCGTCTTCGAGATTTCTGGCCTCCACGGCATCAACGATCGCTTCATGATCGCGCCAGGTCGCCATCGGGTCGGTATTTTCGAGGTTGACGAAGTCAGAGGCCTTGTAGAAGGCGAGCCAGAATACTTCGATGAGCCGCACCAGCGTTTCATTGCCCTGGCAGCGGAACAGCAGTCTGTGGAACAGCCGGTCTTCGTCAACGAAGGCCTCGTTGCGTTCAGCATGGACACGCATCCGCGCGACTACCTGCCGTAGCTCACGGATATCGTCGTCAGTGATCAATTGCAGCGTCTTGCCGATCAGGCCGACCTCCAGCGTCCGGCGAATTTCCAGCACTTCCTCGACCTGGCGCAGCGCTCCCCCAAGGCCATAGGCCAGGTTGTCGAGCAGCGGCTCGAAGGAGAAGGCTTTGACAAACACACCGATCCCTCGCCTTGACTCAAGAACGCCTACCGACTCCAGCGCCTTTATGCCTTCGCGCAGCGAGTTCCTGCTGACACCAAGCTGGCTGGCGAGTTCGCCTTCTGGCGGCATGGGTGCACCGGCTTCAAGACTATTCTCATTGATGTAGGCTCGGAGGCTTTCCTGCACTGAGACATGCAACAGGGGCGC
>NZ_JBBNAN010000055.1:0-4394 GCF_037994405.1 Phyllobacterium sp.
CCGCGATGCATATTCGAAATATCAGATTGGGGCGGACTGAGGAGCGGTCCGCCGGAGGAGATGTTATGACGGTTACACGCCAGAAGGTCGAGGACTTCCTCTATCGCGAGGCCCGCTATCTCGATGACCGCGACTGGGACAACTGGCTGGCGCTCTATGCGCAGCATGTCGAGTTCTGGATGCCGGCCTGGGACGATGACGACAAGCTGACGGAGGATCCGCTGTCGGAAATTTCGCTGATGTACTACGCCGGCAAGCAGGGTCTGGAAGACCGGATTTTCCGTATTCGCACGGATCGCTCGAGCGCTACCAGCCTTCCGGAGCCTCGGACCGTGCATCACATCTCCAATGTGGAGATCCTGTCCCAAACGGAAGACAAAGCCGAGATCCGCTTCAACTGGATGACGCAGAACTTCCGCTACAAGGCGACCGACACCCACTATGGCACCAGTTTCTATACGCTCGAAGTTGCGGGCGATGAGATGAAGATCGGCCGAAAGAAGATCGTTCTTGTCAACGACTACATCCATCACGTCATCGACATCTATCACGTCTGAATCGAAGGAGGTTCGACAATGCCCAAGGTTGCCCTTAATTTCGAAGACGGCGTCACGCGCTTTGTCGAATGCGGCCCGAACGAACTCCTGGTCGATGCCGCCTATCGCGCGCGGCTCAATATTCCCATGGATTGTCGCGACGGGGTCTGCGGTACCTGCAAGTCTCATTGCGAATCTGGCCGCTACAGCATGGAATCTTACATCGAGGACGCGCTGACGGAAGATGAGGCGGCGCAGGGCTATGTACTGACTTGTCAGATGCGGCCGGAGAGCGACTGCGTCGTCAGTGTTCCCGCGACATCAAAGCTGTGCAAAAGCGGGCCTTCGTCCTTTGGCGCCCGGCTGTCCGAGGTGCGCCACCTGTCCGATACGACAATCGGCTTCACGCTGGAGCTGGACGAGCCCGACAGCCTGACCTTCCTACCAGGACAATATATGCAGGTTTCCGTTCCTGAAACGGCACATAGCCGTGCCTATTCCTTCTCGTCGCGCGTGAATGGCGGTCGTATCGACTTCCTCGTGCGCAACATTCCGGGCGGGTTGATGTCGACCTATCTTTCTAGCCGCGCCGCGCCTGGAGACCGACTGATGATGCATGGACCATCCGGTGCCTTCTATTTGCGCGATCTCCATCGCCCCGCGCTGTTTCTCGCCGGAGGTACCGGACTCGCACCCTTCCTCGCCATGCTCGACCACCTCAAGGAAAAGGGTAGATCAGCGCAGCCGATCCACCTTCTTTACGGCGTCACACGTGACGCAGACATGGTCGAAGTTGGCAAGCTGGAGGAATTCGCGGAGGCCATTCCCGAGTTCACATTCGGCGTTTGTGTCGCCGATGCAGCCAGCAGCGCCAGCCGCAAGGGTTTCGTCACCGACCACTTCGGACCCGAAGACCTGCATGGCGGCGACAGCGATGTCTATCTGTGCGGCCCACCGCCGATGGTCGAAGCAGTGCGCAAGCATTTCGAGATAATCGGCATCAAGCCGGCGTCCTTCCATTATGAGAAGTTCAACGCTTCGGAGGCCGCGTAATGAGGTCGGAGCGCTTTCGGGACAAGATCATGATCGTGACCGGCGCGGCCCAGGGTATCGGCCGTGAAGTGGCGATCCGCGCCGCTGCAGAGGGCGCGCGCCTTGCACTCGTCGACCGGTCCGAACTCGTTCATGAGGTCGCCGTGGAGATCGAGACTGCTGGGGGCTCTTCGATCGCCATTCTGGCCGATCTGGAGAATTGGGAGGGCGCGAGGGATGCTGTAGCCACAGCAATACGCCAGTTCGGACGGATCGACGTCCTCGTAAACAATGTCGGCGGGGCGATATGGATGCGGCCGTTCGAGCATTTTGACGATCGGCAGATTGAGGCGGAAATCCGCCGCTCGCTATTCCCGACCATGTGGTGCTGCCGAGCCGTGTTGCCGTCGATGATCGAGGTGGGCAGCGGCGTCATTGTCAATGTTTCGTCGATCGCCACACGCGGCATCAATCGTGTGCCCTATTCGGCTGCGAAGGGAGCGGTTAACGCCCTCACCGTGGCGATGGCAATGGAGAATGCCGAACGCGGAATCCGCGTCAATGCAGTCGCACCGGGCGGCACGGACGCGCCGCAGCGCCGCATACCGCGCAACAGCGAAAACCAGACGGAAGACGACGGGCGCTGGATCGATGAGGTCGTTCGGCAGACCACGGAATCGAGCTTCATGAAGCGGTACGGCACGCTGGAGGAGCAGGCGAACGCCATCCTCTTCATGGCGTCGGACGAGGCCTCATACCTAACGGGAACCATCCTGCCGGTTGGCGGCGGCGATACCGGCTGAATGCAATGAACGAAAATCACGTTGCAGCGGACGAGAAGCCAAGCAACGGATCGGGGATACAACAGGAGGAGAAACCACCCATGCAGAAGAAGATCATCGATGTTCAGGAGGTGTTTGATACGAACCCTCTGTCAAGCTACCAGACGATTGTCATTGTCCTGTGCTTTCTGGTCGTTGCTATCGACGGCTTTGACACGGCGGCCATTGGTTTCATTGCCCCCGTGCTGAAGGCCGAGTGGGGCGTTTCCCCCGTCGACCTCGCTCCGCTTTTCGCCGCAGGTCTGTTCGGTCTGATGACCGGAGCCTTTCTCTTCGGACCGCTCGCCGACCGGATCGGCCGAAAGCCGGTGCTCCTCTTCACCACCGTCTTTTTCGGTCTCGCCACCTACGCCTCGTCCTTCGCCGCGGATGTCCAGATGCTGACGGTCATGCGCTTTATCACCGGCCTCGGTCTTGGTGGCGCCATGCCAGCAGCCATTACACTGACCGCTGAAATCAGCACCCAACCCCGGCGCGCCACGCTCCTTACGCTGATGTTCTGTGGCTTTACTATCGGTTCGGCCGCCGCAGGAATTGCCGCCTCGCATGTCGTGGCGGCCTGGGGCTGGCAAGGCTTGCTCGTCCTTGGCGGAATGTTGCCGCTGCTGCTCTCTATCGGCCTTTTTGCACTCTTGCCCGAATCGGCGCGCTATCTCGCGGGCCGGCGCGCCGAGCCAAGCTACGTTGCCGCCGTGCTGAAGCGGCTTGTTCCGGCAGCAGATCTTGAGGGGGCCGTGTTCGCCGTGCCCGTTCGTCCTGCCGGATCGCCCGTTGGACAATTGTTCAAGCACGGGCGCGGTGTTGGCACGCTCCTGATCTGGGTGACCTTTTTCATGAGCCTGCTCGTCTTTTATCTGCTGTCGAGCTGGTTGCCTCTCCTGATCACGTCCGCGGGCTTCTCCATGGCGAAGGCTTCGCTCATGGGCGCGACGCTGGCGACCGGCGGCACCATCGGAGCGATCCTGATCGGGCGCCTGATGGATGCCTTTGAACCTCACAAGGTACTCGCTGGAGCCTATGTTGCGGCCGGCCTCTTTGTCGTGCTTCTCGGGCATGCGGTGACCGTGCCCTGGCTCCTGGTGCTCGCCATTTTCGGCGCAGGCTTTGGGGTCGCGGGCGCGCAAGTCGGCATCAACGCGCTCGCAGCCGGCTACTATCCGACCGAAAACCGGGCCACCGGTGTGAGTTGGGCCAATGCCGTGGGCCGTACAGGCTCGATCCTCGGATCAATGATTGGAGGTGTTCTCCTGTCGCTGGGCTGGGATCTCTCGACGGTCTTCGCGGTGGCTGCCGTGCCTGCCTTCGTGGCAGCGGTGGCCATGTTCGCCAAGGGGCCCCGGCCTGCCAGCGCTATTGTGCCGTCTCCAGTTTCCACGGCAGAGTAAAACGCATGTTCCTGAACCTTGACGACCTCACCATGTACTTGCGGACAGACGGTCCGCAGGATGCACCCGTTCTCCTGATGCTCCATTCTCTCGGTACAGACCACGGGGTCTGGGACCCTCAGGCAGCGGTGCTTTCCCGGGATTTCCGTGTGATCCGCCCGGACCTGCGCGGCCATGGCCTGACCGCGGTTACTCGTGGGCCCTACAGTATCGAGGGCCTGGCCGCGGACGTGCTGTGCGCCATGAAGCGGCTGGGGATCACGCAGGCACATGTGGCTGGCCTCTCCATCGGGGGCATGGTCGCCCAGGCTCTTGCCGCCACCGCGCCGGGCTTTGTCTCCTCGCTGGTGCTCTGCGACACCGCCATGGCAATTCCACCGCCTGACCTCTGGCGAGGTCGCGCCGAGACGGTCCGCACGTCCGGTATGGCAGCGATCGTTGACGCGGTGCTCGCCCGCTGGGTAACGCCCGCCGCTGCCGATGTTCCAGAAACTCGCCGGCTCAGGACAATGCTGATGAATACGGTTCCGGAGGGGTACGCAGCCGCGGCCGAAGCGATTGCCGCTGCGGACCTTTCACCGACGATCCGATCATTGCGG
>NZ_JBBNAN010000056.1:0-5523 GCF_037994405.1 Phyllobacterium sp.
CAGTCTTCTACTTGGTTGTCCTGTGCGGGATTACAGCGGGCGCAATAACCGCCGGGTTTGCTTATGCGCGAATGCCGATCTGTTACATTGTACCGGTGCTTTTGTCGGTTGCCGGATGCCTGGTCTACGCAGGAGGGTTTGAACGCTACTGCCTGGCAGCAACGACCTTGCTTTACCTGGCAGCGTTGATACGTGGGGCTAGGGAAAGCGAGGGTTTGTTCCGGCAATCAAGCAGGCTCAAGAATGAGGCCACCGCCATGGCAGAATCCCTGAAAACAGCCAGGGATCAGGCAACGGAAGCCGCAGCTGAAATGGGGCATCGCGCGGCTCACGACGCGCTGACAGGACTTCTCAACCGCGGTGGCTTGATGCAAGCGGTTGCTTCTTCGCCAACTTCTGGCGCGGGGCTAGTCCTCATGTTGCTCGATCTCGACGGTTTCAAATCAATCAACGATGCGTTCGGTCATAAAGCGGGCGACAGGGTGCTTGTTGAGGTCGGCAGGAGGCTTCGTCAAAGCCTCCAAGATGGCGTCCTCGTGGCACGTTGGGGAGGAGATGAGTTTGCCGTTCTGTTTGACGCCACACTTGCTGAGGACGCAATTTCAATTGTAGCGACCAAGTTGATCGCAACAATGTCCATTCCGTTTGCCACCTTCGATGCTGGCCGCATTGGTATCAGCATCGGCGTTTGTGCATCCAACCAGCGCGATATCGATGAGATGCTGGTACGTGCGGACGCGGCGCTCTACAAGGCGAAATCACAGGGTCGCAATCGGTACTACATATTCGACGAAAGCTTGCGCAGTCACCTCGAGATGAGGCGGGATATCGAGAGGGATCTTGCGAAAGCGTTGAGCAATGATGCGGTGGAGGTCTGGTTTCAGCCTATTTTGGGTGACGGAGGACGCAAGCTTAGTGACTTGGAGGCTCTGGTACGCTGGAACCATCCTCGACATGGATGGATTCCCTCTACCGATCTGGTCGCAGTTGCGTCTTTATCGGGACTTGCAGAGCCGCTGTTTCGATACATTCTGAAAGATGTATGCGCCATGATGCAGACATTGCGCGCAATGAACCTCGGTCATATGAGGGTGGCGATGAACATGTCTCCGCGTGAAATGGCTCAAATTGCCGTGGACGACCTGATAATCGCAAAACTGCGCAGACTGGATTTGCCGGCGTCCATGCTCGAGATCGAGATCACCGAGGACACAGCCAAGGATATTCGATCCGTGCAAGGCAAACTTGCTGCATTGACCAACGAGGGCGTGCGGATCGCCATTGACGATTTTGGGGTCGGCTATTCTTCGATGTCGTCGCTTCGACAGCTGCATGTTGATCGGATCAAAATTGATCGCTCCTTCGTCGCTGGCATCGCCGGATCAACGGACGATCGCAACGTGGTGCAGGCAATGCTGAGCCTCGGCAAGTCACTCGGAATAGAGGTTGTCGCTGAAGGAGTTGAGACAGAAGCGGATCTCCATGCATTGCGACAGCTCGGTTGTGCGACCATGCAAGGCTATTATTTTGCAAAGCCAATGCCGCAACACGAGACCATCGAATGGATCAATCGCTCGAGGTCGCTCGTACCATGAACGTTGATGATGGATGCGATAAGGCCTAACACCGGCCGAGCTGAATGGACGATATCCGCTGAGCGCCCATCACCGGACATTCGACGCGCCGTTGCGACGCGCCAAATCAAGCCTGATTGGCAATCGCCACACACCAATGCCCTCATGATCCTGCGACTTGAAGACAACCTTCCAGTCCTGAACGCGCACGGCGACAAGTTCGCCGTCGTCGTTCCAATAAAGGAAGTCGCGGCGCGGCGAGTCGGCCGCACTCACCGAGAAGAACGGCATCAGGTTGTAGCCATCGAGATGAACCTTGAAGGTCTTTGCGGCTGCGGTGTAGCCACTTAGGCACTTGTTGACGACGTCCGGTTCGCCGGCCGCTGCGCAGAACGTCGGAATGAGGTCGTAATGCGAGAACGCTTCATTATAAATCGTGCCTAGGTTGATGACGCCCGGCCATTTGATCAGCGTCGGAACGCGATAGCCACCTTCCCAGTTCGTGGCCTTTTCGCCGCGGAACGGCGTGTTTCCGCCGTCCGGCCAAGTCATGACCTCAGCGCCGTTGTCACTGGTGGAGACGACGATGGTGTTGTCGGCGATGCCGAGATCGTCGAGCTTCTTCAGCAGCAATCCAACGTGGCCGTCATGTTCGACCATCCCGTCCGGATAGATACCCTTTCCGGTCTTCCCGTCCGCCGACATTCTACTCGAACGCAATCACGGGTACGGGTTATCGCTCTGATCGAGAGGTTCGGTCGCAAGACACCGGTTGAATTTCAGCCAACGCAGCTCGCTCCAGCTGCATAAAACTGTAGCATTCCTGTCCGCATTCGCGACATACGCCGCAGGAGGTTGACTGCTGGTAGTAGCACCCCCATGAGGGTACATCTCAAAGCGACAGGGTAAGACTGGAGGATCACAAAAACGCTAATTCGTTGCAGGCGCTCGGCGTGTTTGCTTCCTTGGCAGTTGCCGGTCAAAACAGTGATGTTTATCTGAGTGAAATTCTACTGCTCGGCCCTTGAGCTCACCGAAACCGCTAGATAGAAAGTGTTAAGCGCGTCGGCGCGAGGGACGCGACGTGCCGCTCAAGGAAGGTTATAGAGTTGGAGTATGTCCGATACTCGTCCGCTTAGCTTGTCTGCCACAAAGATACGCCGCCTTGTCGATTTGGCAGCGGAAGTAATCTCATTGATTGTGCCGCACCGTAATGGCGCCGACATGGCGCGCATGCAATCGGAACTGGAGGCGAAGGAGACGCTGATACGCGAGCAAGCCGCCGCCCTCGCGCACAGCCGGAAGATTTTCAACCGATCCTCGGCGGTCGCCAAGATCGGTGTTTGGGAATGCACTTTACCTGAAGAGACATTGCATTGGACGGATGTGGTCTATGACCTCTTCGATCTTCCGCGCGGCTCGCCACTCGATCGGGCTCAAATCGTAAATTGCTATTCGGAAGCTTCAGCCAAAGAACTTCACGTGCGGCGTAGCAAAGCGATCGACGAGCGCGGCAGCTTCGATATGGACGCCGAGATCATCACCGCGAAGGGCAATCGCCGATGGATACGGCTGACCGCCACAGTCGAGTGCGCTGAGGATGTTCCCGTGCGCATCTTTGGGATGAAGCAAGACATCACCGAGCAGAAAATACTGTTGGAACGGACTCGGTATCTGGCGGAATTCGATCTAATGACTGGACTGGCCAATCGAAGCCAGTTTCAGTCCAGACTTTCAAATCTATGCGAGCGCGAGCCGAATGCGTCCGGAGCACTGATGCTAATCGATCTTGACGGGTTCAAGGGCGTGAACGATACGTTGGGCCACGCGGTCGGAGACGAATGCTTGAAGGAGATTGCGCAACGCCTCAAGCAAGTGTGCCGAGACGTGGAGGTTGTTGCGCGTATCGGCGGCGACGAATTCGCCGTCCTCTTGGGACCGCATTCGTGCCAGAGCGCGATTGCGGACCTTGCAGGCCAAATCGTCGAGGCAGTGAGCAGGCCCGTTGAGCACTGCGGCCAATCCATCAAGCTTGGTGCCTCGGTCGGGATCGCGCTCCTCGACACCTGCACGCCAGACGAGCTCTTCAAGAAGGCGGACTCTGCACTGTACGCCGCCAAGGCCGCCGGGCGGAACACGTTTCAAATATTCGAGCCAACGACAATGAAGTGGTGAGTACACGCTCAACCCCCTAGCAATGGTGTGCGTTACGCCATTAGCAACGCAATGGCATGACGGTTGTCGAGGGTAGCTAAACGGCCGACGGGTTTGTCGGCACAGGCGCCGGATCGTGTTGTGGCTTTCATGAGCGTCCCTTCGAGCCAATAGCGGCATTGCCCCGGCGACAGCATCCAGACACAATCCTTTTAACAAAGCTTCCTTGGTAAAACTCGCTGTTTGATTACGCGTGCTTTCAAACTTGTCACAGCGCCAATGCGCGCCTAGAGTTTTTACCTGCAACGATACAAGCTCGAGACCAAAGGGAATGAATACCCGCGGGGCCAAGATGGAAGCGAGGTCAAGCACAGCACTTCAAGTGACACTGACCGTCAACGGTGTTGAGCGCAAAACCAGCATTGAACCGTGCGTGACTTTACTTGATCTGCTTCGCGAGGGATTCAATCTTACCGGTACGAAAAAGGGCTGTGATCATGGCCAGTGCGGTGCATGCACAGTCCTCGTCAATGGAATGCGTATCAATAGCTGCCTTGTGCTTGCTGTGAGCCGCAATGGCTCTGAAATCACAACGATTGAAGGAATTGGTCTGCCGAATGAACTGCATCCTCTGCAGGAGGCATTCGTGCGGCATGACGCGCTTCAATGCGGGTATTGTACACCCGGTCAAATATGCTCGGCGATCGGCCTCATCTCGGAAGGCAGGGCCAAAACGCGCGCCGAGATCCGGGAAGCAATGAGCGGCAATCTTTGCCGCTGCGGTGCATACATTGGCATTGTCGACGCGATCGAAGAGGTCGTTGCGGCCCCCAGGCGGAAGACGGTGCCATGAGACGGTTTGAATATTTGCGCGCGGCGAGCATCGATCAAGCCATCGAGAGACTTTCTGACGATCCCGGCGCTACACTGCTGGCCGGCGGCACCAACCTTGTCGATTTGATGAAGTACGATGTAGCGACACCGACGACTGTCATCGACATCAACGACCTGCCGCTGCGGGAGATTAACGAAACCCCCGACGGCAGCCTTAGGATAGGCGCTCTGGTGACGAATTCGGACGTGGCGTTTCATTCGATCGTCGAAAACCGATATCCCTTGCTGTCGAGCGCCATTCTCGCCGGTGCGTCTGCACAGCTCCGCAACGCGGCCACGGTCGCTGGCAACCTGCTGCAGCGCACGCGATGTTCATATTTCTATGATGTAACGACGCCGTGCAACAAACGAACACCCGGTATTGGCTGTTCTGCACGAAACGGACTAAACCGGAACCATGCCATTCTCGGCGCGAGCCAAGACTGCGTAGCCACCCATCCTTCCGACATGTGTGTCGCTCTTTGTGCGATCGGAGCGACGATCATCGTGCAGGGTCCCGCCGGGGAACGCTCGATTTCGCTTGCAGATTTTCACCGGTTGCCCGGTGAGCGGCCCGAGCAGGACACAAATCTCCGAAACAACGAAATAATCCTTGGAATCGAGTTGCCCCCTGCCCCCGAGGCCCAGCGATACAGCTATCTGAAGATCCGTGACCGACTGTCTTATGCCTTTGCCCTTGTATCGGCTGCAGTGTTGCTGACAATCGATGACGGCGTGATCTCGATGGCGCATGTGGCTTTGGGCGGCGTGGCGCACAAACCCTGGCGGGACACGGCTGCGGAGGTCTTGCTCGTCGGGCGTGCTGCATCGCGCGGAAACTTCGATCAGTTTGCGTCGATGCTGCTGGCACAGTCCGTTGCGTTGTCGCAGAACGGCTTCAAGATAGAGCTGGCTCGCAGAA
>NZ_JBBNAN010000057.1:0-4687 GCF_037994405.1 Phyllobacterium sp.
CCGCACAGGCTGTTACCATTCTTTCCGGCCTTCCTCGCCGGTATGAACCTCGTGATCCTCGCTGCTGACGCTTTCACTTTCCTTCTCTCATGGGAGTTCATGTCCCTTGCCTCGTGGGCGCTTGTGATGACGCATCATCGCGAGCGCGATAACAGAAAGGCGGCATATATCTATCTCGTCATGGCAAGCTTTGGCACGTTGGCCCTGTTGCTCGCCTTCGGCCTTCTCGCGGGAGTGAGCGGCGACTACGATTTCGCGACGATGCGTGCTGCCGGACACACCCCGGCCGTGGCGGCCTTCGTTCTCATCCTCATGCTCATCGGTGCCGGATCGAAAGCTGGTCTTGTGCCATTGCATGTCTGGCTGCCGCTTGCACACCCGGCCGCGCCGAGCCATGTTTCGGCTCTCATGAGCGGCGTCATGACCAAGGTCGCGGTCTATGGCTTCATCCGGGTCGTCTTTGATCTGCTTGGCGAGCCAGCATGGTGGTCGGGCATGGTCGTGCTGATGCTCGGCGGTGTCACGGCTGTGCTGGGTATCCTACACGCGCTGATGGAGCAGGATCTCAAACGCCTTCTCGCCTACAGCACCATCGAAAACATAGGCGTCATATTCGTGAGCCTCGGCCTCGCACTCGCCTTTGAGGCAAACGCCATGGAATGGGCGGCGGCACTGGCGCTTGCCGCCGCACTGTTCCACGTCCTCAACCATTCCTTTTTCAAGAGCCTGCTCTTTTTCGGTGCTGGGGCCGTCCTGACCGCGACAGGCGAACGGGATATGGATAAGCTCGGAGGTCTCATCCATCGGATGCCATTCACGAGTTTTGCTTTTCTGATCGGTGCCGTCGCGATCTCCGCCCTCCCCCCCTTCAACGGATTCGTCTCGGAGTGGCTGGCCTTTCAAGCGATACTGCAAAGCCCTAATTTGCCCCAATGGGGGCTGAAGATCATGGTCCCGGCAGTCGGCGGCCTGCTTGCACTGTCAGCAGCGCTTGCCGCGGCCTGTTTTGTCAAAGCCTTTGGCGTCACTTTTCTTGGCCGCCCCCGGACGCTTGCCGCCCAACTGGCGCAGGAAGTGGACCGCTTTTCGCTTAACGCCATGTTTGTGTTGGCGGCCCTGTGTCTCATAGCAGGCATCGTGCCCGGAATTGTCATTGATGCCCTTGCGCCCGTGACGCTCGCGCTCGTCGGCGGCCGCATGCCGGTACAAGCAAGTGTGCCATGGCTATCAATCGTGCCAATCGCCGAGGGCCGCAGCTCCTATAACGGGCTGCTGGTGTTTCTGTTTATTGCATTCTCCGCATCGCTTACCGCTTACTTTGTCCATCGCCTTGCCTCGCGCGCATTGCGCCGTGCACCCGCTTGGGACTGTGGCTTCCCCGAACCAAGCCCACAAACCCAATACACGTCCGCAAGCTTTGCCCAACCCGTTCGGCGGGTTTTCGGTACGCTTCTTTTCCAAGCGCGGGAGATCGTCGAAATGCCAGCGCCTGGTGATCCCAAGCCAGCACGGTTCACGCTCGAACTGCGCGATCTGATCTGGGAGGGAGTTTATGAACCGATCAATGGTGCTGTGTGGTTTGCTGCCGAGCAGCTCAACCGCCTCCAGTTCCTCACCATCCGGCGCTACCTCAGCCTGGTCTTCCTTGCCCTTGTCTTCCTGCTTGTGGTGCTCGCACTATGGTCGTGATCTTTGATTTCCTCGCTCAAGGTGCGCAGATGGCGATGGTGCTGTTGCTCGCACCGCTGCTCACCGGGGTCGTTCGAAAAATCAAAGCTCGGTTGTTGCGGCGGCAAGGCCCGTCCGTCATACAGCCCTATCGTGACCTCGTGCGGCTTCTGCGTAAGGAAGTCGTGCTGGCGGAGAATGCCTCCTGGCTATTTCGTGTGACCCCTTACCTGATTTTTGCCGTCACCTGGGTAGCTGCATCACTCATCCCCACCTTTGCGACGGGACTCATGTTCAGCTGGACCGCGGATCTGATTGTGATCGTGGCCTTGCTTGGAAGCGCGCGTTTCTTCCTGGCCCTCGCCGGTATGGATGTCGGCACAAGTTTCGGCGGCATTGGTTCAAGCCGCGAGGTGATGATTGCGACCCTCGCGGAACCCGCGATGCTCCTTACTATTTTTACGCTCGCCCTCGTCGCCGGCTCAACGCAGCTCTCAACGATCGCAGCGGTCATGATTTCATCGCATGTGGGCCTGCGCGTTTCACTAGGAATGGCGCTCATTGCCCTCATCATGGTGGCGATCGCCGAAAACGCCCGCATCCCAGTGGACAATCCGGCGACACATCTGGAACTCACCATGGTGCACGAGGCGATGGTGCTTGAATATTCCGGTCGTCATCTGGCGATGATCGAGTTTGCGGCGTTCCTCAAGCTGCTGCTCTATGTATCGTTGATCGCCTGCATATTCTTGCCCTGGAACCTGGCGGTCCCGGCCACCAGAGCCACGGCCTACATTCTTGGCATGATTGCATATCTCGCCAAGCTGGCGGTTGGTGCCGTTCTTCTTGCCTTGTTCGAGACCGCGACCGCCAAGATGCGGGTTTTCCGCGTGCCCGAATTCCTCGGCGCAGCGCTCATGCTCGGCATGCTCGCCACGCTGCTGCTGTTCGTCTCAAGGAGCCTGTAATGCACGGTCTCACCTTCGATATTGCCCATTTGCTCGCCGGCGGCCTCGTCCTGGTCAGCTTCATGATGCTCTATCAGGACCGTCTTTATTCTTTGCTCAATATGTTTGCGCTGCATTCCCTGGTGCTGACGCTGTCTGTCGCCTGGCAAGCCTATGTCCAACACGCACCGCATCTCTACGTGACGGCAGCCATCGCTCTCGTCTTCAAGGCCACCATCATTCCCATTGCACTGCACCGCATGATCCTCAGAATGGGCATTCACCGCGAGATCGAGACCGTAGTTGGCATTGGTCCCACCATGTTTGTGGGTATGGGGCTGGTTGCGCTCTCCATGGTGGTGATGTTGCGGGTGACGCAAGCCGCCGATCCTTTGGCACGTGAGGACCTTGCCTTCGCCTTGTCAGTCTTGCTGCTTGGTCTTCTGGTGATGGTCACGCGCCGCAACGCGGTCAGCCAGATCGTCGGGTTCATGTCTCTGGAGAACGGCCTGGTGCTTGCCGCCACGGGGGCCAAGGGCATGCCGCTGGTCGTTGAAATCAGCGTCGCCTTCTCGATTCTGATCGCCTTCATCGTCATTGGTGTCTTCCTGTTCCGCATCCGCGAGCGGTTCGATACTGTGGACGTCCGGGCACTCGATGATTTCAAGGGGAAGAGACGCAGATGAATGCGCTTGCGTTCGATCCGGTAACCGCCGTCCTGTTGATCCCAATCAGTGCTGCAGTGCTCCTGGCGCTGCTTCCCGGCTACCGGATGTCCGCAAGAGTGAACGTGTTTGCAAGCCTGTTGACCTTCATCGCGGCCCTCTCGCTTTTCGTCACCGAACGGTTGCAACCGGGTCGCTATCTGCTCGTCGACGATCTCAACATCGTCTTCATCGTCCTTAACACCTTTGTCGGGTTCACGACCAGTGTCTTCAGCGCCAGCTATATCGCGCACGAACTGGAGACCGGCAGGCTGACACCGGCGAACCTCCGTTTCTACCATGCCATGTACCAGATCATGATGTTCGGCATGAACCTCGCCTTCGTGTCGAACAATATCGGCCTGATGTGGGTTGCGGTGGAGCTCGCGACGCTCACCACGGTCCTGATGGTCGGCATTTACCGTACGCACGAAGCACTCGAGGCCGCTTGGAAGTATTTCATTCTGGGCAGTGTCGGTATCGCCTTTGCCCTATTCGGCACCATACTCGTCTACATGGCAGCGCAGCCCATCGTCGGTGAAGGCTATGATGCCATGGCCTGGACACTCCTGATCGAGCACGCCGCCGCATTCGATCCCGCTCTTTTGAATGTCGCCTTCGTGTTCCTGCTGCTTGGCTATGGGACCAAGGTTGGCCTCGCCCCCCTACACGCCTGGCTGCCCGACGCCCACGCAGAGGGCCCGACACCAATCTCGGCGGTGCTGTCGGGCCTGCTCTTGAACGTCGCCCTCTATGCGGTCCTGCGCTTCAAGATATTGATCGCCGCAAGCCCCGAAGCGATCGCACCAGGACCGTTGATGGTAACCATGGGCCTGGCGTCGCTTATATTCGCGGCCTTCATGCTCTACCGCCGCCGCGATGTCAAACGCCTGTTCGCCTATTCCTCGATCGAGCACATGGGCATCATTGTTTTTGCTTTCGGCATGGGCGGCCCGCTCGCGAATTTTGCCGGACTTCTGCACATGGTGATGCATAGTCTGACCAAGTCCGCAATCTTCTACGCCGTCGGTCACATTGCGCAGATCAAGGGTACGCAGAGGCTCTCCAGCATTCGTGGTCTCACCGAGAGCCATCCCGGCCTCGGCTGGGGGCTGGTGATTGGCGTTGTCGCCATCGCCGGACTACCGCCGTTTGGAATCTTCATGAGCGAGTTCCTGGTGGTAAGCTCCATATTCGCCAGGCAGCCGCTTCTCGCAATCCTGCTTGTCTTCGGGCTTCTAATTGCCTTTGGTGCGTTGCTCTTGCGGTTGACCGGTGTCGCCTTTGGCCAACCGCGCGGCAGCATCGCGCCGGCCGAGGCCTCCTACGTGCCGATGTATTCCCACCTTGCCATTGTGTTCGGCGGCG
>NZ_JBBNAN010000058.1:0-9051 GCF_037994405.1 Phyllobacterium sp.
ACTCACTCTTCTGTCCGGGATCGCCATATGTACGGGTCTGTCCGTAATCGGCTATTCAGTCTCGCCGGCACAATACAGATCCGAGGCAATCCTTGCCCTGGACGTGCGCAAACTGCAGGCATTGCCGACGGAATCTGTGGTTTCGCCGCTTCCGCAAGAAAGTCCCGTCCTGCGAACCGAGCTCGACATTATCAGTTCAAGGTCGATGGCCGAGAAGGTGCTTGCGCGACTTGACCGCGCGGGCTTTGACGCTGAAGGCAAACTAGTGACCACCGCGCCACAATTGCCGCCGACGAGGAACCAATCCAACCCTGTTATTTCGACTGCTGACGAGGATCACAATCGCGGCAGAATCGACAAACTGTTGTCGAATGTCAGCGTGATGAATGATGGCCGGTCATATACGATCTACATCGGTTATCGGGGCGACAATCCCGAATACTCCGCTGCAGTTGCCAATGCATTCGGCGAAGCCTACCTTGACTATCAGATTGATCTGCAAACCTCCGCTACCCGGCGTGTCAGTGACTGGCTTGGTGGAAAGCTGGTCAGCTTGCGCGCCACTCTGGAACAGTCGGAACGGGCTGCGGCGGATTTTCGAGAGAAATCAGGCCTTGTGAAGGCCAATGGCATGACCCTTCAGTCACAGCAAATTGCGGCGCTCAACGCCGAGCTCGCCAATTTGCGGGCCAAACTCGCCGGCACGGAAGCGCGGCTATCAACTGCAATTGAAGCCTCCAACAGCAATACGGGTGTGGCCCTGTCGGAAATCCTGAGTTCGGCGGCTATCTTGCAGTTGCGGACTGAACAATCTCGTATTGAACGGGCCATATTGGAGATCAAGCAGAGCGGTGCGACGCAAAGCGCACAGCTGCCGCAATTGAACTCGCAGCTCGAATCCCTGAAAGGCCAGATCATTCAGGAAGTCCAGCAGATCATCGATAGTCTGAGGAACGAGATTAGCGTCACGCACCGCCAACAGGCAGCGGTTGAAGCAAACCTCAAACAGATACAGGACAGCAGGTCGACGGCTAACCAGGCACTCGTCCATGCGGACCAACTCGACCGCGAAGCTGCCGCCAATCGCGCAATCTATGAGAGCTATCTGACGCGCTACAAGCAGACAATCGAGCAGGATGGCATTGCTTCGGCGGAAGCGCGCATGATTTCACGCGCTGTCCCTGCAATGTCGAAAACAAGTCCGCACCTGTCGACGTGGCTCGCCATGGGTACAATCGGCGGTATTGCTCTGGGCGTGTTTGCTGCGTTCCTTCTGGAAATGCGCGACAGATCCATTCGTTCACCCGAAGCGCTTGAAAATGCAACACGACTGCCAATCATCGGCAGGATACCGCAGTTGTCGCTCAAGGAACGCAAGGAAGCAGCACGGATGGTCAGCGATGGTCAATCCAGCTTTGGTCGCTCGATCGCGGATCTCCAGGCGCATCTGTTGCTGTCGGCATCACCGAAAGCTTCCCGCGCCATTGCGATAACATCGGCGGGTGATCAGGAGGGCAAGACGTTGATCGTGGCAGGCCTTGCCAGGTCGCTATCTGCCACCGGAATTCGGACCGTAGTTGTAGATGCCAACTTCCGCAGCCCGATGGTCGCCCACGAATTCGGGGACCAGTTCGGGCCTTACCTTGAAGAGGTGATCCGCGGCCGGCAGACGCTCGAAGCCGCCGTCCAGCATGATCTGGCATCATCCATCGATTTCATTGCGGCGCAGACCTGCCAGGTTCCGGCAGAGTTCCTGCTGGGTCATGAGCAATTCTCGAAAATGATCGCCGAGCTCAAGCGCCAGTACGATATCGTGCTCATCGATACCCCTGCCGTCGGCAACAGCGCGGATGCAATCCGCGTGGCATCGTTGGCCGACACCACGGTCGTTGTGGTGCGGCGGGATACGGCCAATACAGATGATGTCGTCGCCACAATTGCAAGGCTGCGTGCGGATGGGCGGAAAGTCAGTGGTATCGTTCTCAACAGCGATCGCAAGTGCGGAAGGTCACCGAAGATCGACATTCCCCTTCCACAAATCCAGCTGGTTTCGGAGAGCGTCGTCAAGAAAATAGCTAGCCGGGCAAAATCCCGCTCTTCCATCGCGAAAGCATGAGGTCGACAATGTTGATCAAACAGAAAAATAATCGTCCCGGAATTGGCCTCCGGATCAACCGAATGGTCACCGCGTGGACTTTCACGTCACTGCTGTTGCTGTCAACGGCTGCCTCGCCCGCATGGGCCGATGAACCATACAAGATCGCCTCCGGCGACGTGCTTCAGATTACAGTCTACGGCGATGCAGGCCTGTCGGGCACCTTCCCGGTGAGTGTGGATGGAACAATCGGATATCCCATTCTCGGCAATATTCCGGTCGCAGACCATAATATATCGGAAGTCACCAACACGATCAGCCAGGCACTGCTTCAGCACATTCCGGGTCTTTCCGTCTCGGTTGCGGTCAAGGAATATGCGCCTGTATTTGTCATCGGCGACGTTCAAAAGCCGGGTAAATATGAGTATCGTCCGGGCATGATCGCGCTTGAACTGTTTGCCTTGAGCGGCGGTTTGAAGGAGGCCACAGACAGGCTCGATACGGCAGGCACCCAGTTGGTGGCGGCGCGTCAGGACTATTCTGACACATCACTGCAACTATTTGCTCAGGACGTGAAACGGACACGCCTTGAAGCCGAATTGAATGACAAGTCGTTCGAATACGTTGTGGACAAGGACACCGGTACCGACGATCTGGCTGCCCGCCAGGGCGTCATCGATTCAGAGCAGAAGCTTTTCGAACTGCGGCTTGCCGCGCTCCACAGCCAGGAAGAGGCACTCAAAGCGCAAAAGCAGAACTACAGTGAAGAGATCAGTACGCTTGAGGAAAGCACAAAACTGCGTAACCAAGAGATCTCTCTTCTGGAGCAGAACGTAGCCGCTTCGGAAAAACTTGTTGCGCAAGGCCTCACTGCGCAATCGACAATGCGTGATACGCAGCGCCAGCTGTCTGCCATGCGTCGCGACGCCCTGGAATTTGGATCATTTCTCGCGCGGGCGAAGCAGAACGAAAACGCCGTTGGACAGAACCTGCTTGCCCTGCGCGATCAGCGTTCAAACGATGCCGCCAAGGAACTGCGGGATATCGATCTCGATATCATTCGGCTGAAAAAACGCTTGTCTTTCATCGTACAGACCATGGCCGAGATCGCGGCCAGCGCTCAGCGGGCCAATACCCGGGAGCAGGCGGTAAAACTGGTGTTCACAGTCGTTCGCGACGTCAACGGGCAGTACCTGGAGACGGAGCTCGCGGAACACGATCAGATCAAGGCCGGCGACATCCTGCGTGCGCAATTGACAATGCCGAAAGAGGTGACCGCAAAGGTCAACTGATCGAATGAAGTTACCCTCCCATCGGGCACGGCAAAGCCCGATGGTCTTTTTGTTCCCAGCCTCAATCGATCGATACGATGACAAAAAGTAGCCGCCGGCACATTATGCGCCGGCGGCTTGTTTTGGCCTTGATGTGCGATCAGCTGACGGCCGATATCGTCAGAACGTCATTCGTCGGCGATGCGATCGATTGCTGCCAGCGCATGTAGAGATCACGGATACCCGCTTCGAGCTCGATGCTCGGTTCCCAGCCCATTGCCTGCAGCCGTGTCGGGTCGACCAGCTTGCGCGGCGTTCCGTCGGGCTTTGTTGTGTCGAAGACAATGGATCCATGATAGCCCACGATCTTTGCGATGAGCGTCGCCGCATCCCGGATCGAT
Organism: Phyllobacterium sp.; assembly: GCF_037994405.1. GTDB lineage: Bacteria > Pseudomonadota > Alphaproteobacteria > Rhizobiales > Rhizobiaceae > Phyllobacterium. Next base: position 3,768 of record NZ_JBBNAN010000058.1, read on the forward strand.
ATCTCCTGGCCTGAGCCGATATTGATGATCTCCGGGCCCTGATGCTTCTTCATCACGTACACGCAAGCATCGGCAAGATCATCGACATGCAGGAATTCACGCTTTGGGTTGCCTGTGCCCCATACGACAACGCTTGGGCTATTGGCGATTTTGCCCTCATGCATCTTGCGGATCAATGCCGGCAGGACATGCGCGTTCTGAAGATCGAAATTGTCATTTGGACCATAAAGGTTGGTCGGCATGGCCGTGATGAACCGGCGGCCATACTGGCGCGCATAGGCTTCGGCGAGTTTAAGTCCGGCGATCTTTGCGACTGCATAGGCTTCGTTGGTCGGCTCGAGCGCACCGGTCAGCAGCGAGTCTTCGCGGATCGGCTGCTCGGCAAATTTCGGATAGACGCAGCTTGAACCCAGCCACAGCAATTTCTGCACACCGAGCTTATGCGAAGTGTGCATGATGTTCATGGCAATCATCGCGTTGTCGTAAAGGAAATCAACGGGATAAGTTGAATTGGCAACGATCCCGCCGACCTTGGCGGCAGCGATGAAGATGGCATCCGGACGCGCCGTCGCCATCCAGTCTTCCGTTTCCGATTGGCGCGTGAGATCGAGTTCGTCGTGCGACACTTCGAGCAGTTGGCAGCCTTCATGCTGCAGTCGGCGTGTCAACGCCGAACCGACCATACCAGAATGACCCGCGACCCAGACCCGCTTTCCACGCAGATCGAAATGATGAATGTCCTGGTCAGCCATAGAAATCATTTCGCCCTTCTTCACGCATGATTGTTCTCAGATCGGATTCGACCATCTCGGAAACCAGCGCATCAAACGAGACGGTGTGGCTCCAGCCGAGCTTCTCGCGCGCTTTCTCGGGATTTCCGAGCAGAAGCTCAACTTCCGTCGGCCTGAAATAGCGAGGGTCGATTTCGATGAGTTCTTTTCCGGATTTACGGTCGTAGCCAATTTCATCGACACCGGTACCAGTCCATTCGATCTCTTTGCCCACCGTGCCAAAGGCCTTCTCGACAAATTCGCGAACGGTGTGGGTTTCTCCGGTGGCAAGGACGTAGTCGTCCGGCGTTTCCTGCTGCACGATACGCCACATTCCGTCGACATAATCTCGCGCGTGGCCCCAGTCACGCTTGGCTTCGAGGTTGCCAAGCCGGAGCTTGTCCTGCAGACCGCGTTCGATGGCGGCGACGGCGCGGGTGATCTTGCGCGTGACGAAGGTTTCGCCGCGCAACGGGCTCTCGTGATTGAAGAGAATGCCGTTGGATGCATGAAACCCGTAGGCTTCGCGGTAATTGACCGTGATCCAGTATGCGTAGAGTTTCGCTGCCGCATAGGGGCTGCGTGGATAAAACGCCGTCTTCTCACTCTGCGGCGCCTCAATGCTCTTTCCGAACAGCTCGGACGTGGATGCCTGGTAGAAGCGGCAGGTCTTTTCGATTTTCATGATGCGCATTGCCTCCAGCAGGCGCAGCGTACCGAGTGCATCGGAATTGGCGGTATATTCGGGTGTTTCGAAACTGACCTGCACGTGGCTTTGCGCGCCGAGATTGTAGATCTCGTCCGGCTGGATTTCCTGAACCACGCGGCAAAGGTTGGTTGCGTCGGTGAGGTCACCGAAATGCAGCCGAAAACGGACGTCCTCGTCGTGCGGGTCCTGGTAAAGATGATCGATACGGGCCGTATTGAACGACGACGACCGTCGCTTCAAGCCGTGGACAATATATCCCTTGTTGAGCAGGAATTCGCTTAAGTAGGCGCCGTCCTGCCCAGTAACACCAATAATCAAAGCGGTTTTCGCGGTCATACGTTGTTCCCCGGTCTTGCCTTAAAAGCTTCTTGTTACCTTGGCTTCCGGACCGGTTTCCCTGTTGGAAACGGCAGCCGAAAACGATGAAACCTGTTGATCTCACTATAGATGGCGCTCGGCAGGATACACTTCGGCAATAGGGATAGGATCAGTGTCTAACCCGATGGAACATCAGACATATCGGTCAGGTCAAAGCCGCTAAAAGGGGCGAATACGGACAGACACTTCTCCGGAAGTGGTAGGTGCGGGCAATACCACACCAACAATCGTAGTGCCTTTGTCGAACTGTCATTGAAGGTCACGAGCTGCAACAATCGGCTTCCAGATTCTCCTATTTGGGCTGGTGGTGCCGCCATGGCTTGGGGTATTCAAAATGAAAATCGTCTTTGCAAACCGCTATTTCTTCCCTGATCAATCGGCGACAAGCCGGATGGTTTCAGGATTGGCATTTGCGCTCGCTCGACGCGGCTTTGAAGTCACCGCAATCGCCAGCCGGACATTGCATGACCATTCCAACGTCGCGCTACCGGCACAGGAAATGGTCGCTGGCTTAAGTGTCAAACGGCTCTGGGCAACCCGCTTTGGCCGCAGCAATATTCTCGGCAGAGCGATCGATTATCTCACCTTCCACATTTCAGCGTTTCTGTGGTGCCTGTGGAATCTGGAAAGAGGTGACATTTGTGTCGTCTGCACTGACCCGCCTCTGTTGTCGGTTACAACTGCCCTCCCGATCCGCTGGCGCCGGGCAAGAATGGTCAATTGGGTAATGGACCTTTTTCCCGAAGTGGCCATGGAACTTGGCATGTTGTCGAACAAGAGCCTGCCCGGAACGCTCAGCAGGGTCGTACGCAATTGGTCGATGCGGAAATCGGCAATGATCGTCTGCCCCACTGCAACCATGGCGTCGTACCTGACAGAACACGGCCTGGAGAATGATCGTGTTTCCGTCATGCATCACTGGTCGGACGGCGAGGAGATTTATCCGGTACCTCCGACCGCCAACAGCCTGCGGACACGCTGGGGTTTGCAGGACAAATTCGTAGTCGGCTATTCTGGCAATTTCGGTCGGGCGCACGATTTTTCGACACTGCTCGAGGCCGCGGTCCTCTTAAGTGATGATGAGGATATTCAGTTTCTGCTGATCGGAGGCGGCCAACAGCGAGCCCATGTGGAAGAAATTGTCCGGAACCGAGACCTCAAGAACGTCATCTTCAAACCGCTCCAGCCAGCTCAGAACATCGCTGAAAGCCTGAGCGCCGCGGACGCCCATATTGTCTCGCTCATACCGAGACTTGAGCACTGCATCGTGCCAAGCAAGTTTTATGGTGTTCTGGCTGCGGGCCGCCCAACGCTCTTTGTTGGCGACAGCAAGGGCGAAGTCGCGCGCGTTGTAGCGTCGGCCGATTGCGGTGCGGCGGTCAAGATCGGTGAAGGCCAGCGGCTGGCGGATTTCATTGTTGAGATGAAAGAATCTCCCGACCGGCGTGCCCAGATGGGGCTGAATGCAAGGCGGGTTCTCGACACCGTGTTCTCACGGGAGAACGCAGTGAATGCATGGGCCGACGTCATGCACAAATTCAGACAGCAATCAGCTGTGGCATCACAATCCTCAGTTTATGGACCAGCAGAATGAACGGTACGGTTGTCGTCAGTCAGCTCGGTGCTCGCATGCATTATGCGGTGCCACGTATATTTGCATCCGAGGGTCAACTTGCACATTTCTATACGGATATCTGTGCAACTAACGGTTGGCCACGCCTGGTAAACAGCCTGCCACGCAGCCTGCTTCCCTCATCCGTCAAGCGCCTTACGGGCCGCGTGCCGAAGGGCGTTCCACCTGAATTGACCTCGACGTTCCCGAACTTTGGTATCCGATCAGCGGTCCGCAGATTGCAGGAAAAGGATGTTATCGAACATATGGCCAATGCCGTATGGGCGGGTTCGGAGTTCTCGCGTCTTGTCGCGTCGAGTGGTTTTCACAACGCCGCCGGGCTCTATGGTTTCGGTGGCGAGGCATTGGAACAAATGCAGGCAGCCAAGCAGCAAGGCATGTGGACCGTCGTCGAACAGATGATTGCACCGCGAGAGGATGTTGAAGACCTGGTCAGAGGCGAGCATCAACGGTTTCCGGAGTGGGCCGGCGCCTATACGGACAATCCCAATGCTCTGGCTTTTGCAGGACGCGAAAAGGCTGAATGGGACCTTGCTGACATCATCGTGTGTCCGTCTGAATTTGTTCGCAGCAATGTCATCAAACGCGGTGGAAAGTCCGAGCGGTGCGTGGTTGTCCCATATGGTTTTGATCCGCACTTTCCACCCCAGGAGATCATCCGCATTGGCGGACCCTTGCGGATCCTGACGGTCGGCGAAGTCGGTTTGCGAAAGGGTTCGCCCTACGTTGCGCAGGCAGCCGGCCTGCTCGATAAATCCGCAACGTTCCGGATGGCGGGACCATGTAAACTTTCTCCGGAAGTCCAGGCGCACCTCACGAAATCTGTCGAGCTGCGCGGAATTGTTCCGCGCTCGGAGATGGCAAAGCAATATGAGTGGGCAGATGTGTTCCTTCTCCCCTCAATCTGCGAAGGATCCGCTACAGCGATCTATGAGGCGCTTGCAGCGGGACTGCCAGTGATCTGCACCGAAAACGCCGGCAGCGTTGTGCGCGACGGTGTTGAGGGATTTATCGTTCCCGTTCGCGATAGCGAGGCGATCGCCAGGGCAATCACCAATCTCGCTGAGCATCCGGGAATGAGGGCCGCCATGTCCGAGAGCGCCGTCGAGCGTGCCGCGGAATTCACCGTCAAGCGCTATGGCGAGCGGCTGCTCGATGCTCTGTCTTTCCTTCCGGGGCAACGCCAGACACCAAACCTGGCCATCCACTCATGAAAAGGTCCGAAGCACCAGAACGATCCTCAAACAGGCAGTGTGCCGCATGAAAATAGTCCATGTCATCTCCTCGATCGATCCCGCCAAGGGAGGGCCGCAAAGTAGCTGTGTGCGTTTGGCAGCGGCCCAATCAGCACTGGGCCATGACGTACACATCATCAGCTATGGTGGCATTGAAATAAAGGAGCGCGCATTCTTGTCAGCCAGGGACGTGCCCCATTTCTCGAATATCGGCTGGCACCTTCTTCCAGACCCCGACCGGATCGAGCGCCTGCTGGGCTACAAGGCTTCCTGGCTCCTGCGCACGCTGCTGAAGGATGCATCATTTGTCCATATCCACGGTGTTTGGGAGCCCATACTGAAGAATGCAGCAAGCATTGCGAGGCAAAGCCTCGTCCCCTATTGCTTGGAACCGCACGGAATGCTCGATGTCTGGAGCATGAGCCAAAAGCGCCTGAAGAAGCAGCTGGCGCTGTTTGTCGGCTATCGAAAGATGCTTGACCGGGCAAAATTTATTCTGGCGCTTAATGCGGATGAAGCCCAGCTGCTCGGTCCGCTTGGGCTCCGTGCTCCCAACCTC
>NZ_JBBNAN010000059.1:0-8752 GCF_037994405.1 Phyllobacterium sp.
CATGATGCGCTGACCATTTCGTAAGCAAATTGCCAAGGTGACGAGATGAACATGCCGCAACCGATTGCCCGCTCAGCGGTATCTTCGACCCCAATGCATGCGGGGCTGACCAGTGCCGAGGCCAAGCAAAGCGGCGCGTGCCGGAACCATCCGGTGATCGCCCCGGCGACAACAGCACGCGAACGAGCCTGCCAAACATCGCTGTTACTCGCCCGCCAAATCGCATTGTTTGATGAGAGATTGCGAGAAGTCGTCGACAAAGCGCTTGACCTCGGTCCAATTGGTCAGCTCGTAATCGTGTTTTGTGTCAATAGGTCCGCCCTCGGCCGATGCGATGCGCTTGAGCATCCAACGCTTGAAAAAATCATACTGCGTGTATTTGAGTGCGCCGGCACAGTTGAGCACGGATCGAGGCTGCCACCCTGTTTCATTGGACAGCTTGACCGGGTAATTTCTCGCCTCTGACATTTCCTCCTCATCGGCACTCGCAATGGACAGCGATACGGAAATGAAGGCAGACGGCATGTCATTGAGAACCGTACTCCAGTCATGGACATAATGGACAAATGGCGACGGATAACGACCAATATGGACAGGCGCGCACAGGATCGCCCCGTTGCTCGTGCCTGGATCCACAAATCCGACCTGGTTTGCGTCGGTTAGCATGACCATGTGCCCAAGGGTCTCCAGATGGCTGGCAACCGCTTCGGCGATTTTTCGGGTCTGGCCCTCAATCGTGGAATAAAGCACCAGGAAATTCATGGCGTAGTCTCCTGCATTGATCGTCCGGAATTTATTTTCCGGAATTCTATCAGCCTGCGCAATTGGCGAGCGGGATGCATTGATGCGCATCAATTCGGAACGTCATTAGCCCATTTGATCCAGCGCAATGCTGGACCGTGATTTTGGCGTTACTCGTCAATCAGCAACTTTTCGACCCATCCTTGGAGAAGTGAGATGAACTTCAAAACCCTATTGAGTGTCGTTGATGTCAGGCAGAATGATGATGATCTCAAAGTCGCAATCGAACTTTGCTCGGAGATTGATGCGCAACTGTCCGTCCTGGTGATTGCGATAGCGACGCTTCCACCACTTGGCGACTACCCGATTAGTACCGCAGATGCCTGGGTGAAGGAGCATCACGACGATCTTGAGGCCCTGAGCAAAAGGGTCGACGCGGTGGAAACAATGGTGAAGAACGCCAATATTTCAGCAACTGTGATCGACGAGTATCCGGAAGCTGCCAGGGTCGGCCACGTGATCGGCCGGCACGCGCGATATGCCGATGCAACAATCATTGGCCCCAGCCTGCTCCGCAATGACCTTCTTAAAACAAGTGTCGTTGACGGCGCTCTGTTTGAATCGGGCAGACCGATTCTCATTATTCCGCAAGGCAGCAAGCCCACTCTGCGCCCCAAATGCGTGCTTCTGGCGTGGGACTCGGGCGTGGAATGCACACGGGCAGCCAGGGAGGCCCTCGACGTCATGGCTTCTGCTGAAGAGGTCCATGTCACCTTGGTCGATCCCGACACCAGTTCGATCGCCAATGGTCCCGAACCGGGTGCCGACATAGCCGCCTATCTCGCGCATCACGGAATCAAGGTTGACGTGGATTGTCTTCCGGGCGGAGGCAAATCAATCGCAGATATTCTCAAACAACATGCAACGGACGTCTCTGCCGATCTCATCATCATGGGCGGTTACGGTCATTCGCGCACACGCGAGTGGATCTTTGGCGGTGTGACCAGATCGATGATCGATGATCCGAAACGGCCCGTCCTCATGGCACGTTGAACGGAGGTCGCTGAACAGCAACCTGCAAGAAGGAGTAAATCGTCATGCATATTACCGAGATGGATCAATTCGAAATCATGCAAGTGGTGGAGAACGCTACCGTGGGACGGCTGGCTTGTGTTCATGATGGTCAGCCCTATATTGTTCCGTTGAATTTCGTCTGCCACCTCGGCTGCCTCTATTCGTTCACGACATTTGGCAGAAAAATCGAGTGGATGCGGGCCAACCCAAAGGTGTGCGTGGAGTTTGACGATATCGCTGCAACCAACAACTGGCAAAGCGTTATTGTAACTGGACACTACGAAGAGTTGACGGGGGATCCTGACCATGTCGATGCGCGCAACGAGGCGCACGCCCTCCTAAGCAAAAGGGCTGAATGGTGGGAACCAGCCTATGTAAAAACGGTCATCCGCGATCACGTGCGCGAGTTGCAACCCGTCTATTTCCGCATCCTGATCACTGAAAAGACAGGACATAAGGCGATGAAGTGACAGTCTCGTTGATAGGTGACGTCTTCTCTCAGCGAAGCAGTTGAAGGTCAGTTGGCCGTTGCCGTGTCCGTCTGCGCTCTAAGCAAACGGTCGTGGACCTGCATGCCGACCACCATGGAGATGACGAAAGCCGTTGGTTTAATCAATCCCATGGACAACAAAGCCACGGCTGGACCCGGGCATAATCCGCCAAGGCCCCAACCAACCCCGAAGATGGCCGACCCAAGGATGAGCGGCGCATCGATCCTCTTCTTCGTCGATATATGGTAACTCGGTTCGAAGGCGGGGTGGCTGGATATCCGCATGATTCGGACTCCGAGCGCCGCCACGGCGACCGCACCCCCAAGGACGAAAGCGAGGCTCGGATCCCATGCGCCAAAAACATCAAGGAAACCTTGCACACGCTGCGGATTCAGCATTCCGGACAAGGACAGTCCAAGACCGAAGACCGATCCCGAGACCAAGGCTACGGCTAGTTGTGCGTATGAATGTTTCATAGTCCGACAATCCGCAGGATCGTTACCGCGGCAATGCCTGTTGCCAGGAACGTGACGACCGCCGCGACCGAGCGGCGCGAGAATCGGGCTAGACCCAACACACCGTGGCCGCTGGTGCATCCGGATCCCATCCGTGTCCCGAACCCGACCAGAAATCCCGCGCAAATGATCAGCGGCCAAGATGAAGTGACCGTAACGACGGGCCAACGGCCGAACAAACCATGGAACAGGAGAGGGCCCGCCATCAGTCCCACGACAAAGGCAGTGTTGAGACCTGTGTTGAGGCCGAGCGCCAACCGCCCGACAATTCCGCTGATGCCGGCAACACGGCCGTTGAACAGGAGGAACATTGTCGCGGACAACCCGATCAGCATTCCACCCATCAAGGCGGGCAAATAACGGTCCATTTCGGTTCTCGATCCATGGCGAAAGCCCTGGTGTTACGGTAGTGTCGCGTTGCAATACATGGCGACGGTAGGCGGCACCCGCGCCAACAGTATCAACTCTTCCTGCTGAACTTTTTCAAGTAGCTCGCGACGTCGACCTGAACTTTGGCATCAAGCTTGAGAGCTGCCTGGTCAGCAATTCTGTTCATCGCGGCAAGCACCTCCAGTTTCCCCCATCCCGCGTTGAAAGCGTCGCTGAGCAGTTCCAACTGTATCTACAGTTCGCAATCCTCCGCATGCCTGGGGTCGCTCAATGCGCGGCGCGGTCTCGCGATCATCAGAAGGCTTTTCATCCCGGACGGTCTGCGTTTGCGGCTGCTCGTGCAGACGGAGCAAATAGAAAATCTTCGTAGCAGGCTAGCGCGGTCGGCGAGTTTGCACTTTGATTTCGATCAATGAAGCAAGCCAGAGCTTATAGGCCGAACTAAATCCGTAGTTGGCTAGCCTGATGTAGCCTTAAGTTCGATCTGTGCGTGACGCGTCGAGTTTGACCTATGTCAATGAAAGCCCGGTGACAGCATGAGACCCTTGGAAACCTGATAGCATTCGGCTTCAGGCTTCGATCGAAGGATCAGTTATGTCGTATCAATCCCAGCCGTCCGCATCCGTCTTCAATTCCGTTCCCTTTGCCCACACCAACCGGGCATTCGCGATGGCGGCCGTACATATGCAGGCCCACGTTTTCAAAGCCTTGATCCGCGTACAGATCGAATCTCTGGCTTTCGTCAAACGTCGTTGCGAGCAGGACTTGAAGTTGATCGATGATCTGATCATTTCCGAGAAGTATCAGAACACATTTGGGGTATACGGCGAATTTTGCCGCGATGCTGTCTCCGAATACGCAGCCGAAACACGCAAACTATTATCCACCGGCTCCCGGATTGTTTCCGATTCGGCCAAATTTGGGAACGGCGAAGTCGACAGGATTTTCGAGGATGTGACCGCTCGGACGATCGGACCTTGAGCCGTGCAATCAGCTTTGGGGACACCGCACCTCCAAACAGGTCAGCGAGGTCCAAGTTTCGCAATCAGGACTATTGATTGAACCCTTCGCATCGCACAGGAGGTCGAAATGTCCGACTATGTAGCAGTTACCCCAAAGCATCTGTCCAGCCACGAAATGGAACAGATCGATTTGTATTGGCGGGCGGCCAACTACCTGACCGTGGGACAAATCTATCTCCTCGACAACCCGCTGCTTAGAAAGCCGCTGAAGCTTGAGCATGTGAAGCCGCGGCTGCTTGGCCATTGGGGAACGTCCCCGGGCCTGAGTTTTATTTACGCTCACCTGAACCGTATCATTCGCCAACACGACGCGAACATCATCTACATATGCGGGCCCGGACATGGTGGTCCTGCAATGGTTGCGAACGCCTACCTCGAAGGCAGCTATACCTCCTGCTACCCGGATGTTACCCGCAACGAAAAAGGCATGCACAAGCTGTTCCGGCAGTTTTCCTTTCCCGGCGGAATTCCGAGCCACGCTGCGCCGGACGTTCCTGGATCCATCAACGAGGGCGGAGAGCTTGGGTATTCGCTGTCTCATGCTTTCGGCGCAGCTTTCGACAATCCGGATCTTGTCGTCGCGTGCGTCGTCGGAGACGGAGAAGCTGAAACCGGACCGCTCACCGCAGCCTGGCATTCCAACAAGTTCCTGAACCCGCAGCGCGATGGTGCGGTTTTGCCCATTCTACATCTCAACGGATACAAAATCGCCAACCCAACGATACTGGCGCGAATTCCGCACGAAGAATTGCGTTCCCTCTTCGTCGGCTATGGCTACCATCCGATATTCGTGGAGGGGGAAGATCCCACGCTGATGCATGAACTGATGGCTGCGGCACTGGACGAGGCGATGGGGAGAATCAGATCTATCCAGACCATCTCACGGCAGGACTACGATGCACACGCGAGCCGTCCGGTTTGGCCGATGATCATCCTACGTAGCCCAAAGGGTTGGACAGGCCCAAAGCAGGTCGACGGCCTGAAAACCGAGGGGTTCTGGCGCTCCCATCAGGTTCCGCTTTCCGGTCTTGCCGACAATCCGGAGCATCTCAAACTGCTTGAGGATTGGCTGCTGAGCTATCGTCCAGAAGAACTCTTCGACGCTAAAGGAGCTCCGATGGCAGCGATTGTCGAAACCACTCCTCAGGGGCGTCGGCGCATGGGTTGCAACCCTCATGCCAACGGCGGAGTGCTACGCAAGTCTCTCGAGATGCCGGATCTCGAGTCACACGCGATAGCGTTCTCAAGACCGGGCGAAGTGAAAGCGGAAGGCACCAAATTGATGGGCGTATTCTTGCGCGACGTGATGCAGGCCAATGTTACATCAAAAAATTTCCGCATTGTGGGGCCTGACGAAACCGCATCGAACCGACTTCAGAATGTGTTCGAAGTCACAGACCGCACCTGGATGGCTACCGTATTGCCGGAAGATACCAACCTTGGTCCAAACGGAAGGGTGATGGAAATTCTGTCCGAACATACCTGTCAGGGGTGGCTCGAGGGGTATCTTCTCACGGGCAGACACGGGTTCTTTTCATGTTACGAGGCGTTTATCCACATCGTCGACTCCATGTTCAACCAGCATGCGAAATGGTTGGATGCCAGCCGGGACATTCCCTGGCGGCAACCCATTTCTTCCCTCAACTATCTGCTCACCAGCCATGTCTGGCACCAGGAGCACAACGGCTTCAGTCATCAGGATCCGGGTTTCATCGACGTCGCGCTCAACAAGAAGGCCGATGTGGTGCGGGTTTATCTTCCCCCCGACGCCAACACGTTGCTTTGCGTAACCGATCACGTGTTACGCACCTGGGATCGGATCAACATCATCGTGGCGGGAAAGCCGCCGCTGTGGCAGTGGCTGTCGCTGGAAGCTGCTCGGGTTCATTGCAAGGCGGGCATTGGGATATGGCAATGGGCATCGAACGAGGACGGTTTTGAGCCCGATGTCGTCATGGCGTGCGCGGGGGATGTACCGACGCTTGAGACGCTCGCTGCCGTCAGCATTTTGCGGAAGAGCATGCCGAAGCTCCGCATCCGGGTGGTGAATATTGTCGACCTGATGGCGCTGCAACCGAAAGAGCGCCATCCGCACGGACTTGCCGACGACGAGTTCGATGCAATGTTCACAAAGGACAGGCCCGTCATCTTCTCCTATCACGGCTATCCATGGACGATCCATCGCCTGACCTACCGCAGGACCAACCACGACAACTTTCATGTGCGCGGCTACAATGAGGAAGGAACGACGACGACTCCGTTTGACATGACGGTCTTGAATGGCCTCGACAGGTTCAGTCTCGTCTTGAGCGTTCTCGACAGAATTCCGGCCAGTGACCCAGCGGCAGCTCTGCTCAGGCAGAGGATGCAGGCCAAGTTGCTTGAGCACACGGAATATATTCGCACGTATGGTCAGGACATGCCGGAAATCTTGAACTGGAGATGGGACGCGCATTCCGACAAGATCGACTGATCGACGACAAAGGGCCAATGCGTAAATGACCGACACGATCCTCGTTTTGAATGCAGGATCTTCCAGCCTGAAGTACGCGGTCTTCGAACAAGCGGACGCGTTGCGGCAGCTTTTGCGCGGCAGCATTGCATCGCTCGACGACAGGCCGCGCATGGCAGTTTCGGAAGGCGAGGGTGGTCGGACAGTCAAGATCGAGTTGAAACAGGGCGCGATCGACATCAAAGAAGCAATGGGTCTCGCCGTAGCGGACCTTGCTGAGCGAGGTCTTCTTCGTGGCGTGACTGGCGTTGGACACCGCGTCGTCCACGGTGGCCAACAATTCAAGGGACCTGCGTTGCTCGATGAGCCGACCATGGAGCAACTGCGGGCGCTCATCCCGTTGACCCCAATGCACCAGCCCCGCAACATCGAGATCATCGACGCCGCACGCACAGCATGGCCGTCTGCGACGCAGTTCGGCTGTTTCGACACGGCCTTCCACCACACGCGTCCGCGGCTGGCGAAGCTTTACGGGTTGCCGCGCGAGTTCACGGACTCCGGCATGGTGTCCTACGGGTTTCACGGAATTCCTACGCCTACATCGCATCGCAGCTGAAATCCAGGTTTGGGAAGAAGGCCGGGCACCGGGCAATAGTGGCTCATCTTGGCAGTAGAGCCAGTCTCTGTGCCATGAATGAACAGTGTTGCGACCACGATGGGCTTTTCGCCGCTCGATGGTCTGGTGATGAGCACACGCTGCGGTTCCATCGATCCCGGCATCATCATCCATCTGATTCAAGATCGTGGAATGAAGATTGAAGACGTCTCGCGCTTGCTCGAAAGCGAGTCAGGCATGTTCGGTGTTTCGGGTATTTCTGGAGACATGCAGGCTCTTACGGAGTCCGGGGATGCATCTGCACTGGAGGCCGTAGACCTGTTCGTGTATCGTGCCGCTCGCGAGCTCGGAGCGATGGCTTCAACCTTGCAAGGTTGGATACCTTGGTGTTCTGTGCCGGCATTGGAGAGCACTCTCCGTTTATCCGCGGGAAAATCGGAAAAACCGCGCAATGGCTGGGCGTTGAGATCGATGCGGATCGAAATTGGCGCGGTGACGAAATTATTAGCAGTTCCCAATCCGAAGTTGACGTTCTGATCATCCCAACGGATGAGGAGAGAGCCGTGGCGGAGCAATTCAATCAAGCGAAATTCCGCGCGGTCTAATGAGAGACACATCGCCATTGATCTATTATTGACGACCCCGGGTAGTCATGAACGCCTTTGGGTTCGCCTCTGGTTCATTTTTCTTGGATCGTATCGAGGTATCTGATGATGCTTGAGATTTCCTTCGGCCTAACCTGAAATTCCGGCATATCAGGATGGCCAGTGGATATGCCTTCGGCCAATGCCTCTTCGAGATTGATCAGCGGATAGCGTTTTGAAAGGGTGCGGAATGCGGGAGCGTCGGGATGCCTGCTTTTGCCACTCCGTCCGATTGCATGGCAGCCGGAGCAGTTTCTCTCCACGAAGGACTTGCCGCTTGCCACTTCGGATCGTTCGTTGGTCGCGTTTGCTGGCATTAAGCTCAACACCAGGAAAACGACCAATGAGATCCGTACGATACAGCTACCATTTCGGGGCAAATTAGGGTAAATCCGCTTCCCGCCATGCCGAGTAACGAGCAGCCGTTTGATCGTTGACATGGCCTAACACCCCACGCATGTTCGTGCAGGCAGAGAAACGTGATTGCATGCGGGCTCAATCTCATCGAGGACTAACTGGACAATGGTATCAACCGATTGGCCAGCATCAATGTGCCGCCAACGGACGGTACCGGCATCCTTGGCTTCCTGCATGTTCAGCACCTCAATAGTCGCATCTGACGCACTGTTCCTTCGGGCTTGTATTCGCGACGTTAATGTCGAATGATCCGCCTTGAGCCAGATCCCCATGAACGGGACTCCAAGTGCCTTGCCTACACGTTCGATCAAATCCCGATTGCGGGGCCTGTCAAAAACAGCATCGACAATGACAGATCCTCTGCAAGTCAGCGCGGCTCCGGCCTTATCG
>NZ_JBBNAN010000060.1:0-1884 GCF_037994405.1 Phyllobacterium sp.
GTCCAATACCGTGTCAGTGGCCCGGATCTGCAGAAAGTACGCGGGTTTTCTCAACAGATGGCGAACCTTGTTGCCGAGAACCCGTCGATTGGAGACATCACGTTTGACTGGAACGAACCTTCGCGCGTTATCAAGGTCGATGTGTTACAAGATAAAGCCCGGCAGCTCGGCATTACATCAGAAAGCATTGCCTCGGCATTGAATGCGGTCGTTGGAGGCACGACGGTCACGCAGGTCAGGGATTCCATTTATCTCATCGACGTGATTGCGCGTGCCCGTGCCGATGAACGCGGATCGATTGATCAGCTTCGCAATGTCGAATTGCCCGCGAGCAACGGCCAATCAGTGCCCGCAGCAGCAGTTGCAAACTTTCACTACGAGATGGAGCAGCCCGTCGTGTGGCGCCGTGCTCGCCAGCCCACCATAACCTTGAAAGCCAGTATTCTTGGAGCACTTCAGCCAGCGACAGTCGTTTCGCAGCTGGCACCCAACGTGAAGGAATTTACCGAGAAGCTTCCCGCCGGCTATGATGTTGTCGTTGGTGGCGCAGTTGAAGAAAGTAGCAAGGCTCAAGCCCCGATTGCTGCAGTTGCGCCCCTCATGCTGTTCGCCATGGTCACGCTGTTGATGCTCCAGCTGCAAAGCTTCCAGCGGCTGTTCCTCGTCTTCGCTGTTGCGCCGCTGGCGATAATCGGCGTCGTTGCGGCACTGTTGCCAAGCGGCGCACCACTCGGTTTCGTTGCGCTCCTCGGCGTTCTCGCGCTGATAGGTATCCTTATCCGAAATTCCGTCATTCTGGTTGTTCAGATCGAGGATTTGCGACGAGAGGGCAAAGATCCCTGGAGCGCTGTCCTCGAAGCGACGGAACACCGAATGCGCCCGATCATGCTGACGGCTGCAGCTGCCAGTCTTGCGCTTATTCCGATCGCCCGCGAAATCTTTTGGGGACCCATGGCCTACGCGATGATGGGCGGAATTATCGTCGGAACGGTTCTGACCCTTCTGTTCCTGCCAGCGCTCTACATAGCCTGGTTTCGGATCAAGGCGCCGGCAACGAGTTCGCCCGCCGGCCGTTCGGAGGTGCTAGCAGACAGTCCGATCGCGAGCGAGAGCCCATTAAGGTGAGCAAACCGTCGAGACCTGTGAAATATATCGCAATCGCGCTGTCTCTCATGCTCTCGGCTTGTGCAACGCATCCTGGAAAGGTGCTTGCGCCGGTCGCAGAGACTGCGCCGGATGCAAGCAGGGTGGACATGCTCGTCGCGACGACACGGGAACCCGTAACCGATCCGGGCGAACTCTTCTCCGGCGAGCGCGGAAAAGCAATTTCGCTGACAAATATCGTCGTCTCGGTACCACCCGACAAGAAGCGGAAAATCGGAGAGATCCAATGGCCCGCCCGACTCCCAGGTGATCCCGCGAGGGACTTTGTGACGCTCAAAACGGAAAAGCTCGGCTCCGAAAGTCAGGTCCTCGATTGGCTAAAGCACAACCAAGGACCAAAGAAGCGCGTCCTCGTTTTCGTACACGGCTTCAACAATTCGTATTCGGACGCAGTTTATCGGTTTGCGCAGATTGCGCATGACGCCCGCACGGATGCAGCGCCCGTCCTGTTCACCTGGCCGTCGCGAGCCAGCGTGTTCGATTATGTCTATGACAAGGAGAGCACGAACTTTTCCCGTTTTGCACTCGAAGAGCTGCTTCGTCAGGCGGCGAAAAGTCCTGATGTAACCGAAGTCACGGTTCTTGCCCATTCGATGGGAAGCTGGCTTGCAGTGGAGGCACTGCGTGGCATTGCCATGCGAGACAAGGGCATCTCGCCAAAGATCAAGAATGTCGTCCTCGCTTCGCCGGATATCGATGTCGATGTGTTCCGGCGCCAGC
>NZ_JBBNAN010000061.1:0-4325 GCF_037994405.1 Phyllobacterium sp.
TGCGCCGCCGGCTGCGAACTCGTGACGATGACGTCCACTGGGAGCTGCACTAAGTCCGCTGCCGCGGCCGCAAGGCCACTGTCGTGCTTCCCCGCGCTTCGGCACTCGATGCTGATGTTTTCGGCCATTGCCGCGGATTGGTATGGGGATGGACGTTCTTTGCCCTTCAAGCGCTCTGGGGCGTCTGCCATAGCCTGCGCCTTGAACTCATCCGACCGGCGGCGACGCTTGCTGGGGAGCTCCTTCAAGCCGCTCCGCTCATATCCGCTCGTAACAGGGTTCTGTTTGTTACAGTAACGTACTTCACTGGCGGCTAGTAATCTGAAACTCTTCTGCAATCCCATTGTTAAGTTAATGCATACGTCGGCCGCATTGCTACGGAACCTCATCGGAGCATGATCAAACATTTGAGAGCGGGAAGGTGTCGCTCGCTTACCCGTCATTGGCTATCACCCAACAGGGAGCATTGAACGATGAAAACACGCGCCTACCTTGCGGTGCTCGCCGCCAGTTGTTTTTCGGTCTTTCCCGCTGCCGCCCAGCAAGTCACCGGGGCGCCTGGTTCACCCAGCGCCACGTCGACGATCGACGGCCAGTCGCTGCCGGCTGCGCCTCCGGTATTCGGCGGGACTATCAATCTGGACGCCAAGGACTCAACCCCTTGGTGGCCGCCTGCCGTGGTACCACCAAAGGGCGCACCGAACGTGCTGCTGATCATGACCGACGACGCGGGCTACGGCGTCTCGGGCACCTTTGGCGGCGTCATCCCGACACCGACGCTCGATCAGGTCGCGGCGGATGGGCTACGCTTCACGCAGTTTCACTCCACCGCGCTATGCTCGCCCACTCGCGCCGCGCTGATCACCGGGCGGAACCACCATTCGGCGGGCTTCGGGGTGATCGCCGAGCAGTCCACTGGCTATCCGGGGTATGATGCGATCATCGGTCCGAACAACGGCACGATAGGTTCGATCCTCAAGGATCACGGCTACGCCACCTCTTGGTTCGGCAAGAACCACAATACCCCGACCTACGCGCTCTCCGCCTCGGGGCCGTTCGACCAGTGGCCCTCTGGTATGGGCTTCGACTATTTCTACGGCTTCCAAGGTGGCGAGTCCAACCAATGGACGCCTTGGTTGTTCCGTAACCACGATCAGATCTTTCCGTGGATGGACCAGCCCGGCTACAACCTGGTCACCGGCATGGCCGACGACGCCATCGACTATCTGCGCAAAGTCAATGCCTCGACGCCGGAGAAGCCATTCTTCATGTACTATGTTCCCGGCGCAACCCACGCCCCGCACCATCCCACGAAGGAATGGATCGACAAGTTCAAGGGCAAGTTCGACATGGGCTGGAACGCCATGCGCGACGAGATCTTCGCCAACCAGAAACGGCTCGGGGTGATTCCGGAGAATACCCAGCTGACGCCGTGGCCAGATGACCTTCCCAAATGGGATACGCTATCGGCGGACGACAAGAAGATGTTCGCCCGTCAGGCGGAGGTATACGCCGCCTATGTCGCTTATGCCGACTATGAGATCGGCCGGGTGATCGACGAGGTCCGCAATCAGGGCAAGCTCGACAACACCCTCATCATCTACATCGAGGGCGACAACGGCACCAGCGCCGAGGGTTCGACCATCGGCACTGCCTTCGATTTGGCGGCGATCCAAGCCATCAACATGCCGGTAGCAGACCAGCTGAAATACTACGACGCCTGGGGCGACGCGACGACCGAGCCGCATATGTCGGTCGCCTGGTCTTGGGCCTTCGACACACCGTTCAAGTGGACCAAGCAGATCGCCTCGCACTTCGGCGGCACCCGGCAGGGCATGGCGATGTCCTGGCCCGGCCACATCACTGACAAGGGCGGCGTCCGCAGCCAGTTCCACCACATAATCGACATCGTGCCGACGATTCTGGAGGCCACCGGCATCGAAGCGCCGCAAACGGTGAACGGCATCGCCCAAAAGCCGATCGAAGGTGTCAGCATGGCCTATACCTGGTCGAAGGGGGCCAAGGACGTGCCCTCCGCGCGCACGACTCAGTATTTCGAGATGTTCGGCGATCGCGCGATCTACCACGACGGCTGGATCGCCTCCACCACGCCGCCGGCGGGACCCTGGCTGATGGGGCTCGGCAAGCTGCCCGATGTGATCGACGGTTACAACTGGGAGCTCTACAACCTCACAGAGGACTACTCACAGTTCAATGATCTCGCCGCCAAGGAGCCGGACAAACTGCGCGACATGCAGCAGCTCTTCCTCGTGGAGGCCGCGAAGTACCAGGTGCTGCCGCTGGACAACTCCGTGGCCGCGCGTCTGCTGGCGCCGCGGCCAAGTGCCACCGCCGGCCGAACTGAGTTCGTCTATTCGGGCGAACTCTCAGGCTTGCCGCCCGCCTCAGCGCCCAGCCCGCTGACCCGCTCCTATACGATCACCGCCAACGTCGAGGTCCCGCAGGGCGGCGGAGAAGGCATGCTCGCCACGCTGGGCGGCCGCTTCGGTGGCTACGGCCTCTATCTGCTCAAGGGCAAGCCAGTCTTCACCTACAACTTGCTGGGGCTGGAGCGCTTCCGGTGGGCAAGCGAGGCGGCGCTGACGCCCGGCAAGCACAACATCGTCTTCGACTTCACGTACGAGGGACCGGGCTACGGGAAGGGCGGCAAGGGTGTGCTGAGCGTCGATGGCGCGATGGTGGCCGAGCAGTCAATCCCGCACACCATCCCGTTCCTGGTGACGATCGACGAGTCGTTCGACGTGGGTGTCGACACCCGCAGCCCGGTGGACGACAACGACTACCAGGTGCCGTTTCGCTTCACCGGAACGATCGATAAGCTGACGGTGAAGGTCGGGCCGCCGCAGATCTAGGGGGCTTCCGCGCGCTGGTGTGCGGGGATATCGCAACCCCGTCACCAGCACGCGTTGATGCTATCGGTAGAGTCTACCACTACAACTACGGTGACGCGTCGCAATCGTGGGTGTGGCATCGCAGTCGCTTTTCCTCGTGTCAGCTTTGGGGTCAACCCTGGACTTTCGATCCGCGGGAGAAGGGCCCGCACATGCCGCGATTGTCGAAGCAATCTATCTCGCCGAAGTCGATATGCAGTTCGATGACACCCGCGCCGCGCGCATTCATCGCAAGGAAGAAGCCGCAACTGCGCGTGAGAATACCGCTCGGCACTTCACGATTGGCAAAGACGTGATTGTAACCGATGCCGGCAATCCGTTCGCGACATTTAGCGGAATCGTCGACGAGATAACGAAGTCGGGCCGCGTCATAGCGCTGATTGAGCTCTTCGGTCGCATGACGCCTGCGGAGTTTGATGCCGCACAACTTTCAGCGGCCTGACCACTTTCACTCTTGCGGATTTGAGCCCACCAATTATTAGTTTTGGCGAAGTGTTGGGGGACATTCATGATCGGACGTATAAGTGAACGCATGCTGTCAATTTGCCTGTCATGGCTATTGACGATGGTTATTCTGTTGAGAATTGGCTCTAGTGCCTTTGCCGAGGAGGCGCCAGAAATTGACGTTTACGAAACCGAAATGACCTTTGCCGTAGTGCGCGAGGGAAAAGCTCTATGTGAGCCGACGTGTACCGAATGGATATCAGCCTTCGGCAAAATCGAAGTAGATACGGATAATAAGCTCAAAGTGGTATTCGAAAAGCTAGGCAATCGAAAACTGCCAATCATAATAGAATCACCGGGCGGAGATACACGCGCAGCGTTGAGAATAGGAAGAATGATACGCAAAAGGGGCCTGGACGTCGCAGTTGGGCACACGCACTATATCGGGTGTCGACCCAGTACCAACGGGTGTGAACCGCTTTATCGCCGCGATGAAGCCTATACCGGGAGAGTATCAGCAGGCGGCGCGAGGTGCGATTCAGCGTGCACTTACGTTTTCATGGGGGGTATAAACCGATACGTGCACCCTGCAAGTCCGTTTGGTGTCCATCTGGGTAGTGGAAAATATCTGTCGAATGATTTCGCGAGCGGGCTAACACCCGTAGAGACAAGCGATGAAGAGTCTATGGAAATCGCGACCAAAGCGAAGCCTTACGTTGCCGATTATTTTAAGGAAATGGGAATCCGCCCCGAACTTATACCCACGATCTTTTCATCTGTGAAACTAATTGAGCTCTCACAAGAGCGACTGGAATACTACAGAATAATCACAGGCTCCGGCGGGCCCAATAAATTGATTGATGCGAAATTGTGCAAGGACAAGGAGCCCCCTCAGAACTGCATCATGCGCCCCTAGCCAGCATTACAACTCACGGTTGACTTGCGGACCGGTGACAGACAGCATGAACC
>NZ_JBBNAN010000062.1:0-4400 GCF_037994405.1 Phyllobacterium sp.
CGGCGGCCGCGCTGTTTCTCGCTTCAGACGATTCGAGCTTCGTGAATGGAGTCGAGCTGTCTGTCGACGGCGGCTTCTCGGCCATCTGAAATTGTGGATCGCGGGAAGCGGCTGACCGTCCGGCCGCGCGAAAGTCGTTCACGGCAGGACGACTACGCGTCAATTCAGGAATTCAAATCGATGACGCGCATCGCTTGGCGTGGCGGTCCGAAGATCTCGCAAAGGTCGCCACGCAGCGAAAGGTATAACCCAGGGCCGTTGAGGGCCCGGGAATCAATATCAACACGGATTGGAGAAGTATTATGAGCTATGCGATTGTAGGATTCGGTGCCGTAGGCCAGGCTCTCGCCCACGCCTTCGCCCGTAAAAACATCAAGGTGGCCGTCGCGAGCCGCCGGCCGCCCGAGGCGTTGGCGCCGCAGGCTCGGGCGATTGGACCGACTGTCGTCGCCAAGTCGCTGCGGGAAGCACTCGAGGCCGACACAATCATCCTGGCGGTCCCGTTCGGGGAGCATCGCGAGGTTGCGAAGGTCCTGCCGAGCTGGAAAGGCAAGACGGTTATCGACGCGATGAACGCGTTTCCTGTCCCTGAAGAGCTGGACGGCCTCCCGTCCTCCGCCTTCGTCGCAAAGGCGTTCACCGGTGCCAGGTTCGTGAAAGGTTTCAATCACTTGATTGCAGCTACCCTGGCTACCGATCCGGTCGTCGAGGGCGGCCACCGGGTCGTCTTTCTGTCGAGCGACGACGAGGACGCGATCGCTCCCGTGGCGGCCTTGGCCAAACAGCTCGGGTTCGCACCCGTCAAGCTCGGAAAGCTCAACGAGGGTGGCGCGCTGGTGCACGCACGCGGCCGCACTTGGGGCCAGCTTATCTTCCAGGATTTGTTCAAGAAGGAGCAGTAACGGATTAACTGTCCACTGTCAGAGGTGCTGCTTGAGCGGGCCCTGTCCAGGAGAGTCCACGCGGGATAAGTCATAATCCGAAGCGGCGAGGGCTTCGACGTCCCGTTTCCACCCCAAGCGAATCTCAGAAGGTCGGCTAACCAGACAGCGGCCGTGGCGGCGCCATCTCCTGATCAGGTTTTTGCACAGCCTGTCCCGCAACGCCCCTATAGAGACGGAAGGTGTAGGTGGGTTTTCCGTGACGGACGGGGCGGTGTTCGAACGCGTGCGCCGAAATAGTCGGCTGCACTTCGGCGGCATAACTATGTCTGCTTTTGGAAGGCGGTCGACGCAGCTCGAACGGCGCCATTGAAGGCGCCTTGCAGCTTCGGCCTCGGATATTCAATAGCGGGCCTTCACGCCGGTGCGAGCATCTATCCCTGGCAGGCAGTCCGCTCCCTACACGTCAGGACGCCACTTCGTCCGGTCGCGGCTGGATTAGCGTCCGTGCCGCAGATTTCCCCGCCGAGAGGATGCGGTCCGACAATTCCGTTCCTTCCACGGCGCGGGCCAATTGAAGCGCGCCGATGAGGGTCGAAAAGACGCCCAGCGCAACGGCTTCCGAATCCTCGGTCTTCGGAAGAGCTTCAGCTATCTGGCGCACCAGGGTTTGAAGACGCTCGGCATAGAGGTTCCTCGTCTCGGACGGCTGACGCGCAATTTCCGGCAACAACGCGGCAGAGGCGCAGCCCTTTCCCGGATTGTCCCGGTGCTCAGCCGATAGATACGCCTCTATGGCCATCTCCGGGCCATCGGAGGCCAGCGCTTCCTGCAATTGATGCGATTGAGTCTCGAGAGCCGCCGCCATGCTTTCGCGGACAAGCTCCGCCTTGGACTGAAAGTGCGGATAGAAGGCCCCGTTGGTCAACCCGGCGTCGCTCATGATGGTTGCAAGCCCCGACGCCGCGATGCCGTCACATCGAAAACGTTCTGCGGCGACCTCCATGATCCGGCTGCGTGACGCGTCCTTTCGGCCCTTTTCGTAGCGCATGGTCTTTCATTCCTGTCCTGCTATTGCATTATGTTCATAATCTGATATTACAATCATAATTCAATTCGTGGAAAAAAGCTAGACCTCTTGGACCTGGAGCATCAAAAATGAATGGGAATTCTGGAAAAACCGCAATCGTGACCGGCGCCTCCTCGGGCATCGGCCGCGCCAGCGCCGCGGCCCTGGCGCGGGCGGGCTTCACTGTCTTCGGAACGAGCCGCAAGGCCGGCAACGGCCCGGAGGGGGTGACCATGCTGGTTTGCGACGTGACCGACGGTGAGGCTGTTACTGCACTCGTTTCGACGGTGCTCTCGCAGACCGGCCGGATCGACCTCTTGGTCAACAATGCTGGTGTCGGGCTGCTTGGAGGCGCCGAGGAATTCTCGATCGCTCAGGTGCAGGCCCTGTTCGACGTCAATCTGTTCGGCGTCATCCGCATGACCAATGCCGTGCTGCCGTCAATGCGGCGGCGCGGCGAAGGGCGCATCATCAACATCGGTTCGGTGTTGGGTCTCGTACCTGCGCCGTATTCGGCACACTATTCGGCGGTCAAGCACGCGCTCGAGGGCTATTCGGAATCGCTCGATCACGAGGTTCGTGCCTTCAATATTCGCGTCTCAGTCATCGAGCCTGCATTCGTTCGCACCGTCTTCGACCAGAATGGGATTGAGCCGGATTCCGTGTTGAAGGAATACGATCGGGCTCGGGCCGGGGTCGCCGCGCTCCTTCGCGATGTGATGCCTGTAGCCGATCGGCCAGAAGTGGTGGCGGAGGTAATCGTCAAGGCGGCGACCGACGCCCGTCCGCGGCGGCGCTATACCGCTGGTAAGGCAGCCCGCCAGGTCAGCCTGCTGCGCCGCTTCGCCCCTGCAGAGATGTTCGACAAGAGCTTGCGAAAGCAGTTCCGCTTGCCGGTCTGACGGGCGGCGAAACAGAGGAGTTCATGCACATGACACGGACAACCGCAATACGACTCGCGGAGCCCGACAAAACGCAGGCGCCAGGAATGACAAATGCATTCCAGCCGCCCCGTTCGCAGGCACTGTACCAGGATGCACCGACACGCTCTGTCGATGTCGGCGGCACGGCATTTGTTTATCGGGAGCTCGGGCCTAGGATTGGCGTGCCGGTGATCCTGCTCAACCATCTCGCGGCTCAGCTGGACAACTTCGATCCGCGCATCGTCGATGGCCTCGCCGCAACGCGGCGTGTGATTGCCTTCGACAATCGCGGCATCGGCGCTTCGGGCGGCAAGACGCCGACAACCGTTTCCGAGATGGCGCGGGACGCGGTCGCCTTTATCCGGGCACTGGGGTTCGAGGAAGTCGATCTCTTCGGCTTTTCACTCGGCGGCTTCGTGGCGCAGGAGATTGTGCTGACCGAGCCCAAGCTTGTGCGCAAGCTCATCCTGGCCGGCACCGGGCCGGCCGGTGGCGAAGGCATCGACAAGGTGACGCCGCTGACGATCGTCGACATGATCAAGGGTGCGCTGACTCTTCGGGATCCGAAATACTATCTCTTCTTCACGAGGACGGCGAATGGGCGCCGTGCCGCCAAAGCATTCCTGCAGCGGCTGACGGAGCGCCAGGCCGACCGCGACAAGCCGGTATCGCTGAGCGCGTTCGGCGCCCAGCACAAGGCGATCAAGGCTTACGGACTGCAGGCGCCGCAAGACCTGAGCGCCATCCGCATTCCTGCGCTGGTTGCGAACGGCGATCACGACAGGATGGTGCCAAGCGGCAACACCCACGATCTCGCCCGGCGTATCCCTGGGGCGCAACTGGTTATCTATCCGGATGCCGGGCATGGCGGCGTGTTCCAGAACCACGCCGATTTCGTCCCCAAAGCCCTGTCCTTCCTCGAGGCCTGACGCCTCTTTCTCCGGGGCGGTTTTTCGTCCCGGAACATCAACAAACACTTTCAGAAAGTCACTGCCATGAAGGCATTCGTCGTCGATAAATATAATAAGAAGGGCATTCTGCGGTTGGCCGAGATGCCAGAGCCGGAACTGGGGGACAACGATGTCCTGGTCGAGGTCCATGCCGCAGGGGTGAACCTGCTCGATTCCAAGATCAGAACCGGAGAGTTCAAGCTCATCCTGCCCTATCGCCGACCCTTCATCCTGGGCCACGACGTGGCCGGGAGGGTTATCCGCGTGGGATCGAAAGTCCGCAAATTCAAAGCCGGCGACGATGTCTATGCGCGGCCGCGCGATGGCCGGATCGGGACATTCGCCGAATTCATTGCCGTGAATGAAGCCGACGTGGCCCTGAAGCCTGAGAGCCTCAGCATGGAAGAGGCAGCCTCGATCCCTCTGGTCGGTCTGACTGCCTGGCAGGCGCTCATCGAAAGGGCAAACCTGAAGAAAGGACAGAAGGTCTTCATTCAGGCCGGCTCCGGCGGCGTGGGGACATTCGCCATCCAGCTGGCAAAGCATCTCGGCGCGACCGTTGCGACCACTGCGAGCG
>NZ_JBBNAN010000063.1:0-21841 GCF_037994405.1 Phyllobacterium sp.
GGACTGGTGTCGGCGCGCGAAGATCCGGTTGCGGCAATTCAGCTTGTTTCGCTTGAGCGCTTCGGTCCGGAGCTTTGAGACCTTCAAGGCGTGCCTCTCCGCTGACATCCGCCTGCCTGCCGCCGAAATCCGAAGCGAGTTGGTCGCTAGCCGCAGCCGGTCGTATCGCGGACAGGTCGGCGGGTCGCGGGGCCTCGTTACTCGACAATGGACGATTTGCTGGCTGTTGAGCAGGGCCTGTCATCGCCGGCGCGTGTCCTGCGGATGAGCCGCCGGCCATTTTGACCGCATCCGCACTTGGTTCGATCGGCACGATGCTCACCGGCGGCAACGACTCATCAGTCGAATCTGATTTCTTGCTTGGCGGGTCACGCGACATGTCCGGCACCGTAAGTCTCCCCTCATTTGGTCTGGACAATACTTGACGATTGTCATCGGGTCTTGTCGTTTCCTGCTCTCTCAATTACCAATCAGCTGCCGCTTTGGAGTTTGCTATCGATCGAGATCCTGCCCCTGCGAATTCAAGCGCACGGAACATTCACTGCCAAAACTCTTCGGAGAATGGGAGATCAGCCAGCTTCCCTCTTGAAAAGCTTAGCGAGCGTGGGTTCAAGGATGAGCTGCGACTTGCGAGAGATAACAATGGCTTATCGCTCGCAAGGAATGGCTCATGAAACGCAGCTACTCCCAGATCGATTTGAATGAACACCGCAAGATCGCCCGCTGGCGGGTGGCCGGCATCAGTATCGAACTCATGGCCGCCAGACTCGGACGCCACCGCTCGATGATTTTCCGTGAGCTCAAGCGCAATGCCCTCGAGGATCCGCAGATGCCGGACCTCAACGGCTATTATTGCGTCACCGCCAACGACATAGCCCTTGAGCGCCGGCGCAAGCTGCGCAAGTTATGAGCGGCTAGAGCAGGCCATGGATCGCCTGAGCACGTTTTTTAATTCGCTCTGATTATACGCGACAACAAAAGTGCACGGTTTGTCGGCTTCGGCTCAGGTGCGTGGCGCCCTCGCCGGAGCCATAATCCCCTTGAAGCACAAAAAGGCGCGAAAATAAAAGCCAGGATCAGGTCGGGCTGGTTTAGGCGTATCTCACTGGCGGTTCGTATCGACGGTCCTGCTGTTCTCGAGGTCGCCAGTGAACGTTACGTTGCCCCTAGCGGGCATACCACCCACCAAGAGTAATCGCAATGGAACCATCCGTCCGCCATGACGTTTGCCAAATGAGAAATATGTTGATATCAACTTAAATACCCTCAAACTTCGGCGTGAGATGCCAAAGCGTATGCAGCTCAACAAATGGAGGAAGGCAATGAATAGCATTAACCCACTTACGCCTGCGGCAGAACTGGTAAAGCGCAACGGGGTTCGCTTTCCAAATGAGAGTAACGAATATCGGGAGGCGCGTGATGCGCTGCTTGCTGAAGAGATTGAGCTGAGACGTCATATCGAGCGAGTTGCCGCGTTGCGGAGGGCGCTACCGCCAGGCGGCGAAGTGACCAAGGAGTACAGATTTGAGAGCGAGGATGGGCCCGTCGCTTTCGCTGAGATGTTCGGCAACAAACAGACACTTGCGGCCTACAGCTACATGTTTGGTCCTGAGCGCAAGCGACCGTGCCCCATGTGCACCTCACTGCTGAGCGCCTGGGACGGGGAGGCCCGTGACGTTGAACAGCGCATTGGCTTGGTGGTAATTGCGCGGTCACCGATCGAGCGGCTCATTGCCTTCAAGCATGAGCGTGGTTGGAAGAATCTCAAGCTCTATTCAGACACGAGCGGAAGCTTCACGCGGGACTACGTTAGCGCCGATGACGCCGACGTCCCGGCCTTTAACGTTTTCACCCGCCGTGACGGCACTATCCGCCATTTCTGGAGCGGCGAGATGGGTCCATCCACCTCGGACCCCGGTCAAGATCCGCGGGGAGCACCGGACCTCATGCCGATTTGGACAATCCTCGATACCACCCCCGAGGGCCGTGGGACAAACTGGTATCCGAAACTGGATTATGAGACCACGGAATGAAGAGGCGCGCGTTCGGTCGTTCGCCACTCGAAATTGGCTAATCCAACGGCAGCCGGCGCGCGCCCCATTCGTTTCTCGGAACGGCGCCTCCAACAGCAAAGCGGAATGAAACGACTTTGGTTGCGTCGGCGTCGACTTGGCATTTGAAATCTACGTTGTACCAATTCGATCTGCTGCGGAAGGCTGCCCCCTTTGCGTTCATGGTGTCATTCGTAACGATCCCGCCTGAAGGGACAGGGGGAACAAGGATGTCCGGAAAAGAGCCCGGTCTTTGCCTGCGAATCTGCTCCAGAGCTTCAATATTGCAAAGCTGACGAATTCGCCCTGTCCGCGGCAGGTTGCCAATGGCTTGCATCACCCTCGGATCAAATATCGACTTTGGCGAGAAAATATCTCGCGCACGATCAAGTTCACGCGATCGTTGTTTTGGTCTTGCCTCCGCAGGTTTCGCAGTCTGCTGCGGCTTCGTTTCATCAAGTCGGGCAGTGGTACCAACCTCCGGGAGCGCTGGGTTCGACGGCACCTGCGTTATCTGATATGGCGCTTCGCGCGGGATCGTTTCTGCATTCGGGTGCGCCGGCCGGGAACTTTCGGGCGGCGGCGAAGGCTCTTGTAACCCTTCGTGACCTGCTGCTGGCAGTTGCGGTTCAGTCACTTTCTGCTCTGATTGCGCTGCGGCAGACTCGAATGCTTGCGTAGGATGCTGCTCAGGTTGGCTTTGCGCCTTTTCCACGGGCTTGGGTGGTGACGGTGAAACAAGGTCAACCTTGATACTCTGCTCTTCTGGTGGTCGCGGCAGCCCGGCAGACAGTTGGACAAGCAGCAAACAAGCAAATGACAGATGCAAAACGACCGACGCCAGTACGCCCCATCCAATCTCGTTCCATTGCTTCCTAGCAAACTGCTGCATTGCTCAAAATATCGGACCACATTTAGCTGATGGCGATTTGATCGGGGTCCACTGTTGGCGAGACTAACCTGACATCAAGCAAGAGACCATGTCCTGATCGGCATAAGTTTCTTAACGACCGCGCCTTATCCCTCAACGGCTTTGTGCCAGAATTTGGCCCAACACGTGTGAGTAGTAGGTCAGCAGCAATATTTTGTCCTAGGGGACGTTTAAATCAGCCCACGTTGTTTAAGCTCATCTTTCAGGTATGCGTAATAGATCGGCGCGGCGATAAGACCGGATATGCCGTACCACGCCTCCAGGACCACCATGGCAAGCAAAAGTTCCCAGGAGCTCGATTTGATCCTGGAACCAATAATTTTCGCATTCATGAAATACTCAAGTTTATGAATGACGACGAGAAAGACCAGTGAACCCAATGCCGCAACAAGGGAAACGCTCAACGCAACGACCACTATGATCGTATTGGATATCAGATTGCCAATGACCGGAAGCAGACCAGCAATAAACGTCACCGCGATCAGAGTTTTCACAAGCGGAAGGTCAACGCCAAAAAATGGCAGAATGACAATAAGATAAATCGCGGTGAAAAGCGTGTTCAGCGCCGATATTCTGAGCTGCGAGAAAACAATATTCCGAAACGCATCGCTAACGCGCTCGACGCGCTCGGTGAGGATCGTCGCAAGAGGCCCAGGTTCACGCGTTGGCGAAACTGAACTCAATGCGATCATCCCGCCGATCACCATGCCAACGATAATACGAACCAGCAGGACGCCGATATCCCTGCCAACAAGCTGGAGTTGACCTGCGTGCTCCCGCAGCCACTTCGCCGCAAGCGACTCCAGCTCTTCAAGGTTTGACGGAAAATAGTCCCGTGCCCAGCTCGGCAGGTGAACCTGCGCCGTGTCGATGATTTCCGCCATCTTTTTAAAGAGGGATGCGATGCCCTCCGATCCATCTGTCAGCAGAGCTAAACCGCTGACGACCGCAGCGGCAATGAAGAGTATGAAAATCAGTGCCAGCAAAGCCAACGCGACTGTCTTGGCCAAATTGCTGGAAACCCCAAGCTTGCCGAGGACTGGAGCCGCAAGATGCACGAGATTATAGACAAGCAGACCTGAAAGCAGCGCCGAAAGCAGGCCGAGTTCAAGAACAGCGACGAGCGCGATGAACGACAATATATACGACGCAGCAGTGAGCCGGGTGGCGATAAGCAAGTTGGCACCTAAAAGGAGCATAATCTTGTCCTTCCTAGCCTTGAAACTGGATGTGATGCAAGCGGAAGTAGTGCAATAATCGACTGCATGGTCAGGCCAACAGAGGATCTTGCCAACACATTCCGGAACAGACTCTTCTTAGCGGAGTTTAACTACAAAGCCCGTCTATCGAATGTCAGCTGTACTGTGGCGGGGAAAGGTGACCAGACTCTTGTCAGATGCGTTGTGCATTCGCCTGAAATCGATTGATCCCAGCAACCGCCGTGGAAGACGAGCCAATGTGTTTATGATCCTTGTGTCTGGAGCAGCGCCGGTTTTCTGCTATGCGTGAAGAGACAGAAAACCATCCCGATATCAAAGGTCTGACAGCCGATTATTTTGATCGCCGGAGCGAAACATACGATCAGGACGCGATCCATCCGAAGCTCGCATTCGTTATTATCAAGCATGCCAGGCTGGAACGTGGGCTCTCGGTGCTGGATATCGGAACAGGAACCGGGCGGCTGACATTGCAGGCAGCCAAACTGATCGGTGGTGAAGGGTCGGTCGTTGCCATAGATATCTCTTCGGAAATGCTCACACAGGCACATTTCAAAGCTGGCTTGGAGGGTCTGACAAATATAGAGTTTATTCAGGGGGACGCCGAGACGATCGAACTCGGAGATTCCGCTTTCGACAGGATCCTGTGTTCCTCGGCCTTTGTTCTCCTCTCAAATCCGACGAAAGCACTCAAGACGTGGCGCAGGTGGCTGAAACCCGGCGGTATCGTGAGTTTCGACGCGCCGGGCGAGCCATTCGGCATAAACACCGCAATTGCCGAAATTGCCATCGGTCACGGTATTGCCCTGCCCTATGCAACATTGGCCAATACAGAAGAGAAATGCCGAAACCTTCTCGAACGGTCAGGATTCGAGGTGATGGAGATCAGCGAAGAACTCATGCAAGAGCATGAAATGGACCTCGGCGATGCACTGGCCGTATGGAACAAATCCATCGCACATCCGGCATGGCACAAACTGGCCCGGCTTCCGTCAAAAGCGCTTGATCAAATTCGACTGGAATTCGAGGCCAAGGTTAAGGCAGCCGCAACGGACGGAACGATCCTGAGCAAAATCGTAATGAACGTTGCAACCGGACAAAAGAACGGTTCTTAACCGAGTGGGTCAGTCGGGGGACCGATTACTCCATATTGGGTTTGAATGCGGCCCGGCCGCCAAACAGCGCTGCTATGTCTCTTCCGGCTTGCTGCTCATCATCACGAATATAGTTCCGTGTGACGGGAACACTATCATTGCGCTTTGCAATCTGAATTTGGAAAACGACTAGGTCTTCGTAGCGGAATGCGGCTTCGGCGGCCGCGAGATAGAATTCCCACATTCTGCAAAAACGCTCGTCATAAAGCGTTGCTGCCTCTTGCCGCCTGGCCATGAAACGATCACGCCAGATTTTCAGCGTCCACGCATAGTGCAATCTCAAGATTTCCACATCCGTGACAATTAGGCCAGCCTTCTCGATCTGGGGAATGATCTCTGATAGCGAGGGGATATAGCCGCCAGGAAAAATATACTTGTCCAGCCAAGGCGTCGTGAAGCCGGGCGTGGCTGAACAACCAATAGTGTGCAGGACCATCACTCCACTATCATCGAGCAATTTCGCGCAGGTCTTGAAGAAAGTGCCATACGACGCTGCACCGACATGTTCGAACATGCCGACAGACACAATTCGGTCGAAACATCCGCTCAGACCGCGATAATCCTGCAATTCGAATACGACACGCCCGATTTCATCATGCTTGTGGAGTCCTCTGGCATAAGTCAGCTGTTCTTCTGACAAAGTGGTGCCCAACACCTCGCCCTGGGTCACGCGTGCAGCAAGATGCCGCGCGAGTCCTCCCCACCCACATCCAATGTCGAGGACGCGGTGATGGGGCTCAAGAAGGAGTTTGGCAGCCAAATGACGCTTCTTTGACAGTTGAGCGTCCTCCAGCGATTGGTGTGGATGCTCGAAATAGGCGCATGAATATTGGCGGTCACCGTCAAGGAAAAGCTGGTACAGTCGCCCATCAAGATCATAGTGGTGGGCAACATTGCGCTTCGATCGACCTTTAAGATTTGGCAACCGCCATTTTCGGAATCTGGCACGCACCGAGTCGATCATGCGCGCGGCCAAAGGGTGCGTGTGGTTTTGCGCTTCACGCAATATCAGCGCGATAAAATCATAAATGGTTCCGCGTTCGACGATAAAACGGCCATCCATATAGAGCTCACCAAGCCTCATATCGGCGTCAACCAGGAAGGCCCATTGCGCACGGTTGTCGGTGAATCGGACCGCAACCAATGCGCCTGTTTCATCCCCAAAGGACAACCGTGCACCTCTGGCAGTTGTGACATTGAGGCAGCCCTTGGTTACGATGCGGCCCAACGCAGCCTGCAATGCCCTGTCGCCGAATTTCAGCCGGTCGGAACTACCGTTAGAGGTACCGCCTGCGCCGGAAATGTGGAGGTGTCGGGTCACGTTAAGGGCGAGCTCGCATTATGGGAACGCGTTACCAGATCAATTTGACGAGATTTGCCTTCTTGCTTCACTTTTTGCAGTGACGCCGTCCCGATCAACCAGACGCCGCCAAGTATCAGCGCACTTCCAAGCAATCGAAGTGCGCTGATCTCTTCGCCGAACAGAAGCCAACTTGAGGCTAGCACCAAAACATAACTGATTGCGGATAGCGGGAACGCCTTGCTCAGATCGAGTTCGGATAGCACCTGCATCCAGAGGATGAAGCACATGATCTCGGTGGCTATCGCAGCAAGCATCCATGGTGCAGTCATCACCCGCGCAAGCCACTCATTGATGGATCCGAAGCCCTGTGCGTGCTCCGCCGCCAGTTTGATGAAGATCTGAAAAAGCGTATTGAGCAAGGGAATTCCAGGCCATAGGAAACGCTTCGTCACGGCGATTTTCCTTCAGTTTCATCGACCGCGAATAGGGGCGACATCATCCGCAGCAGCCACTGAATGCCCCTGTTTCGATGCTTGAAATACATTGTGTTGGCGGTCAGGCGGCTGCCAAGACGAAGCTTGTTTTCATAATAGGCTTGCCCGCTCTGATAACGACCCAGGCGATGGGTCAGACAATAGCGCAGGTTGGTGAACCAGCTAAGAAAATAAAGATTATAGTTGCGCCCTTCCTCGCCATCCATACAAAAGAACTTGTCGATCAGCGTATAGTCGTCATGCACCAGGAGGTTAGCTGCCAACAGCTTTTCTCCAGCATAGTAGAGGGTGCAGAAAGATTTTTCAGGCATATGCTTGAGAATACCCGCAAAGTACTCCGCGGTAAGCGCTTCGAACTGCCATTCGCTGCGGTTTCGCGTATCATTGTAAAGAGCCATGACACGCGGCAAGAGCTCAGCGAAATCAGTTCGCGTTTCAATCCGGATACGATCAATGGCTTTCATCTTCCGGCGCATGTCTTTGCGTGTTGCCGCGGACAATCGTTCCAGGTAGCTCTCCGTTGAAGCAAAGTCGACATCGAGCCAAGCTGTGGGAAGACCGGGGAGTGCCGCAAAACCCTGCGCTTCAAACACGCGTTCGAACGCTAGCGCGCAATTCTGCGGAACATCTTTCGCGCCCCGCAACGAACAACCCAGACTGTCTGCATAACGCTCGATCCCGGTAAGAATCTGCGTCATTAAGTCGGACTTGCGCTCCGGCGGAACGCTAGGATGAAAGCCAGGCATGCCCGTCTCGGTACAAGGAGAACCGAGGCATGCGAGTTTCAATATCAAGAGGCTTGGGAAATATCGCCTTGCAAGCTGAATGAGACGACGCAATCGCCCCTCCTCCAGCGTCGTCTCAAGTCGGTAGTCTGTAACAAACGCCGGCATTGCCGCGATCGTCAGCCCGTTCTCAACGATGGTGACATAACACCAGGTGAATCCTTCAATGCCAGCCTCTTCAACTGCGAGAAGATAATCGTAGGCTTCGACCTCGCCCTTGAAGCAGGTATCCCAGGCTTGCTTGCCGACATCCCGGATCGACGTGAGAATGCGCGTCTGCGCAGGATGGACTTGGCCGGATAACGGCGTTCCACTGGGCGCTATCTTAGAAACGGTTTGAAGCATTGTTTGCCTCGAAAAAATCAGCCGTAAAATCAGCGACGTACCGGTGCTGGCGATCCAGGTGGATCATGTGATAACTGTCGTCGATCCAGCGCAGTTCATTTGGCGCACCAATGTGGCTGCTAATGTAACTGGCATGGGATGGGCTGCTCAGATCGTCCTCTTTGGCATGAAGAATGAGCGTGGGCGTTCGCATCTTTGGCAGTTCGCGTTTGAGCGCCCTTCCCAAACGGTACATCTCAACCAGACCTTTGCCGGGAAACTTCGCGATAATTCCCTCCCCGCTTATAGTCTCCATCATCCGGCGCATCCGCTCATCCTTGATACCTAGGGCAGAAGTTTCGCTGAAGTTCAGGCGATCCAAAAAAGGGACTCGAGCGAGCCAGCCAATATGAGGGGACAACAGAGGATAATAGAAGGGAACGTTCCAACCATCGTATCGGAAACAAGGTGAGTAGATCGCCACGGCCTTGATCATTCCCGGCCGCTGATGCGCCGCGAACATGGCAAGTTTTCCCCCAACGCAGATTCCTGCTGCAAATACTTCGCTCGTGCAACCGGCCAAGCGGTCAGCTGCATGTTGAACGCTTACAAGCCAATCTTGCCAGGAGGTCTTGCGCAGCGTCTGTGCATCATTTCCGTGACCAGCAAGAAGCGGTGCATAGACGCTATAGCCCTTGCGATGGAGTTGCCGCGCGACAAGCCTCATCTCCGCCGGTGCACCTGTCAACCCATGCACCAGCAGAACCCCCCTGCCGTTCGTGCCTTCCATGAAAAACCCAAAAGGGTCAGCGATCTGCATTCAAGGTCTCCAGATCCCTGTTTTCCTTCGCCATGAAACCGAGCGCGTGACAGGTGCTAATGACGTGCACTCCTGCCTCGTCTTGCTGACTTGCTATCTGTTCATGGAAAGAGCGAAGCTTTGTCCAATGGGTGCGCGGACGATAGTGGTGTTCAGCGTGATAGCCGTTGCCAAACCACAGCCAGTTATAGAAACGATTATGACTGCTGACACCCCACGCGATTGGTTCTTCGGGATCGCCATTCAGGTGCTCGTAGTAACCGTTGAGCGACGACAGGCAATTTCCGAGATAATAGAACGGCGCGAAGAACAGGACCGCGCGCCAATCGAAAACGAGGGCAAGGCCAACCAGTGCGAAAAAAGCGTAGAGCTCGAAGCGGCCCCATTTTGCATCGAAAGGGCGAGTGCGCGCGATGGCTTTATGGATATCTCCGAGGCTATCGCGGAAGAAGCTCAGGAAGGTATAGCTAAAGACGTTTTCAGGTTGGCCGTTCCGGCCATATCTATAGATCGACAGCCAATCGATTGTTTCGCCCTTCTCGTTCGGCCTGTCGCTGTTGCCCGAATGATGGCGCATATGTATCCAATGGTAATAGGTCTGTGAGAAACCAATCGTAATGGATTCCAGAAGGCTGAAGGCGTAGTTCAACTGTCGTGCACCGAAATATGGCGTGTGAATGAAATTGTGTGAGATGCTGTTGATATTCCAGGAAATGGAAACAGCGTACACGCATCCCAGCAATACGGACAGCCAGAGTGGCCGGCTTGAGAAGCCGACAATCAGGTAGATGTTGAAAGACAGATGAGCGATTGCTGCAAGGGTGGGAGCTGCATCCCATTTTGTGTGAGCGAAGAGTTTCATAATCCCGTTACTCCGACGCAAGTGACACCAGCTGTGATGAGAAGCACGCCGGCGGCATGGCGATAGGTGATGGTCTCCTTGAAGAGACAGGCTCCGGCCAGCACAATGACGACATAGCTTGACGCCATCATGGGAAAGGCAATCGAAAGCGGCACGTATTCCAGCACAACCATCCACGCGATGAGCTCAACTGCCCAGAAAATAATGCCTAACCACGTCATCGGTTTGGTGAGCGCCATCCCAAGCGTTGAGCCACTCGCGGCCTGTTTAAAACAGACCTCGCGAACCATTTCCGCCAGTATGCAGAAACCAATAAGCGAGAGCATCGGGAGGGTGAGCACGCCGGTCGTCATGTGATTGCCTGTGCGAGGACTTCCAGCAGGGCATGATTGGCCGCACTGTTGATATTGGTTGTGTGGTGTGGGTCAGCGGGTCTGCGCGGCTGATCGATCAGTATCTCAGCGTGCTTCGCTACCACGGTCCACAGCCGGCCCGAATAGGCAGGAATTGAGTAATCTCCCGTAACGTCTGCACCTATTATCCGGTGATGTTTGCTAATCTCGGTGATCAAGGACAGGAGATAGGGCAGACGCATGCTGCCTTGATCCCAGTTCGTAATTGCATCCTCACGAACCATGACATCCTTGTCGATCGTTAGATAGACGGCGTCTGTTTCGATGCGCGACAACAGGTAATCGATAAAGTTCTGCTCACCCATGGCCGCTATGGTGGTCCACCACAGGGATCCTGAATCCTGCCTGTAACTTGAACCGAAGCCGTACTCTTTCTTCACTCTGCTTGGTGGATGGTCGTAAGGATATAGTTCGAGGGTCCCATTGCTAAGCAGCGAGAGGTTCGCACCTTTCCATTCCGGCCTTCGTAGATCGCTGCTGCAGACCCCAACGGTAATGACCTTGTTTACTCTGGAATTCTGCAAAGCGCTGTTGATCCAAGAGCCACAATGCACGCCACCACTGAAGTGAACCCAGTCAGGGTGATTATCGAAGTGTATTACTGTGGCCGCCTTCTCATCTTTTTGCAGAGCCACATCGAGAAGCAGTGCTGTGACGTGGTGGAAATCCCCGGAACCCATGAAACAAAGATGCGCATCCTTCCTGCCTCGCAGCATCTTCCGGGATAGTTTCGTGCCAAATGCCTCAAGCTCATCCCGTTTGCCCCATAGCCGTATCGCCCTGCCGTCATTGTCGGCCTGGATCTCGCGAGCTCCCGCGTTCAAACAGGAGCGAATGAAGGAGGGCTGCAACTCCAGCGCATCATCGAGGTGAAGCAGGAGGAGTTGCATCGGACTATCTTTGCGCCGCACGGGTGAAGAGCTGATCCAGCAAGGTCAGAGCAAGATCAATTTCGTCCTTCGTGATCAGAAGGTTTGGAGCAAGAGTGATGACATTCTTGTGGTAACCGCCCACGTCGAGTACCAGGCCGTACATTCTGGTGCCGACCCGCATATCCCCCTTCATACCTTCATCGCAAAGCCAATCCATCGTGGCCTTATCAGGGGTATAGCCATCCTCCTTGCATATCTCGACACGCAATGCGAGGCCGAGGCCATCGACATCACCGATGATCGGGTAACGTCTCTGCAACTGCTTCAAACCATCGAGAAAGTACGCGCCCTTCTCCAGAATCGAAGCACCAAAGTCTTCTTCTTCGAGCATTTTCATGGTCTCGAGTGCCACAGCAGTACCCATTGGATTGTTGGCAAAGGTCGAATGGGTAGAACCGGGAGGGAAAATTCCAGGATGGATCATTTCTTCTTTGGCCCAGATGCCGGAAAGCGGATTGAGACCATTGGTGATGGCCTTGCCAAACACGAGCACATCAGGACTTACGCCGAAGTGTTCAATCGACCACATCTTGCCGGTCCGATACACCCCCATCTGAATTTCATCTACGACCATCAGAATGCCGTGCTGATCGAGCACTTTCTTCAGTTCGCTGAAGAAGCTCATCGGCGGTATGACATAACCACCGGTTCCCTGGATCGGTTCAACATAAAAGGCAGCAAACTCAGCCTTGCCCGCCTTCGGATCCCATACGCCGTTGTATTCGCTCTCGAAAAGCCGAGCGAATTTTTGCACACAATGATAACCGTATTCCTCCTTGCTCATGCCTTTGGGGCCGCGAAAGTGATAGGGGAATTCGACAAACTGCGCGCGTTCGCCGAAGTGACCGTAACGGCGACGGTAGCGATAGCTCGATGTGATCGCCGAGGCTCCGAGCGTCCGTCCATGATACCCGCCTTCAAATGCGAACATCAGACTCTTTCCACCCGTATAATTGCGTACAAGTTTCAACGAGTCCTCAATGGCCTGTGACCCGCCGACGTTGAAATGGACCCTTCCCTTTTTGTTGAACTTTCGTTCGGCGTCCTGAGCAATGAGAGTTGCTAGCTCTACCTTCTCGCGGTGGAGGTATTGCGAAGCCACTTGTGGGAGAGTATCGAGCTGGCGATGAGCGGCTGCGTTAAGGCGCGGATTTCGATAACCGAAATTGACGGCCGAATACCACATCTGCAAATCCAGAAACGGCGTCCCCTCACTATTGTAGAGGTAAGATCCTTCGCATGTTTCGAAAAAGCTCGGCTGCTGCGCATAGTGTACTGTGTCGCCGTGCGAGCAATAGCTTTCTTCAAGCAGCCGCAACTCGCTCTCTGAATTCAGCAGCGAAATTGGCTCGGATGGGATGATGGCAAGATTGGTTGTCATGAAAATCTTCTCGTTTGTTGATCTACGCGGTCGCGTAGCGGAGAATGTCCGCCGGGTGCCCTTGAAGAGCCGGGATAAAGCTCTTCAGGCTCCAAGTGAGATCATTGAAAGTTTGGTAAGCCACGAAAGGAATGTCCTGACCAAAGCAGTAGTCAGCCAACTTTCCCTTGGCGAAGACCAATTCCGGCTTGTCAGAAACACAGAAATCAGAGCGGCCGTCACCGATGTAAACGCATGTGTCATGCAAGGTGAGCGAGCGGCATTTGCATACACCCGCGGCTGTTACGCATTCTGGATCGCTGTATGGCGAGGATAGCCTATAAGAGGCGTGGCCACCGAAGTCACCGACAATCAGCTTGTTGGCAATAACCGGAAGATGATCGAGCTGATGCCGTGCAAGAATGCGGTTTATGAAATAGTCCACGCCGTCACTAACAATAGTGAGTGGCAAGCCCTCATTCGCACAAAATTCAACAAAGGAAGGAAAGGTCGGGTCGATGACGACGTCTTCCAGAACTTCGTCAAGCTCTTGCTGCTTTGCCCGAAGCAAAGCAATTTGACGTCTCATGCAATCACCCGAGCCAATCAGGCCATCCTGCCATTGCCGTTCAACGACTTCCCATTCGGGATCAGCCAACCGTGCGAGAATGAAGTCGGTTGCATCTTCGATTGAAATGGTACCGTCGAAATCACAATACACGTGCATGCAAAAACTCCTCGTATGAACGTGCGAGGGTTCTAACAGCGGTGGCTGAGCGCAAAATTATGCCAGGATGAAGCGAAACTGAAATCGAGGGGACGCGAGGCCTATGCCTTGGGCAAGAGCACGTCGACCCGCAATCCCTTGCCCGTGTCAGGAACATTGAGCGCAATGTCGGCCGAGAACCGCTCCACGATATCCGAAACGATGGCCAACCCGAGACCTGCTCCGTCAGCCTCAGGCGTATCGGCCCGATAGAAGCGTTGAAATACAATCTCGCGATGTTGGGCCGCGATTCCGGGGCCACTATCGGTGATGGACAACAACCAACTGTCATTCTTGGGTGCAATCACAACCTGAATGCTACCACCATACGGCGTATACTTGACCGCGTTGTCGATTAGGTTGCTGATCATAAGGCGAAGCAGTGGCTCGTCTGCGTTAACCTCTGCCTGTTCATTTCCTTCAAGAGACACGTCGAGCTGCTTTTGAGTGATAATATTTCCGAGCTCTGCGATAACTGACGCGGCGGTGTTGTAGAGGGAGACCCCTGTCAATTGCATTGGCTGGTGGCTGACGCGCGCAGCCCGCAATAACTGCTCAATCAAATGCATCGCCCTGTCGTTGCTCGTAACGAGATCGGATATTATGCCCTTCCTCTCCTTTTCACTTTCGGCACTACTGAGCATTTGAAGGAGGAGTTTCAGCCCGGCCTGGGGTGTGCGCAATTGATGAGCCGCGTGATCGGCGAAACGTCTTTCCGCTGTCAGGGAACGATCGAGCTTATCTAGAAGTTGATTGATTGATCTGCCAAGCGGAGAAAGGTCGCGGGGCAGAGTATCAATCGGGATGACCGAGAGATCGTCTGGCGAACGGGTGCGGATCTGACGCACCAATCCATGGATGGCGCTGAGGCCACTGTTGATGCCGAACCAAATGAGCAAAGCGATGATCGGCATCAGAATCAGCAGGGGAAAGAACAGGTTGAACAGGATATTCGAGAC
This sequence comes from Phyllobacterium sp., assembly GCF_037994405.1. GTDB lineage: Bacteria > Pseudomonadota > Alphaproteobacteria > Rhizobiales > Rhizobiaceae > Phyllobacterium. The sequence continues at coordinate 14,372 of NZ_JBBNAN010000063.1, forward strand.
AAGCGTATCGCGCAGAGCAAGCTTTTCACCCACCTCCACAACAATCTCAGTCTGCGGAATAGGCAGTGCGTAAACCCGCCAGGGTTCGCTTTGATAAGTGATGTTCGTGAAGCCGGCCTTCTGCACCGAAACTGTTTCGGGGAATGCAGTACTAGAGAAGACACGGATTTTTCCATCTTTCCAGGCCCGGAACATATGCGCTTCGGCATAATCATCCGCATCTTCGTTCATCGCCAGCTGATTGCCCATTGCAAGGTCAATATCATTGATCTGCTTTGAGGGATGAATCCCTGGCTTCTCGACCTCCCTTTGCAACAACGTCCACAGCACATTAGCGTCGTTGATCAGTTGCGCGTCATAGATATTGTTGATTTCGCGGGTGGCGCTACGGAAAGCGAATGCGCCAATAATCGCTATTGTGATGAGTATCGTCGGTGTAATTCTGAAAAAAAGCTTTCGCGTCAGGGTGGACTTGCTCATTGCTCGACCATGTAACCGACGCCCCGAATCGACTTTATAAAATCGCTGCCGAGCTTCTTGCGCAAATTGTAGATGATCACCTCAGTCGTGTTACTTTCCACCGCGCTTTCCGCACTGTAGAGCGCATATTCAATATCGTTCTTGGTGACATATTTGCCAGCACGTTCCATAAGAAGCTTGAGCAATTGAAACTCCTTGGCGGTCATGGCAATTTGACCACTGGAATCCCGGACGACCATGGCTGCGGGGTCAATCTCGATATTTCCGCATTTTAGAACGATATCGGTTCGCCCATCGCGTCTTCTAACCAGAGCTCTGAGCCGCGCCAGTAGTTCGTCCAGATCAAAGGGCTTGATGAGATAATCATCAGCGCCGCTATCGAGCCCTTCCACCTTCTGAAGAGGCGTGTCACGTGCAGTCAATAAAAGGATTGGCACCATGTTCTTATTGCGGCGCGCCGATTTGAGCACTTCTATCCCATTGAGCTTTGGCAAATTCACATCGAGAATTACGACCCCAAAACTCAGATCTTCAAGCGCAGCAAGGGCGGATTCTCCGTCTTGCATCCAATCAACCCCATAGGCGTGCTTTTCCAATGCCTTTTTCAAAGATGATCCAAGAATCACATCATCTTCGACAAGCAGCAGACGCATCAGTTGCTACACCTTTCCGGAAAATCGAGCATGCATGTGGGTCGTCCCATCAGCGAACACGAACTAGAAGACAGCATTTCGGTTTTTTGCGGGCAACTGAAACTGACTTCGAATTGGGTACGGGTCTCAAAGATATTGTTATTCTTCTCGCGGTCTGGCTTGATGTACGCAGCAAGTCGATGCGTGTCTGATCGTCAAGTCAGGGTTCCAGCTCATTGCGCCTGATCAGTTCCTCGCGGATCAATTTCTTCGCAGTTTTGCCGTAGGCGGATTTCGGCATCTCCGGCCAGAAGATAAGGCGCTTCGGCAATTTGTAGCGCGTCAGCTTACCGCCGAGCCAAGCCATGATCTCCTCGGCGTCCGGCGTGCGGCCAGGGCGAGCCACACAGACCGCAAGCCCTACCTCGCCCCACACAGGGTCCGGAATCCCGAGCACTGCTGCTTCACTGATATCCGGGTGTGTTAGTATCTTCTCTTCAATTTCGAGCGGGTAGACGTTCGAACCACCGGAAATATACATATCCGATGCCCGCCCGGTTATGAAGAGAAACCCATTGGCATCCATATGACCAAGATCACCGGTGCGGAACCAGCCATGGCGGAAGGCTTTGGCATTGGCCTCGGGATTATTGTAATAACCGGCGAAAACCGCCAGGCCGATGACGCAAATCTCACCAGTCATTCCCGGCGCTACCTCATTGCCGGCATCGTCCTGGATCGAGATCTGCATACCCGTGCGCGCGTAGCCGCAGGTGCCTTGGCGTGCATCGGCGTCATCCTCGATGTGATGCTCGGCAGGCGGCAACACCGTGATATTTCCGGTTACCTCTCCCAGGCCGAAATATTGCACGATGACCGGGCCGAGGGTTTTCAGCGCATGTACCTGATCTGTTCGATACATGGGCGCGCCGGCATAGATAACATACCGCAGCGAAGAATGGTCCCGCGCGTGGACAGCAGGATGTTCGGTCAGCATCTTGAGGATTGTCGGCACGGTGAACATGTTGCTTACCCGCCACTTCTCAGCAAGACGCCAAGCCTCGGCAGCATCGAACTTCTCTGTGGGCAATAGGATGGTTTTCGCACCACGAGCCACTTGCGCAAGTTGGTGAATACCCGCGCCGTGCGACAAGGGCGCAACCACAAGCGAAGCATCGTGATGCGTCGTTGCCGGCATCAGATCGCACAGATGGTTGGTGATTACGAATCCCATCTGGCCGTGAGTGAGCACGGCTGCCTTCGGTCGCCCGGTCGTTCCGGACGTGAAAAAGAACCAGCACGGATCATCATGCTCAACACCAGCCATCGAAACCGTTTCGCCATCGAAACGACCGACTATAGTGTCATAATCTTCGCCGAATTCAGCAGTGCCGATGGCGACGACGAATTTCAGTTCCGGACTGGCCGCGCGGCAGGCGGCCACATGGTCCGGGAACAGATGACTGCAAATCATGCCCTTCGCGCCACTTGCCTTGGCAAGATAGGCAACTTCATCAGGCGTCTGGCGGAAATTGGTCGGAACCCAGACCGCGCCCAATTTGAAGCAGGCAAACATCGATTCGAACATCTGGTTGCAGTTTTGCGATTGGACGAGAATCCGGTCACCCATGACGACCCCAAATTCCATTTGCAAAGCTGCAGCCATAGCGCTGACCCTGCGTTCCATCTTTGCCCAGGTCCATGACTTCTCGCCCCAGACCAAGGCAACTTCATCCGGAAAGCGGCGTGCCGACTGCGCGAGAAAACCGGCAAGATTCATCACCCGCTTCGACATGGGCTCTATGACCAACCGGTACTTGTGTGTCATGGCTTCACCTCTTGGCTGCAGGAGCAGGACGGGGTGATCGATCGTTCAGTGGTTGAAGATGTGCCAATCGCGCCTCGATTTTCCTTGCCTCTGTTCGCATCAGGGACGCCAATTCCGCCTGGCGGATGGGCTGCATACGGCTATCGATCGCCGCAATACTCAGCGCGCCGGCTGGCCTTCCGTCCGGATAGCGGATAGCGAGGCCAATACCCCAGGAGTTGGCAAGAATACGTCCAGGATTGAGAGCAAAGCCGTTCTCTCGCGCGGTCGCAATATCGGCACGGATCTGGGGCGGGGAAAGGTCCGGAAATTCAGCCGAAAGTTCCATCTCATTGGCTGCAAGGATGGCTTCAATATCATCATCAGGCATTGCGGCAAGAATTGCCAATGATCCAGCCCCAACGCCTAAGGGATGACGATAGCCTGCCTGCAGGGCATGGGTACGAATAGGATAAGTGCCCTCTTCCCGGTGAAGACAAACCGCATGATTATCGCGCTGTATTGACAGAAAACTGGTATCCTGCGTCTTCGCCGATAGGAAATTGAGGCTTTCGCGCGATATTTGTAAAAGGCCATAGCGCCGTGCCGCGAGTGTCCCCAATACATAGGCTTCCTGACCGAGATAATAACGCCGGGTCAGAGGATCCTGCTCCAGCAAGCCGGAACGAATGAGCGCAAGCAACAGCCTCCGCGTTGTCGGTTTGTTGAGGCCGCTTTGCTCGACGATGTCGCTCAGAGCGCCACCCTGATCGCAGAAATAGCTGACGAGACTAAGGAGGCCAAGTGCCCTGTCGACGCTCTGGGAGCCGCTAAGACCCGTTGTTGAAACTTTCTGCTCCATGTTCCGCGCTCTAATTCGATCCACATTATGGATCATCCTATCATGTTATAAAACTATGCTGCGAAATCGATTGCAAGTATGCAATGTTCGTTTAAGGTTTTTTGACTGGAGTGAAGGATCGCATTCTATAATATGGACCATATTGTCAGTGCCGATATCAACACAGCCTCGTTTCCGATCCGAAACGAACGGAGTTTTACGGCGGCTGCCCGTGCCTGACCGACGCTTGCAGCAGCCTGGCCCCGCCGCTGCAGAGCGTTTCGATAGCTTTGAGGGCATCGGACGCAAGTTTCAATTTATGCTGCAACCTGGCTTGAGCCTTAATGAGGCTGTTGCCAGTCAGCTCGGCACCGCCAATATCAGGGCAGCCGCACTTGTCCTTGAAGGTGGTGCCTTCGCGCCGCTCCATTACCTGATGCCAGCGCATTCCACGGATGGCTATCATGCGGCCTGGTACAGCGAGACTTTTTCGCCAGCTGGTGAAATGCTGCTCCAGGAAGGGAACGTCACCTTCGGCGAGCGCAACGGAGGACCTTTCATTCATTGCCATGCGATATGGACCGAGCCTGCAGGCAGGCGTTGCGCCGGCCATATTCTTCCGCATGAGACAATCATCAGCCAACCCATACATGCCACGGCGTGGGGCGTGGAAGGAGTGCGGATGGTGTCAGAGCCAGATGAGGAAACGGCGTTCACACTATTTCATCCGGTGCCAGCTCAAACGACCGCCGGATACCGCGGCCCTCGCACCGTAATCGCCCGCGTTGGTCCCAACGAGGACATCACGCAAACCCTTGAAGCGATTTGCCGCAAGCATGGCTATGCCGGGGCGATCTTGCACGGTGGTGTCGGCAGCCTCATAGGCGCGCGTTATGCCGATGGTCGAACTGTTGACGATATCGCCACCGAGGTTTTCGTAACGAATGGATTCGTATCGGCTGACTCTACCGATACGCATCTGGAAATTGCCATGGTCGACACTATGGGTAATATCACCAGCGGCTCTCTCCTGCGCGGAGACAATCCGGTTTGCATCACATTCGAACTTTGTCTCGAAGAGACCTGACTCTCCGTCAGCGCAGCTCGTGTTCGTCGGGGTAACTTAGGCTCTGCAATTCCCGTGCATCAACACCGGCTATCCGGCGCAGCACGGCCCGCGCCAGCTCGCGCCCGGCATGGCGGACATCTTCATTGAACACGATGATCTGCGGGCGAAACCATTGCAGCACATCCGTCGATTGCTTCGAGACAAGATCGACATCTTCGCCGATCTTCAACCCTGCTGCTTCGATGCCGGCAACCAGAGCGATCGCCGCGCCGCCGCTGCAACACACGATGCCATCCGGACGGTTCGATCCAGACATGATCTCCTCCATCCGGTCACGAATGCGGCCAAGCGAAGTATCGACATCGATGCCGGAAAAGGCAACGGCAGAGGCCGCGCCCTCCTCAATGGCGCGCGAAAAACCGCGATCGAGGTGCCTGTGGTAGGTGACCGCCGGTGTCGGCCCGGCAAGCATGGCGATCTTGCGCCGTCCCTTTGCCAGCAAGCTCTTTACGGAAAGGTAGGCGAAGGCCTCGTTGTCGAAATCGTGAAACGGGTGCTCGATGCCCATCTCAGTGCGGCCATGCGTTGCGAAGGGAATTCCATGTTCGGTGAGATAGCGGACGCGTGCGTCATCGGGTTCGGTGCGTGACATGATGATCCCGTCCGCCGAGCCGGTTTCGACGATGTAGCGGATCGGTTGCATCGGATCGTTTTCCAGCGAATAGGGCGTGACCGTTAGATGATAGGGGGTCTGCGACAGGATTTCTGAAATGCCATAGACCATGTTGGACGTCAGTCCCATGATCGAGGATTGCGCGTTAAGGACGAGACTTATGACATTGGTCTTGCCGGTGCGCAGACGCACGCCGGCGCGATTAGGCCGGTAGCCGATTTGCTTGGCGATCAATTGAACCCGGTTCTTAGTCGCCTGACCGATCTCCGGTGCATCCTTCAGCGCACGAGAAACTGTTGTTACGCCAAGACCGGCCATGAACGCGATCGTCTTCAGCGTCGGCCGCTCGCCCTCCGCGAGTTCAGCTACGTCTCTTGGCGGCCTTTGGTTGCCTTCCTTCGCTTTCATTATCAACTGACTCAAGCCATCCTTCGATAGTGTTGCACGTTTCTGTATCGTTTCAAAACTTCCGAGCAAATACGGATCCTTCACTGTCAATACGATGCAACTGTCGCCTGCCAGCAATATCATCCTAGCCGATATCATAGCCCGCTATCAATGAAATAATTTATCGAATGTTGATTAATCATCTGAATTTCCTGTCTTTTTTTCGATATTAGAATACTCACTGCTAGAAAATTGTACAAAAGTCTCATGTGGCAATTGCATCGAGCGAAACTTTGCAATAGCGTACCTGTAACGTTTCAGATTTGGGAGGATACGATGCGTTACCATTCAGTTTTAGCTGCTTTGGCCACCACAACATTGCTCGTTACGGCCGGCCATGCCGGAGCAGCGGATCTCGAAGTGACCCATTGGTGGACCTCCGGTGGCGAAGCCGCCGCCGCGAAAGTCCTCGCCGAATCCTATGACAAACTGGGCGGCGACAAATGGGTCGACGGCGCTATTGCCGGCAGTGGCACCACGGCCCGCCCGATCATTGTCAGCCGTATCCTCGGCGGCAATCCCATGGGTGCAACCCAGCTCAATACCGGTCGCGACGCCGAAGATCTCGTCAAAGCCGGGCTGATGACCGACTTGACCGAGCTCGCCACAAAAGAGGGCTGGGCGGATTTCATTCGTCCCTCGAAGCTGCTCGATGCCTGCAAGTATGAGGGCAAGATCTATTGCGTCCCTGTGAACATTCACTCCTGGCAATGGATGTGGATCAACCCCAATGCCTTCAAGGAAGCCGGGGCGGCGGTTCCGACCAACTGGAAAGAATTCGTTGCCGATGCGCCCAAGCTGAAGGAAAAAGGCATTATTCCGCTGGCCACAGGCGACGCATGGCAGGTCGACGGCATCTTCCGCGTGATGCTGGCAACGCTCGGCGGCAAGGACCTCTACATGAAAATCATGGTGGACAAGGATAAGGAAGCCGCCGCCAGTCCGGAAATGAAAGCGATCTGGCAGGAATTCGCCAATGCACGCGATCTCGCCGATCCGGGCTATGTCGGACGGCAATGGAATGAAGCCACTTCGCTGGTGCTGACCGGCAAGGCCGGCGGCCAGATCATGGGCGACTGGGCGCAAGGTGAGTTCGGCGTGGCCGGCAAGGTTGCCGGCACCGACTATGACTGCTTGCCGGGTCTCGGCGTCCACCCGATCCTTGATACGGGCGGCGACGCCTTCTACTTCCCCAAGAACGCCAATCCTGAGATAACCCGCGCGCAGCTGAAGCTCGCCAGCATGCTCGTTTCCAAGGAAACCCAGGTCGCCTTCAATCTTGCCAAGGGTTCGCTGCCGATTCGCGGCGATATCGACATGGAAGCGGCCAATGCCTGCATGCAGAAAGGCATCAAGATCCTCGCCGACGGCAACAACGTCTTGCCGTCAATCGAGCAGGCGTTCTCCTCGGATGCGCAAGGTCAGCTCGAGGATCTGAACACCGAATTCTTCGCCAACAAGGACATGACGATCGAGGATGCCCAAGCGCGCTTCGTTGAGATCATCAGCGAAGCCAAATAG
>NZ_JBBNAN010000064.1:0-11678 GCF_037994405.1 Phyllobacterium sp.
GATCAATAGCCAACGGGTTATGTGTTCCGATGCCGAATGGCCACGACGTGCTTTTCAGAACGCTCGCCGATCCGACTAGGCGGGCTCTCTTCGAACGACTGTGCCGCGAAGGAGAGCAGACTGTCGGTGCCCTGACGGCTCGGGCCGGGGTCTCGCAACCGGCCGTCTCAAAGCATCTCGGGGTCCTGAAGCAGGCGGGACTGGTACGCGACCGCCATGAAGGTCGCCAGACGCACTATAGCGCGCAGCTCGGCGCCTTGGCCCCGCTGATCGACTGGACAAGCCAGATGGCCGGGTTCTGGAAAACCCGGTTCGACCACCTCGAAGATCTACTCAAAAGGATGGATCAATGAACGAAACGTCGACCGAAACGCGCTCCGTCGTTGTCGCACGGGAGGTACCTTATCCGCCGGAAAGGATCTGGCGCGCGCTCACGCAACCACACCTGATCGAGGAGTGGCTCATGAAGAACGACTTCAAGCCGGTCGAGGGCCACCGCTTCAATCTTCGCGGAGACTGGGGCGGCGTGTTGGACTGCGAGGTCCTCGCCATCGAGCCGAACAAAACGCTGTCCTACACCTGGAATTTTACGCACGACGATGCGGTCTACAATCTGAGGAGTGTGGTGACCTTTACTCTCACCCCAACGAGCACGGGCACTCACCTGCGCATGGAGCAGTCGGGCTTCCGGCCGGATCAGAAGCAAGCCCACGGGGGCGCCAAGGTCGGGTGGCAGCAGTTCTTTGCAAACCTGGAGCAGGTCTTGGCGCGGATGGAATAAGGCCGCCGCTAAGCGGGTCGCTCCACCCGCTTTGGCTCGTCTTCAGAGGAGGTCCCAATGAATTGGAACAAGTGTATTCGGCAGATCCACCGCTGGCTGTCCATTGCCTTTACTGTAACCGTCATCGCCAACTTCGTCGCCATGGGGCTGGGGGAGCCTCCCGCCTGGGTGGTCTACTCGCCACTGCTCCCGCTCTTCCTGCTGCTGTTTACCGGCCTGTACATGTTCGTGTTGCCGTATACCGCCAAGTGGCGCAGCGCGCGACACACCGGTGAATGGTAGTGAACGCCATGGCCGGCAAGACATCCAAGACCTCGGCGAAGGCCGCCGCTAAGCCGGCGGCCGCGAAGCCGACCCTCCTCTCAGGCGGCAACCCTCAGATCGCGAAGGGCTACGGCGACGCCCCCGTTCAGGCCTACATCGCGGCCATGCCGGGCTGGAAAAGCGATGTCGGGCGCCGCCTCGACGCGCTCATCGTGGGCACCGTCCCCGGCGTGCACAAGGCGGTGAAATGGAACACGCCCCTCTACGGCGTCGAGGGCCAAGGCTGGTTCCTCAGTTTCCATTGCTTCACGAAGTACATCAAGGTGGCCTTCTTCCGCGGCGCGTCACTGCGTCCTATCCCCCCCGGCGAGTCCAAGCAAAAGGACGTGCGCTACCTCGACATCCACGAGGACGACCAGCTCGACGAAACTCAGCTCGACGACTGGGTGAAGCAAGCCAGCCAATTGCCCGGCGAACGAATGTGAGCGGCCAGTGCGGGCGTGAGGGACGCCAAGCTTCAGCCCTCCCGTACTAGCGATTCTGATGTGACGGACGAACGACAACCACCAAGGAGAAGGCGACAACCACCATGGAGAAGAGCAAAAGCGGCCCGAAGCAAGGAGAAGGAGGAAAATCTCCCTCCCAGCTGATAGATGCGAGAATCCAGGAGCTGAGCGATTGGCGGGGCGAGACGCTCGCTCGGGTCCGAATTCTCATCAAGCAGGCCGAGCCCGACGTGGTCGAGGAGTGGAAGTGGAGAGGGGTTCCGGTGTGGTCGCACGCCGGAATCATCTGCACCGGTGAGACGTACAAGAATGTCGTGAAGATGACCTTCGCCAAGGGCGCCGCGTTGGAGGACCCTTCAGGCCTCTTCAACTCCAGCCTCGAAGGCAACACCAGGCGCGCCATCGATTTCCATGAGGGCGAAAAAATTGATGAAGAGGCGTTAAAGGCGCTTATTCGCGCCGCCGCGGCACTGAACACGTCCGCGCGATCTCAGAAAAGACCAAGGAGCACTTGAGGAGCCGGCCAGGGCTGGTTCCTCGCGGCAGGGTCCTTCAAGGCCTACCTTAAGTTGGTCCCCGAACGCGGACCGTCCTCGATCATCGTCTGCAGCTACGCCGTCTTGTCAGCCAAGACCGCCCGTGTTTCCAGGTGCCCAGCAAAACCGAGATTGAGATTGCGGTTGCGGTTGGGTAAGCCGAGATGAGTTGAGGGTCGGGCGAGGCTTCCTGCACCCGTCGAGGAGATGTGCAAATCCGGCTTGAGCCATAGCCGAACCGCCTATTCAGCGTTGCCAGCAAAGGCCGAGCATCGATCCTCGACGAGGGCAATCACCTTGTCTTGTGTAGTCTTCGCCGCCTCGGATTCAGCCGCGAATGCTGGCAGATGCAGCGTCTTGACACGCGCAGCGAGCCGCTGGGTGATCTCGCCGACGGCCGCCTCGGCGTCGCCGACCGTCAGACCGATCGTTCGGGCCAGCGCGAGGAAGTCGTGGCGGGTCAGGCGATCATCCTTGCCGTTCAGCTTCAGGGCCATCCGATCACCGCCAAGGCCTGGGAAGACGCGCGTGGTGACAGCGTCGTAGAGCGGGGCGAAACGCACCGTCGTGAAAGCTTTCGCTTCTGCCTCCGACGTCTTGAGCATCGCAAGGTTTTTCAGATGCATATCGCCATCGGCAATCAACCAGGCGAAGACGGCGCGACGGAACAGGATGTCGAGGTCCGCCGCGGGATCGGTCGAAAGCGGGCGCAGGCCCCGCGCCATGCGCTCGATCGTGCCATCATATTTTGCCGAAGCTGGAAGGTCCAAGATGGAGCAGAAGTCCTCCATCGCCAGACGACGGTCGTCCTGAGGGCCGCGCCGGATATCGAACCGCTCGACGACCAACGCTGGCGCCATGGCGTCGGGCATCTCGATCAGGGCCGCGGCGGGCACCTCGAACCCCGCCGCGCGACCAAGCTCTAGGCATAGCCATTCCACGATCGGCAGCATCTCGAATCCCGCTGTCCCTGCAGGCTTGAGAATGTGGGTGAAGGGCTGGTCGATGGCCGGAACGAGAGCGCCATCCGGGGTCAGGCACATCGGCGCCTTGATCTGGACGCCCGACAGGCGTGGCGTTTCGGCGCGCGCGAAGATGCGCGCCAGGTTCTGCTCGAAGGTCTCCTCGATCTCGCCGCGCGCCGGTCCGGCGTAAACGCCTGTGAAGCGGCCCGCGTCGAGGAAGCTGGTGAGTGTGGTGGTGAGCACATCGGCGGGCAGCGCGGCCAACTCATCGCGGTCCTCGACGATGACGATGTTGGACATATAGCGTCGGCCACGCCGCAGCGCCTCGCGTTCGTCGCGTTCATGGAGGACCTGGGCAAGCCATCCCTCCGGCAGCAACGACTCGATGAACGCCGGCAGCTTGCCCGGCGTCGTCTCGCGGACCAGCGCCGGACCAACCCGTCTCTGAGCCTTCCAGCGCCATTCGAAACCGTCATGGGTCAGGCGGCCCAGAGGTTCGCCGTGCCAGGCGACCAGAAGATCGAGCGCTGCCTTGTTGACGGGGGCCTTGGCCGCGCCGGGCTGGGCCAACAGGAAGCGTTCAGCGCCTTCTCCTTCGCGATACCATTCATTCTCGCGCGCCAGTGCCCAGACAGCGTCAGCCGCCGCGCGTGGCGTTCCATGCTCCTCCACCAACCGGGCGGCCATCCGGGCGCGCATTTCGACGGTGACGGCGCTGGCGTGTTCGCTTCGCAGGCGGAAGGCTTCGAGGAAGCGTTGGCGTGGTGAAGACGCGGCGACGCGCAGCTCTCCCAGATCGTCGCCAATCACCGCGATCGCCGTCGAGGGGTGCGCCGGGGCTTGGTTCTGAACGATCTCGAGCGTGCGCAGCCGCGTGCGCTGGTTGCGGCGACCACTGATGAACAGGCGTCCGTCTGGCGTGGGCGCGAGCAGAACCGCGCTTGCGGACGAGAGATAGGCGTTAGGATAGAGATAGTGGGCGATGCGGACGGCATGCCCCAGGATGCTTGCCTCAGCGTCGCCGTCATGATCGACATAGACGCCGCGGACGAGCTGGATCAGCTCTCCAGCCTGCGCACGCTGATGCGCCTGCTTGGCATCGATCGTTTCTCCCACAAGATGGATAGACACAGGATTATCCCGCATTTCAGATGCGCGTTAATCGCACGTGTCTGGAGATCAGTCAAGCATTATCACGCATCTGAAATGCGCGATAATTCTCGGCTTCTCGTTAGCTATTGGCCGTCAGCGCTACGAGGTAGGGAAATATCACCGTAACGACCGCTCCACATTCAGCCTGTCTGGCAATCTCATCCGGGGTTGTCTTGCGCTGGCGCAACGCTTCCTGAAGGCCTTGGATCGCCACGCACAGTCCGATCTTATTCCGGTATCGGAAGCAGTCGGCGATCGTCTTCGCGACCCCGAAGACCTTGACAAACACCCCTTCGATGGGATGGGTTTCGACATTCTCGGAAAGCAGGCCATCGGCAAATCGCACCAGACGAATTGGCGTACCACCGGATTTCGGAGCCCAGTCTTTCTGGCCGATGGCCAGCCATACCTGACTAAACATCATATAACCAATTGAAATTGCTTGCAAATTTATTCTGGCGGCGAGAAAACTCCGGCACCCGGCACGTCAAAATGCTACGCTTTTGAATTTAAAGGGAAAATCGCCCGTGAAAAATTTTTTGAGGTTTCGCCAACTATCGGGACCAATTGGACGATTTTTACACCTCTCGGCATCCAGCGACGCGCACGAATTAGCCTCTAAAGTACCGTCATCAAACTCATATGGAGCACTTTTCGCGAACGCAAATAGCGTTTCCTGCCATCGTGGTGAGGAACCAACTTTTCGGGCAAATGCACGGGCAGCCCAATGCCTGATCCCGGTTCGATCACGCCAGACCGGCCATTTGCACGATACAATCGCCACGTTGAACGAGGGCGGGGTGCCGCAAGCACACAATGATCCCATCATTGATCGCGTATTTCCTAGACCCCTCCGATTTTGCTGGAGCTCCGCTTCCCTTACGCATACCGGTAGGCATGAGAAAGCCACTTAAAAACCGGAGGGATCTTTTTGCACACGAAGTACACTACTCCGCGGCCATTGCCCTCTGTGGTGCCAGTTCTTCAATCGCCTCTCCGTGGTGGTCATCTTTCGTTGGCTTGATCCGGAACCACACTGCGTACAGAGCTGGAAGGAAGAGCAGGATCATCACGGTGCCTGCAGCCGTTCCGCCAATCAACGTATAGGCCATCGATCCCCAGAACACCGAATGAGTTAAGGGTATGAAGGCGAGAATGGCAGCCAGTGCAGTTAGGATGACAGGGCGCGTCCGCTGCACCGTCGCTTCAATAACGGCGTGATAGTCATCGAGACCGGCAGCTTGATTTTCCTTGATTTGTTCTGTCAGGATCAACGTGTTGCGCATGAGGATACCTGCCAATCCTATCAACCCGAGAATGGCGTTGAAGCCGAAAGGCTGATTGAAGAGAAGCAACGTCGGGACCACCCCGGCAAGTCCGAGTGGCGCAGTCAACATGACCATCGTCATCGTTGACAAGCTGCGAACCTGGAGGATGATGACGATCAACATGGCTGCAATCATGGCCGGAAATATCTTGACGAGTGCGACATTGGCTTTGAGGGATTCCTCGATGTTGCCGCCCATTTCGATGCGGTACCCGACGGGGAGCGATGCGATCAGTGGCTGTAGTGCCTTCATGACCTGCTGTGAGACCTCGGGCGGTTGTGACGCCTCGTTGATGTCAGAGCGTACCGTAATCACTGGCGTGCGGTCGCGGCGTTTCAGGATCGGCTCCTCAAACCGGATCTCGGAATGGCCGATCTGATCAAGGGGGACCTGACGGCCATCCCTGCTCATAAGCGAGAAATCGCCCAGCCTTGAAGGATCAAGCCGGTTGTCACCTGCGCTACGTGCGACAACGGGGACGTTGCGGATGTTGTCGCGCACTTGGGTGACAGGGACGCCGCTAAGCAGCAACTGCATCTGCTGGGCTGCCTCAGAGGGTGAGAGACCGATCAGATTGAGCCGATCCTGGTCGGGGACAAACTGCAGCACCGGAGTTCGGTTGCCCCAATCCCGGTTGGCCTGTCGGACATCTGGAACCCTTTTCATGATAGCAAGAGCCTGCTCGGAGATTTTGTAAAGTTCATCCGGATCCGGTCCCATGACCCGAAACTCGACCGGAAATGGCGTATAGGGCCCAAAGACAAGCTGCGTTACGCGCACGGACGCCTCAGGAACAAGCCCGTCCGAAACGGCGGCTCGTAGGCGGTGCTTCAAAGCCTCGCGTGCGTGCGCATCGGGGGTGAGCACAACGACCTTGGCGAAGGCAGGGTCGGGCAATTCAGGTGCCATGGCAAAGAAGAAGCGGGGCGCACCCTGCCCTACATAGCTGGTGACAATTTTTGCTTCCGGCTGAGTTTGCAGCCAGCCCTCGACTTTCTCCACTGCAGCTGTCGTGGTCTCGATGCTTGTGCCTTCGGGCATGCGAACTTCGACCAGCACTTCAGGCCGATCCGATGTCGGGAAGAACTGCTGTTTTACACCTCCCATCCCCATGACCGAGACAGCCATCGTGATGCCGACCACGGCGCATACCATGAATTTATGGCGAACCGCGAACTCGATGAGGGAGCGCAGGCGACGATAGTTCGGCGTATCATAGATGGTGTGATGTCCACCTTCGACGGGCTTGATGTCAGGCAGCAACTTGACGCCGAGGTACGGGGTAAAGATCACTGCAACAAACCACGAAACGATCAGTGCGAAGCCGACGACCCAGAAAATGTTGCCGGCATATTCACCTGCAGTCGATCTTGCAAAGCCCACGGGCATCAGGCCAATGATTGTGACGAGGGTGCCGGACAGCATCGGCGCTGCCGTATGGCTCCACGCATAAGCGGCCGCCTTGATGCGGTCCATGCCCTCCTCCATCTTCACCACCATCACCTCAATGGCAATGATGGCATCGTCCACGAGGAGGCCCAGCGCAAGGATCAACGCGCCGAGTGTGATACGATCGAAGAACCGGCCGGTTTCCAGCATGATGAGGAAGACGACGGCGAGCGTCAGCGGTACGGCAAGCGCGACAACGATGCCGACGCGCCAGCCGAGGGCAACCAGGCTCACGAACAGTACTACGCCAAGCGCCATTTCGAACTTGAGCATGAATTCGCTGACCGCCTCGTCGATGTTAATGGCCTGATCGCTGACTTTGGTGAGCGTCATGCCCAGCGGAAGTGTCTGCGCGATCGCGGCGGATCGCACTTCAAGCGCCTTGCCGAGATCAAGACCATTCCAGCCCTGTTGCATTACGGCACCCAGCATGATTGTGGGCTCGCCCTCATGGCGGATGACGTAGGTCGCCGGATCTTCATACCCGCGCCGAATATCCGCCAAGTCGGAAAGTTTTAGAGTGCGTCCAGCCGCTACGATCGGCGTATCGGCAATCGCCTGCACGCTGTTATAGGCTCCGTCGAAACGGATAAAGACCTGTGGCCCACGCGTGTCGATGGAGCCGGCGGGCGTGACTGTATTCTGTCTCTGCAAAGCTGCGGCGATATCGGTTGCCGATATTCCAAGTGTCGCGAGCTTGGCATAGGAAAAGTCAACGAAGATCTGTTCGGGGCGCTCTCCCAGAATGTTGATTTTCTTGACACCCGGAACGTGCAGGAGATCCTGACGGATGACCTCCGCCTGTCGCACGAGGTCGCGCATCGGCATCCCCTTTGCCTTCAGTGCATAAAGACCGAAGCTCACATCGGAATATTCATCGTTGACGAAGGGACCAATGACGCCTGGAGGGAGATTTCGGGCTTCGTCGCTAAGCTTCTTGCGAGCCTGATAGAACTCTTCTTCGACGGCGGCGGGCGGCATGCTATCTTTCAAAGTCACCGTGAGGAAGGCGTAGCCAGGACGCGTTATCGTTTCGACACGATCATACCAGGTGAGTTCCTGGATGCGCTTCTCAAGTGGCTCAGCGACAAGATCCTGCATTTCACGCGCAGTGGCACCTGGCCAGACTGAAGTGACTGTCAGGGTCTTGATGGTGAAGGAAGGATCCTCGGCGCGTCCCAGCTTGACGAAGGCGTAGACGCCTGCAGCCGCCAACAGAACAATAAAGAATAAGGTAACGGCGCGTTCGCGAACCGCGAGGGCTGAGAGATTGAAGCTCATTATTTTGTCACCTCTTGCTGCAAGACGGTCCTAACGGATGTACCATTTTCCAGCAGATGTGCGCCCAGAGCGACAACCTTCTCACCAATGCCAATACCGGTGATAAATGCCGTCTCCTCGCTGATCCGTTTAATTTCGACTGGCGTGAACTTCACGGTGGAAGTGGCACCGTTGACAACCCAAACACCTGTCCGGCTACCGTCGTCCAGGATGGAACCTACCGGAACAGCGACCTCCGACTGCCTGTGCGCGTCCAGGATTTTAATCGTCACCGTCGAACCGAGCGGGGCAGAGGCGGCGGCGCCATCGAGAACATAGCGCGCCTCGTAAGTACGGGTTTGCGGATCGGCGGCATCGGAGATCTGTCGCAAGCGGGCCTTTCCGCTGAGACCGTCGCCTCCGTAGACACTTGCCTGCGCTTCGGATCCTATATCGGGCCGCAAAGTCTCAGGTAGCCAAACAACGGCTTCCCGAGGCCCAGCCTGCGCGAGTTGAACGACCGTCTGGCCCGCTGTCACGACCTGTCCGGGGTCTCCAAGCGTTGCGACGACTGTTCCATCCGAATCTGCAAGAAGAACCGTATAGGTGGCTGCATTTTCTGCGACCTTGGCGTCAGCTTCAGCCGCGGCAAGCTGGGCCGAGGCCGTGTCGAGGGCGGCTTTCGCCTGTTCATATCGCTGTGGGGTGGCAGCCAATCCATTTTTTACCAGTGCGGCATAGCGTTTCTCATCTGCTTGTACCTGGATCAGGACAGCACGCGCTGCGATGACCGTATTGCGCTTCGCTGTAAGCGCGAGTTGGAGATCGGTTTCATCGATGCGCATCAGGGCCTGGCCTTGCCTCACCTGTTGACCCACATCGACCATCCGCTGGACGATCTTACCCGGAACCCGAAACCCGAGATTGCTCTGTACTCGCGAAGCGACATTTCCGGTAAACGACCGTTCCGCCGTTCCAGTCTTTTTCGCCTCGGCCACCCTTACGAGCGGTGCAACCGTCCTCGGATCTGCAGCTTCGGCTTTCCGTTCGGTGGTTTCGGACACCAGGAAAATGGCAGCGGCTGCCGCCACTCCCAGGAGACCCACAAAAGTCAGGACGTATTTGCGTTTCATTTTACATTCTCTACTTGACGAGCGATCTGCACAAATTAGATTGCGATCTAAATCTATTTACGCTATAGATGTCAAATGAAATCTAACAGGAGGTCGAAATGAGAGTGAGCCGCGCACAGGCTGAGGAAAATCGGGAAACCGTAATCAACGTCGCGAGCCGTCTCTTTCGAGAGCATGGCTTCGATGGAATTGGCCTGAAGGATCTGATGAAGGGTGCTGGCCTTACGCAAGGCGGGTTCTATAAACAGTTCTTGTCTAAGGACCACCTTGCTGCACTGGCATCAAGACGCGCGATGGAAAGCGCCACACGCAGATGGTCGACAGCTGCAGCGACAAGTTCCGATCCCCTCGAAGCAGTCATGGAGTTCTACCTCTCACCCGGACATCGTGGGGAAAAGGCCGACGGCTGCCCATTGGTGGCGTTGGGAGCCGACGCGGCGCGGCAAATTGAAGAGGTCAGGCGTCCATTTGAGGATGGAATACGGGCTCACTTTGAGGTCCTGGATGAACTGATGGACGAAGCCAAGAGCTCCAATCCCAGCGGCAAGGCAATGGCGATATTGTCTCTGATGGTGGGTGCTGTCACGTTATCGCGCCTTATTGAGGAAGAGAATCTATCGCGAGGGGTTCTGGACGCAGCCGCCGGGGAAGTCAGACGTATTGCAAGCGGTGAAGATGGACGAACGAACTGACCGGCGCGAGCACCGGACGAACCGGTGATTGAAGACTGCCTTTAACCGTTCCTGTTTTTCCCAACACCAGACCTACGACCGGCAGGCCAACCGACATTTTCGAAACGCAATCCAGCACTAAGAAAGAAGTAATTTCCATGAACAAGACCAATCTTGGCGTCGCCCTGGTGACGGGGGCATCCACCGGCATCGGGCAAGCAACGGCCGCGGCCCTGCAGAACGCGGGCTTTCGCGTGTTCGGAACCAGCCGTCGTGCCGTCGCCCAGAGGAGCGACGGCGTTACCATGCTGACTTGCGACGTGACCGACGACGCGCCCGTGGCGAAACTGGTTGACGACGTGCTGGCCGAGGCCGGGCGCATCGATCTGCTTGTCAATAATGCTGGCATGGGTCTGCTTGGTGGCGCGGAGGAGTCCTCGATGGCCCAGGCCCAGGCGCTGTTCGACGTGAACGTCTTCGGCGTTTTCCGCGTGACCAACGCGGTGTTGCCGGCAATGCGACGCCAAAGAAAGGGCAGAATCGTTAATTTGAGTTCGGTACAGGGGTTCATCCCCGCTCCCTATTTCGCGCTTTACTCATCGACCAAACATGCCATTGAGGGTTATTCCGAATCGCTCGATCACGAATTGCGCTCGTTCGGCATTCGCGTTTCGTTAGTGGAGCCCGCCTATACCCGTACGTCATTCGAGGCCAATCTCGCCGCCCCCGATCAGTTGCTTGATATCTATAACTCTGCGCGGGCTAGCATGACTATAACCGTTCGGAAATCGATGGAAAAAGGCGACGCGCGCGAAGTAGTAGCCAAGACCGTTTTGGCGGCTGCGACCGATCCCGCTCCGAAGAGGCGCTATGCGGCCGGAAAAATGGCACGTCAGGTCAGTTTTCTGCGCCGTTTCGTCCCCGCATCCGCATTCGACAAGAGCCTGCGAAAGCAGCTCGGGTTGCCGGTCTGATGTCGACATCGACGACATCCTGTTCTGTTCGATGAGGCAGGCGTTGTGAGCGCATTTCAGGAGATGATACTTTTGGCGAAACGACCTCCCTGAAGATCGGAATCATTGGCGCCGGAAATATTGACGCCAGGTTGGCGCGAAAGCTTGCCGCCAGCGGCCATGAGGTCAAGCTCGCCAATTCGAAGGGGCCAGACACCGTCCGCGATCTTGCCCGCGATATCGGTGCTACCGCTGTTTCGAAGCAGGAGGCCGCGCAGGACGTCGTGGGGATCGTTCTTTCGATCCCCGTTCGCAAAGTACTCCGATCTCGCCAGCCTCTTCAACGAGTTCCGAATCCGTGACGTCGGCTTCGGCATTCCAGATCCGCCGAGATAAAGCGGATCGATCGCGAACTCGACACGCTTCTCGACCTTATTCTCAAGGGTGGCGCTGCTGACAAGATCAACGCGAAGATGGTGGCACTCGAACGCCGCAAAAAGGAGCTTAAGGCGTTTCTCGATAACGAGGAGGAGCCTCCTCCCCTGCTTCATCCCAACCTGACGAAGTATCATGAGGAGATCGCTGGTCTTCACGATCGGCTTGGCAACGAGGAGACCCGGGCACAGGCGGCCGATAAGCTCCGCATGCTGGTCAGCCGAATCGAGCTTGTACCCAATGGT
>NZ_JBBNAN010000065.1:0-28291 GCF_037994405.1 Phyllobacterium sp.
CCAGGTTCATGGATAACTCGATCGCGTTCGAGATCGAGACGCTTGTTCGGAGATTTCCGAACATCCCCGTCATCGTTCAGGCAGAATTATGCGGATTTCAGCAGATTTTGAACGTTCTCGAGCAAGGGGCACGCGGCTATCTTCCCGGCAATGCGGGGATAGCGGTCTGTATTGAAGCGATATCGATGGCATTGGCCGGCGGTGTTTTCGTGGCGGCGGAGAACCTCTGCGATATTCAGCGCATCCTCGGGACAAGGCGATATCAATCCAAGCGCGGGGAAATGTTCACGCCGCGGGAGGAGGACGTCATCCGGGTCCTGCGGCTGGGAAAGGCAAACAAGACAATTGCCTATGCCCTCAAGCTTGCGCCGAACACCGTGAAAGTTCACGTGCGAAATATCCTGAAGAAGCTGCGGGCAACGAACCGCGCTGAGGCAATATACAAGATAAACGCCATGTATGACGAGATGGCGTAGAGCGTCGTTCAGTAAAAAGACGCTGTTTGAGGAGCGACGGGGGCCGCTCCTTATTTTCCCTCCCCTCGCGGGAGGGATTTTTTTGGGTTCACGAAGCTTTGCAGATAAGTGGTGAGCTTGTCGAACACCGCTGCTCTTGCCTCTCGACCGCCCGTCTTCCCACCACCATTCAATGGCCGGAGGCGAAAGCCGGCGTGGCAAGGGAGGCAAATATGCCGAAAAATCCATCCATCATTGGCCCGCCGTTGCATTCCCACGCTTCCTTAAGATTGAAAACGTAAGTTGAACGACGAGGGTCGATACAGTGGCTGGCATTCACTACAGGCTCGCCTATAACGGGATCTGCCAATCGATTCTTGTCAAACAGGAAAGTTGATGAGGTGACAGACCGAACATCACCGCTTGCCCCGTTCAGAAACGAGACTTTCAGGACTATCTGGATAGCAAGTCTTTCCTCGAATTTCGGTTCGCTGATCCAGTCCGTCGGGGCAGCCTGGATGATGACCACCATCTCGAATTCGGTCGGGATGGTTGCGCTGGTACAAGCCTCGACTGCTCTGCCGATCATGATCTTCTCACTCGTCTCGGGCGCCCTCGCGGACAATTTCAACCGGCGCAGGGTCATGCTCGTGGCGCAATGGTTCATGATGATCGTGTCGGTTCTTCTCACCGCCTTCGCTTATTTTCACTTGATTACGCCTTGGCTGCTGCTGGCGTTTACCTTTCTCATCGGATGCGGAACGGCGCTGAATAATCCGTCCTGGCAGGCGTCGGTGGGTGACATGGTTCCGCGCGAGGATTTGCCGGGCGCTGTTGCCCTCAACAGCATGGGTTTCAATATCACCCGCAGCGTTGGCCCGGCCATTGGCGGTGTCATCGTCGCAATTGCAGGCGCCGCTGCGGCCTTCGCGGTCAATGCGATGAGTTACATCCCGTTGATCTACGCACTGTTTCGCTGGCAGCCTGAATATGCTTCGAGCACCTTGCCGCGAGAAACGCTCGGAAGGGCTATTTCGGCCGGCCTGCGCTATGTGGCCATGTCGCCAAATATCGGCAAGGTTATATTCCGTGGCTTCGTGTTCGGCCTATCTGCAAGCGCGGTGCTTGCGCTGCTGCCGCTCGTTGCGCGTGACCTCGTTGGCGGCGGCCCGCTGGTCTACGGCGTCATGCTGGGTTCGTTCGGCATTGGAGCGATCGGCGGGGCGCTCCTGAGCGGGCGGTTGCGCGAATTCCTCTCGAGCGAAGCCATCGTAAGGCTTGCCTTTGCCGGATTTGCGGTTAGCGCTGCCACAACGGCAATCAGCCCCAGCGCATGGCCCACAAATGCGGCCCTACTGCTGGCAGGGGCCTGCTGGGTGCTTGCCCTTTCACTGTTCAATGTAACGGTGCAACTTTCGACTCCGCGGTGGGTGGTCGGGCGGGCCTTGTCTCTGTATCAGACGACAACCTTTGCCGGTATCGCCGGCGGCAGCTGGATGTGGGGTGTTGCGGCGGGGGAGTACGGTGCGGACAAGGCCCTGCTCGCCTCGAGCGTCGTCATGCTCCTGGGGGCCGCCATCGGCTTTCGCTATGCCTTGCCGGAATTCAAGACACTCAATCTCGATCCGCTCAACCGCTTCAGCGAGCCGCTCCTTGCGCTGGATCTGAAGCCGCGCAGCGGCCCCATCGTCATCATGATCGACTACGTCATCGCCGAAGAAGACGTCCCGGAGTTTCTTGCCGTCATGGCCGATCGGCGGCGCGTGCGCATTCGTGACGGAGCAGGGCATTGGGCGTTGATGCGCGATCTTGAAAATCCGGAAATATGGACCGAGAGCTATCACACGCCGACCTGGGTCGAATATGTGCGTCACAACCAGCGCAGAACTCAGGCGGACGCGGCCATCGGCGACCGGATACGTGCGCTCCACAAGGGCCCGACCGATCCGCGTGTGCATCGTATGATCGAGCGGCAGACGATCCTGCCGCACGATATAGCGGCGCACAAAACGCCGATCGACATGCATGGTTGATGAGATCTATGGTTTCAGATCGAATGCGCCCTTGAAGCTGCCGTCCATGTAAAAGGGAACGGACGTGTGGACATGAGCGATCTTCCAGGAGCCAGCTTGCCGGAGAAGGCCGAGTGTCTGGCGGAACCAGAGATCGACTTGCTCCCCATCGGTTTTGGTGCCGGTCATGCGGACGAGCCCCCTTGTAAAGGCAACATCGCCGCCGACGTTGATCTCGACGTCGCGCGCCTCGCCGCCGATCGGCCCCTGCCAGGTATTAAACCAGCCTTGCAGATCTTCGGCATCCTTGCCTTTATACTGCAAGGGCGGAGCCAGAGTGAATTGCACCACCTTGTCGGTGAGATGCGACACCACCCGTGCCGCATCCTTGCCACTGATCGCTTTCGACCACTCTTCAATCACGGCGGCCACTGCCGATTTCTCGTCGATTTTTTCGCTGGTAGTCATCTCGTTCTCCTTTGCGTCAGAGCTTCGAGGCGAGTGCCTCAAGCTGGTCGGCGCAAATGCCCCAGCCTTCGTGGAAGCCCATTTTCTCGTGCGCTTCGCGATCGGCGACGGACCAATGCCGTGCCAGTGCTGTGTACTTGGTCTTGCCGCCCACGTCCTCGAAGGTCAGGATCACGGTCATGAATGGCTTTTCTGAAGGTTCCCAAGCCTTGGTAAAGGCGTCGGTGACGACGATTTTTTCGTTCTCGATGATCTCTAGGTATACGCCCCGATTGGGAAATTCATTGCCGTCTGGCCCGCGCATGACGATGAGGTTTGCACCACCGACACGGACATCAAGTTCCGCATGTGGTGTCGTATAGGGCAGGGGCGCGAACCATTGTTTCAGAAGTTCGGCATCGGTCCATGCCTTGAACACTTTCTCGCGTGGCGCATTGATCATGCGGGTCAGGACGAGATCGCGATCGGAATTCGGGGTGGCATCGTAGCTCATTGGTGTTCTCCTTGTTTGATCGGTTCTGATCCAAGGACGAACCGGCAACCGGCGATCCGACATACTTCTCAAAATTGCGGGGGAGTGAAGAAATCAGTCTTGAGCAAGCCTGTCGAGATGCATGCGAATGTGGGCTGCTTCTGCAGCGGTATTGGCAAGGGAGATGGCACGGTTAAAGGCCTCGCGAGCTTCGCTGGCACGGCCGACCTTCATCAAGAGACCGCCCTTGACGCCGAAAAAATGGAAATAGCCGGAAAGCCTGTCCTCAAGCGGCTCAATCAGGGCCAAAGCCTCCGCCGGCCCGCGCACCTTGGCAACGGCGACAGCACGGTTGAGCGTGATCACCGGCGACGGCATCAGTCGTTCAAGAGCCGCATAGAGCACATCGATCTCCGCCCAGTCCGTATCCTCGGCACGCAGAGCCCGCGCGTGCAGAGCGGCGATTGCCGACTGAATCTGATAGGGGCCGGGACGTCGGTGGCGCATCGCCTTGTCGATCAAAGCGAGCCCCTCATTGATCAGCTTGCGGTTCCACAGGCCGCGGTCCTGATCTTCCAGCAATATCACCGACCCATCCGCACCGAAACGCGCGTCGGCGCGAGCATTCTGCAGCAAGAGAAGCGCGGTCAAACCCATGATTTCCGGCTCTGTCGGAAAAATACGCAGCAAAAGCCTCGCCAGTCGTATTGCTTCCTCACACAGGGGAAAGCGCGCCTGGCTCTCGGCTCTGCCGGCGGAATATCCTTCGTTGAAGATCAGATAGACCATTGCCGCGACGGCGGCGAGCCGCTCGGCACGTTCCACCGGCCCCGGTGTTTCAAACTGTGCATCGCCGGCGCCGATACGGCTCTTTGCACGTGTGATGCGCTGTTCCATGGCGCTTTCGCTGACGAGAAAGGCGCGCGCGATCTGCCGGACGGAGAGGCCGGACACAATTCTGAGTGCAAGCGGGATCTGTTGCGTCGCAGGAAGATCGGGATGACAGCAAATGAACAATAAACGTAAAATATCATCGCGATAATCCGAGCCATCGATCCCCTCGGCGACTGCAGTTTCGGTGTCCTCCAGGTCGGACAGAACTTCCTCTGGCGGCAGCGGCTGTTGCTTCGCCTGGCGCCGCACCCCGTCAATCGCACTGTTACGGCCGACAAAGATCAGCCACGCTGTCGGATCCCGCGGAGGGCCGTTTTTGGGCCAGCTTTTCAGAGCGCGAAGACAGGCTTCCTGGAAAGCCTCCTCCGCCGTATCGAGATTGCGGAAATAACGCAGCAGCGCGCCGACCGCTTGCGGGCGGGCGGCAGTGAGCGCGGCATCGATCCAGGAGGTATCGCTCATGAAAAGCTCGATCCCGGCCTGAAGATGGAAACGGGCCGGATTTCATAGGAGCCTGTCCCCGGGTTTGCTTTTGCGAGGTCGCGCGCGGTGTCGAGTGCCTCATCCAGCGAAGCGCAGTCGACCACGTAAAACCCCAGAAGCTGCTCTTTGGTTTCGGCAAATGGCCCATCGATAATAATGGGTTCCTCACGGCCCTTCCTGAGCGTTGTCGCGGCCGTGGTAGGGAGTAGCCGTGCAACAGGGCCGAGGCGTCCCTGCTCTCTGAGTTTGTCCTGGACAACAGAAAGGCGTGCGATGACGGTATCGTCCTCCTCCTTGCTCCAGGCGCCGACGACGTCTTCTGGATTATAGCAGAGTATGGCATAAAGCATTCGGATCGTTCCTCCTTATATGAAGACGATCCAGTATGGCCAATCCCGACATGGGGTCGAGAAATTTATGCACTTTTTGAAAGATAATATTTACTGCAAAAGGGGACGGTTGCGCATGCAATGTCCCCTCGGAAGTAAGCCTTACCTGCAAGGATATCCGGGTGCGATCCTGCAGGTTGGCCGCAGCCGAAATGGTGGTCTCGGATGATGAGGGCGGTGCCCATAATATGGCGGTCTGACCACGACTGTTGGACGAACGACGATCGTGGGGCGCTCAATTACCGACCGGTCAAGGTAGTTGGCCGAGAGCCAACCCGTACGCCCTGATGACCAACGTGACACCAGTCTGACTGACAGGCCAAGACGTTGAAACGGAGACCCGCGGGCAACGTCCCAACTCGGGTGTAGGTTGTACCCGGCCCCGTGCGGAGATTAACATTTCCGGTTGTATATGCGACGTCGGCCGCTGCGAATCCGGCGTTCTTTCCGGTGGAAACCAAAGCCACCGATTTCAGGTCTCCGCCACCTGAGAAGGAAGTCAAGGAAAGTAGTGTAGGCCTACTCACTCCAGAAAACATTGTTAAGACGATTGCATCAGATATTATGAAAAGAATTCAATGACGAATGATGGCTGAACGTCGTTCGTTCGAAGGAGCCAGAGGACGATATGACAAAGCCAGCGTGGTCGCCGGGACAGTATCTTAAATTCGAGGATGAGCGCACGCGCCCGGCGATTGACCTGCTTTCCGCCGTTCCCACTAGGGAAGTGAAATTTGCCGTCGATCTTGGATGCGGCCCGGGCAATTCGACGGAGCTGCTTGTGAAGCGGTTTCCACAGGCTGTCGTTCAGGGCATCGATTCTTCGGCGGAAATGGTAGCAATGGCAAAAGAACGCTTGCCCGAATGCCATTTCGCAACGGCCGATATTGATAGTTGGCGGCCAGAGCAGAATGCGGATCTTCTCTACGCCAATGCCGTGATGCAGTGGCTGCCGGGTCATGAACAACTTTTTTCGAGGTTGATGGGTTTCCTGAATTCCGGCGGTTCCCTGGCGATCCAGATGCCCGACAATCTGGATGAGCCGACGCATGTGGCCATGCGTGAGGTGGCATCGGACGGGAAATGGGCGGACAGAATGGCAAAGGCGGATTTTGCCCGCACGCAGGTGGGAGACGCCTCCTCCTATTATCAACTGCTGCGGCCCCTCAGCCAGCGGGTCGAGGTCTGGCGTATTACCTATAATCATCCTTTGCAGGGGCTGGACGGTATTATTGAATGGTTCAAGGGTTCAGGTCTGCGGCCTTATCTTTCCTTGCTCGACGAAGCGGAACGTTTGCTCTTTCTTGAAGAATATAAAGAGCGCATTTCTCGTTCCTACCGGCAGATGAACGATGGCATGGTGCTCTTGCCGTTTCCACGTATCTTCATCGTGGCCACGCGGTAATATTGGCCACTGCCTTCAGTCCTTTTCCGTGTTTATTTGCCATCTTTAGAATCAATATAATATTGAAGCTGTTTCGCAAATGAATGCGGAATGGGTGCCTAGCATCGGCGTCACGAAAGAAGCACAATCAATTTTGCGGTGGCGACACTGAAGAGCGGACAGGCATGCGGAGGAGTGTGTGCCTGTCATCTCTTGATGGAATTATCGAAAACTCAGAATCGGATGTCTGCAATACTGCGCCTGAAGCGCTCGCGCAGCAACCGAAAGACTTAGGCGTTTGCCAAGGGGAGGAATTATGCTCGAAAAGCTTTTCAAGCTTAGCGACCACAACACGACCGCGCGTACGGAAGTGTTGGCCGGACTGACGACGTTCCTGACGATGTCGTACATTATTTTTGTTAATCCCGAGATTTTGTCCTCCACGGGCATGGATCGAAATGCGATCTTTGTCGCGACCTGCATCGCTGCCGCACTTGGCTCCGCGGTGATGGCGATGGTGGCCAATTGGCCCATTGGTATGGCTCCGGGCATGGGACTCAATGCCTTCTTTGCTTTCACGGTTGTGGCGGCCATGGGCTTCACCTGGCAACAGGCGCTGGGAGCTGTCTTCATTTCGGGCTGCATCTTCCTGCTCCTCACAGTAACGGGAGTGCGAAGCTGGCTCGTCGCAGGAATTCCCAAATCGCTGCGCAGCGCAATCGCAGCCGGTATCGGCCTTTTCCTCGCGTTCATCGCCTTGAAAAACTCCGGCATCATCGTGGCTAACCCTGCAACCTTTGTTGGGCTTGGGCACCTCGGCGGCACCGGCACATTACTTGCTATTTTGGGTTTCTTCGTCATCGCCGCACTTGATGCCCTGAAGGTACGCGGGTCAATCCTCATTGGCATTCTCGTCGTTACCGTGTTGTCGATGATCCTTGGAGTCAGTGAGTTCAAGGGCGTGTTTTCCACTCCGCCGAGCCTGGCACCGACGTTCCTGCAGCTCGACATCACGGGCGCTCTCCACACCGGGCTTCTGCAAGTGATCATGGTCTTCGTGCTGGTCGAGGTCTTTGATGCTACCGGAACGCTGATTGGCGTCAGCAAGCGCGCTGGACTGATCGAAGAGGGCAAGCCCAACAATCTCGGCCGCGCGCTTTTTGCCGACAGTACTGCGATCGTTGCAGGCTCATTGCTCGGCACCAGCAGCACCACCGCCTATGTGGAAAGTGCATCCGGCGTTCAGGCAGGCGGGCGTACCGGATTGACCGCGTTGACCATCGCTGTCCTTTTCCTGGCATCGCTCTTCATCGCACCGCTGGCTGCATCCGTACCGGGCTATGCAACAGCACCAGCTCTGCTCTACGTCGCTGGTCTCATGATGCATGAGCTTGTCGATATCGAGTGGGGCGACGTGACTGAATCGACTCCGGCAGCGCTGACCGCCCTCATGATCCCCTTCACCTATTCGATCGCCAACGGTCTCGCGTTTGGCTTCATCGCACATGTAGTGTTGAAAACCTTGACCGGGCAGGCGAAGGTCGTGCATCTGGCGACCTGGCTCGTTGCAATACTCTTCATCTTGCGTTTCGCGCTGTTTACGGCTTGAAGCCAGCCAGAATGCGGGTGCGGCGATTGCCGCATCCGCACCATGCCATTCCCACACTCTCGATAGCCTGCAATGAGAAAGACCACCCATGACACAGCAACCCTCGACGACGAACGTACTTGACGCGCTGCTTGACGCAATGGAACACCAGATCATTCCAATGACAGAAAAGGGCGTCGCAGCCGGCAACAAGATTTTCGGAGCAGCCTTACTGCGCAAATCGGATTTCTCGGTCGTGCTGGCTGAAACCAACAACGAAACCGAAAACCCACTCTGGCATGGTGAAGTCCATACGCTGAAGCGGTTTTACGAAGTCGATGGGAACGAGCGGCCGGACCCGCGCGAACTGATCTTCCTCTCGACACACGAACCCTGTTCCATGTG
The DNA here is from genome assembly GCF_037994405.1 of Phyllobacterium sp. Classification (GTDB taxonomy): domain Bacteria; phylum Pseudomonadota; class Alphaproteobacteria; order Rhizobiales; family Rhizobiaceae; genus Phyllobacterium. The sequence goes on from NZ_JBBNAN010000065.1 coordinate 8,551, forward strand.
TCTCTCGGCCATCACCTGGGCCGGCTTTGACAATTTCTATTACTTCTTCAGCCACGAGGATTCACGCGATGCATTCGCCATCCCGCATGACCTCAAAATCCTCAAGGAAGTGTTCACCCTTGAACCCGGTGGCTACAATCGGGAGAATGCCTTCTGGAAGAGCTACGCCATTCATAAGTTGATTGCCGAGCTTCCTGAACCGGATCGGCACAGACTGCAAAAGCGCGCTGCAGCAATCAGCGCTAAATATACTGAGCTTTCGGCGCGCTATCAGGCTGGCAAAGACAAGAACTCGATACCGCTTAATTGAACAAGCTCAATTCATCTTTCAACGGGTTAAAGTGAAATCTGAAGTTGTGGTGAAAACAGAAAAATGGCCGTGCCTGACGCGGCCATTTCCATTTTAGTTTGGGTTATCAGCGGATGAGAAATGGCTCGGGATAGAAATATTCTTGCAAATTGATCCCGTCGCCGCCGCGGTCGATGACGACGAAATCAGAGTCGCCTTCAAGCGGAGTCAGAATTCCGTGCCAGACATTGCGATAAATATTCACGCCCTGACCAGGTTTCGTCAGAAAAGCCACTGGATCGCTTGGACCGTCGGGCTGCTCGTGAGCGGCCACGACGAGAAATGGATTCTCTGACAACGGCACAAACGCCTGACTGCCGAATGGATGGCGTTCAACCATCTCCAGCTTGAGCGGCAGTTCGTAGGGTTTGCCGCGCAGCAGGCTGACGAGCGTTCGCGCCTTCTCCCCCGTCGCCTCGACCTTGGCCAGGTCGTGGTAACGTATGCACATGCCGTGGTTGATCGGGAAGCTGTGTGCCCCTTCAATCTCGATGACATCCCCGAAAGGCGCAAAGGCTTCCCGGGTCAATGGCTGAACGAGTATCTCGCGCATCTGCTTATCCTTGGGTTGGTGAGCCGTGGTCTTCAACTTGGCAGCATGTCCTGAAGCCGGAGAAGGGCAATCCTCTCCACCTGCCGGCACGCGGTATCAAATTCGGTCTGGCGATCATTGCCGATCCGGGTCTTGAAGGCGGCAAGGGTCTCGTCCTTACTGCGCCCCTTCACCGCGATGATGAATGGAAAACCAAAAGTCTCGACATAACGAGTGTTGAGCGCGGTGAACTGTTCGCGCTCATTGTCAGGGAGTGCATCGAGACCAGCGGACGCCTGTTCCTGCGTTGAGCTCTCCGTCAGCCGCTTGGCCTGCGCCAGCTTGCCTGCGAGATCCGGGTGCGCATTCAAAACCCCGAGACGTTCGCCTTCCGAAGCGCTGCGAAAAACGGTTGTGAGCGCGGAATAAAGTCCGATGGCGGTGTCGTGCGCTGGCGAAAGCTCGGCAGCAAAGGCTCGCTCGGCGATCCAGTCAGAATGTTCGAAGACACCACCGAAGCGCTCGACGAATGCCGCTTCACCAAGGGATGACGGGCGAAGCTCCTGCGGCTTGTAGGGATGATTAAAAGCCCAGTGCCGCGCGATGTCGATGCGGCGCGCCAGCCAGATCTTTTCGTGGCTTTGCACATAGTCGATGAAACGCGCGAGCGCTGCAATGCGCCCGGGCCGGCCGACAAGACGGCAATGCAAACCGATGCTCATCATTTTCGGTGAACACGCTTCGCCTTCAGCATAGAGCGTATCGAAGCTGTCCTTCAGGTAGGAGAAGAACTGATCGCCCGAATTGAAGCCCTGAGGGGTGGCAAAACGCATGTCGTTTGCATCGAGCGTGTAGGGAATGACGAGCTGATGGCGACCGCCGGATTCGTGCCAATAAGGCAGGTCGTCGGCATAGGAATCGGAAACGTAGTCAAAGCCGCCTTCTTCGGTCACGAGGTCGACCGTATTCACGGAACAACGGCCGGTGTACCAGCCTCGTGGACGCTCGCCTGTGACTGCCGTGTGAATGCGGATCGCCTCAAGCATGTGCTCGCGTTCGGCTTCCGGACTGTAATCCTTGTAGTCAATCCATTTCAGACCATGGGACGCAATTTCCCAGTCTGCATCGAGCATCGCACGAACTTGCGCCGGCGAGCGCTGCAGGGCCGTCGCGACGCCATAGACCGTGACCGGCACGTTCTTCGTCGTCAGAAGCCGGTACAACCGCCAGAACCCGGCGCGGGCGCCATATTCGTAGATAGACTCCATATTCCAGTGCCGCTGGCCGGGCCAAGCCTGCGCACCAACAATCTCGGAAAGGAATGCTTCGGACGCGGCATCACCATGTAGCACGCAGTTCTCGCCTCCTTCCTCGTAATTGACGACGAACTGGACCGCGATACGCGCGCCGTCCGGCCAATTGGCCTGTGGCCCTGTTGCTCCATACCCGTACATGTCCCGGGGATATCTCATGAAGGCACTCCCTCCTCAGATGCGCTCAAATCCTTCCCCTGAATACTCAAATAACAGGTGAGGCATTCCCCCAGAAAATTTTGAAAGTCCTCCAATCAAGCGCTGCCTACCCCCGAGGCGTGTCTCCGGGCAAATTGGGCGATGGAAAATTGAAAGTACTCCATGGGAGGGAGGAACCTCATGAGCCTTCACAACGAAGCAGCCGGCCGTTTGACGACCCATGTACTCGATACGGCCAGCGGCAAGCCTGCCGCGAAGCTGCGGATCGACCTCTTTCGTGTCGATGGCGATCGTCTCATGCCTTTGCACAGCACACGTACCAATGAAGATGGACGCTGCAATAACCCGCTTCTGACCGGGACGGATATGCGCTCGGGCGCCTACGAGCTGCGCTTCCATGTGGGTGAGTATTTCGGTAACGAGCCAGCGAATGGCCAGACGCCGTTCCTGGACGTTGTCCCGATCCGCTTCGGCATCGATGACCAGAATGTGCATTACCACGTGCCGCTGCTCGTCGCGCCCTTTGGCTATTCAACCTATCGCGGGAGCTGATCTCACATGGAAATCCAGATCCGCAACAGCATCCAGTTTTTGCTCAACGACAAGATTGTCGAGAGGACGGATGTTTCCGCCACGGAAACACTTCTCGATTTTCTCCGGCTCGATCGAAAGCTGCGCGGCACCAAGGAAGGTTGCGCGGAGGGCGATTGCGGCGCCTGCACTGTTCTTGTCGGCCGGCTGTTCAATGGCCAGCTCAAATATGAATCGGTGAATGCCTGCATCCGCTTTGTCGGTTCGCTGGATGGCTGCCATGTCGTTACCGTCGAAGCGCTGGCCGAAACGGACGGAACTTTGCACCCGGTGCAGCAGGCGATGGTAGATACCCATGCCTCCCAATGCGGTTTCTGTACGCCCGGTTTTGTCATGTCGCTCTACGGGTTGTGGATGCGGAATCCGCGACCGAACACCCAGGAAATCGAGAAAGCGCTGCAGGGTAATCTTTGCCGCTGTACTGGTTATGCGGCCATCATCCGGGCTGCCGAGAGTGTTTCAGCGGTTGGTGATCTGAAGAAGGACCCGCTGGTTGCTGAACGGGCACGTGTGACCGAGCAGTTGCTTGCATTAAGGGACGGCAAGCGCGTCGTTATTGGCGAGGGCAAGCAACAGCTCATCCTTCCCGCCAATGTCGATGATTTCGCCGACGTGCTGGAAAACAATCCAGGCGCGACCATCGTTGCAGGCTCGACAGATGTCGGGCTCTGGGTGACGAAGTTCATGCGTGAGATCGGACCGGTCGTTTTCCTGTCGCATCTGGATGATCTGCGGCAGATCAGTGAAGGCGGTGATGGTCTCACCCTTGGCGCCGGTGTTAGCTATACGGAAGCCTATCCGGCCATCATCCGGCATTTCTCGCAATTGACTGAATTGTGGAACCGTATTGGCGGCCAGCAGGTTCGCAACATGGGGACCGTCGGTGGAAATGTGGCCAATGGCTCGCCGATTGGCGATACGCCTCCAGCCCTGATCGGCCTTGGCGCAACGGTTCTGTTGCGGAAGGGCAAAATCCGCCGCTCTGTTCCGATCGAGAATTATTTCATCGAATATGGAAAGCAGGATCGTTCACCCGGGGAATTTGTCGAAGCGATCCAGATTCCCTATCTCGGCGCCGACGATCTTTATGGCGTCTACAAGATCTCCAAGCGCCTGGACGAAGATATTTCGTCCGTTTGCGGCGCATTCCGGATTGTTCTCGATGAACGAGGTCGCGTGAAAAGTGCCGTTATTGCATTTGGCGGCATGGCTGGAACGCCCAAACGCGCCGGTGCCGTCGAACAGGCATTGGTCGGTGCCGTCTGGGACGAAGGGGCGATCGAAAAGGCAATAGCTGCATTTTCCGACGATTTCACGCCGCTGACCGATTGGCGAGCTTCCGCAGACTACCGCCTGCTGGTGGCGAAGAACCTCCTGCGCCGTTTCTACCTCGAGACAGGGGGCGAGAAGAATGTCCGGTTGAATCGCTATGAAGCGGCATTTGGGTGAGGAGCGCGCAATGAACTCAATTCAGCCGATTGGCCGCATTCGCGGCGGTGTTCACGAAAAGCAGCCGCATGAATCCGGCCATAAACATGTCTCCGGCTCCGCCGAATATATCGATGACATGCCCGAGCCATCCGATACACTGCATGCCTATCTTGGTTTGTCGCAGCGTGCGCACGCGGAAATCGTGTCCGTCGACTTTGACGCGGTCAGGGCCTGTGCCGGTGTTATCGGCATCCTCACGGTCGATGATATTCCTGGCCACAACGACGTCAGTCCGGCCGGCAAGCATGATGACCCGGTCTTCGCGGTGCGCAAGGTCGAGTTCCACGGCCAGCCGATCTTTGCAGTGATTGCAGAGACGCGGCAGATCGCCCGCCAGGCGGCTTCAAAAGTCAAAATCGAATATCGCGATCTCGACCACGTCACCGATGTGCTGGAAGCGGAAAAGGCCAAGTATCCGCTGGTTATCGATCCACTGAAACTTGAACGCGGTGACATTACTGCGGGTCTCGCCAGTGCAAAAAACCGTCTGAGCGGCGAAATGCGCATCGGCGGACAGGATCATTTCTATCTGGAGGGTCACATCGCCTTTGCCATCCCCGGCGAGGATGATGAGGTCACGGTTTATTCGTCCACCCAGCACCCGAGCGAAACGCAGCATATGGTTGGCCACGTTCTCGGCGTCGCCTCCAATGCCGTGACAGTCAATGTGCGGCGTATGGGTGGTGGTTTCGGTGGCAAGGAAACGCAGGCCAATCTCTTCGCTGCTGTGGCGGCAATCGCTGCAAAGAAATACCGGCGGGCTGTGAAGATCCGCCCCGATCGCGACGACGACATGGTTGCGACGGGCAAGCGCCACGATTTCCACGTGGCGTATGAACTTGGCTTTGACGATCAGGGACGTATTGAAGCTGTCGACGCAACGTTCTCGGCACGCTGCGGTTTTTCCGCCGACCTCTCAGGTCCCGTGACGGACCGTGCGCTTTTCCATGCTGACAATTGTTATTTCTATCCGAACGTCAGGCTGCGTTCACGACCGTTAAAGACCAACACTGTTTCAAACACCGCGTTTCGCGGTTTCGGCGGCCCGCAAGGTATGGTCGGCGGCGAGCGTATGATCGAGGAGATCGCCTATGCGCTTGGCAAGGATCCGCTTGAAATCCGCAAGGCCAATTTCTATGGCGGCGAAGGCCGCAATCTTACGCCGTATCATCAGACAGTCGAAGATAATATCATCCCGCAAATCACTACGGAGCTTGAAGAGTCATCTGAATACGCGGCGCGGCGCGAGGCGATTATCAACTTCAATCGCCATAGCCGGATTATCAAGCGAGGTATAGCGCTGACGCCGGTTAAATTTGGCATCTCCTTCACCAAGACCGAATACAACCAGGCGGGCGCGCTGGTCCATGTCTATACCGACGGTTCCATCCATCTCAATCACGGTGGTACCGAGATGGGGCAGGGCCTCTACACCAAGGTTGCGCAGGTCGTTGCCGATGAATTCCAGGTCGATCTCGACCGCATCAAGGTGACGGCAACGACGACCGCAAAGGTACCCAATACCTCTGCCACCGCCGCGTCTTCCGGCTCCGATCTCAACGGCATGGCCGCAGCCAATGCGGCTCAGCAGATCAAGGCACGTCTGGTCCAGTTTGCGGTCGAGCAATACGGCGTCAGTGCGGAGCAGGTGTTTTTCGAACCGAACACGGTGCGAGTTGGCGACAAACGCATTCCGTTCCCGGAATTCATCAAATCCGCCTACGGCGCCCGCGTGCAGCTCTCGGCAGCAGGTTTCTACAAGACGCCGAAGATCCATTGGAGCCGGGCAGAAGGCCGGGGCCGTCCGTTCTATTACTTTGCCTACGGCGCTTCCGTGTCGGAAGTCAGCATCGATACGCTGACCGGCGAATACCAGGTCGACCGCACCGATGTCCTGCACGACGTCGGCAAGTCGCTGAACCCGGCGCTCGATCTTGGTCAGGTCGAAGGGGCTTTTGTGCAGGGCATGGGCTGGCTAACGACGGAAGAACTATGGTGGGATGCCAAGGGCCGGCTGCGCACGCATGCGCCGTCGACCTACAAGATCCCGCTTGCATCGGACCGGCCGCGCCAGTTCAACGTGAACCTTGCCAGCTGGTCGATCAACCGCGAGGAAACGATCCGCCGCTCCAAGGCGGTCGGCGAGCCGCCCTTCATGCTGGCGATTTCCGTGCTGGAAGCGATCTCCATGGCGGTTGCCAGCGTTGCCGACTATCGCATCTCGCCGCGTCTGGATGCACCCGCGACACCGGAGCGCGTGTTGATGGCCATCGAGCGTTTGAGAGCAGCGACGGGGGAGTGAGTGCCCATGCCGACGAACCGCGACGATATCAGGGATTTCCTCAATCGACGGAAAGATGTCGTTCTCGTCGAGGTGAAGGCGGCTGACGGGTCCACGCCGCGCGAGGCCGGGGCCTGGATGCTGGTGGCCGCGGATCGCATTTTCGGTACGATCGGCGGCGGACAGCTCGAATACATGGCCATCGATCATGCACGGCGGGCACTCAACAATGGTACCGATGCACAAGAAATGACAATCCCGCTCGGCCCGGAAATCGGCCAATGCTGTGGCGGCCGGGTCGCGCTCGGGTTCAAGCGGGTTGATCGAGGTGTAGCCATGACATTGATTGAGAAGGTCGATCTGGAAATCGCTCAGCGTCCGCATGTCTATGTTTTCGGTGCCGGGCACGTCGGCGATGCTCTGGCCATGGCACTGTCACTGGCGCCGCTGCGCATCATATTGGTCGACACGCGTGAAGAAGAACTTTCCGCCACGCAGGTTCCCGGCATCGAAACCTGCCTTACCGCCGTGCCGGAAGCCGTCGTCCGCGATGCACCGCAGGGAAGTGCCTTCGTGGTCCTGACCCATGATCACGCGCTTGATTTCCTGATTACCGCCGAAGCCTTGGCGAGGGATGACGCGTCCTATGTCGGCATGATTGGCTCGAAGACGAAACGGGCAACGTTTCGCAACTGGCTGACGCGCGAGGTCGGCCGTCCGGAGATTTTCGACAGGCTCGTCTGTCCCGTTGGTGGAACTGCTGTCAAGGACAAGCGCCCAACCGTTATCGCGGCGCTGGCGGCTGCTGAAATCATGACCTCGGCATTGAATTATCGACGCAAGCCAGCTTCCGCCCCCAAGGAACGCAGCCGCGTTTCCGCCTGACGTTGATTATTCCAGCATTGCGCTGACCAGGCGCTGACAGCGTTCCGTCATGAAATCGATCATCAGGCGCACCTTCGGATCCTGAAACCGCTTGTGCGGATAGATCGCCGCAAGCTGTATACTGGCTGGCGGGGTATCCGTGAGGATCGCCTGCAGCGTCCCCTCATTCAAATAGCTTTTGACCTCGAAGAGAGGCTTGTTGATGATGCCGCGACCTTCTATCGCCCATTGCGTCAACACATCACCATCATCGGAATCGTAAGGTCCACTGACTTCAAGCTTACGTGTCCCTTCGGGCATCTGCAGCGTCCAGAAATATTCCTTGGAACCCGGATAGCGCAACAGCAGGCAATCATGGTGGGCGGATATCAGCTCGTCGGGCGTGGCTGGCGTCCCCCGTCTTTCGAGATAATTCGGGGAAGCACAGATCACCCGCTCGCAATTCATGATGCCGCGCATGCGCAAGTTGGAATCTTCAAGGATGCCCAGCTTGAAGGCAACGTCGACACCCTCGCTCATGATATCGATGTTGTGGTCCGACAGCCTTAGCCGCACCTCGATGTCCGGATATTTGTCATGGAATTCCGGGATGCCGGAAGCGATCAGGCGCCGGCCGATCCCGAGCGGAGCAGTGATGCGGATCGCGCCTTTGGGCTTCTTCGACAAATCGGCAATCGCAGCCTCGGCCTCATTGATGGCTTCGATGATCTTCACCGCGCCCTCGTAGAATACCCGGCCATGTTCGGTCGGCGTCAGCTTGCGAGTCGTGCGATTGAAAAGCCGCACGCCGAGGTGGCGCTCCAGTTCCTTGATGCGATTGCTGGCAACAGCCGGAGAAGCGCGCTGATCGCGCCCGGCCGCAGAGAGGTTTCCAAGTTCGACGACGCGAACGAAAACACGAAGATTATCAAGGTAGGACATGGTTTTCGCTTACCCGCTTACACTGTCTGATGATCTAGCATTTTAAAGATTTTTTTGAAAGAGATGGGTACATTAGGGTGTTTCACATGAGCATAGGCTTTGGCACATACTCCCTGCGATAAAAGGGAGAGCCGCATGTACGAATTTGCCATTGCCTGGGACTGGATGAACTTCGCCGTCCGCTGGTTGCATGTCATTACAGGTATTGCCTGGATCGGCTCGTCCTTCTATTTCGTCGCGCTCGATCTCGGTCTGCGTCAACGTCCAGGCCTTCCTGCCGGAGCGTATGGCGAGGAGTGGCAGGTTCACGGCGGCGGCTTCTATCACATCCAGAAATATCTCGTGGCGCCCGAGCAGATGCCCGAGCACCTGACCTGGTTCAAATGGGAATCCTATGCGACCTGGTTGTCCGGCTTCGCCATGCTTTGCATCGTTTATTATGCGGGCGCTGACCTCTATCTGATCGATCCGCATGTACTGGACGTGTCGCGGCCCGTGGCTATCGCGATCTCGCTCGCTTCGATCTTCGGCGGCTGGATCGTCTACGACACGATCTGCAAGTCTCCGCTCGGCAAGAACGACACGCGCCTGATGGTGCTGCTCTATTTCGTGCTGGTCGGCATGGCATGGGGCTACACCCAGCTCTTTACCGGGCGCGCTGCATTCCTGCATCTGGGCGCATTCACTGCGACCATCATGTCCGCCAACGTGTTCATGATTATTATTCCCAACCAGAAGAAGGTTGTTGCAGATCTCATCGCAGGCAAGGTTCCGGATCCCGCACTCGGCAAACAGGCCAAGCAGCGTTCGACCCACAACAATTACCTGACGTTGCCAGTGCTGTTCTTGATGCTGTCGAACCATTATCCGCTGGCGTTCGGCACAAAGTACAACTGGATTATCGCCTCGCTCGTCTTCCTCATGGGCGTCACGATCCGCCATTGGTTCAACACCCGTCATGCCCGCAAGGGCGAGCCGACCTGGACCTGGCTGGTAACGGTGATCCTTTTCATCGTCATCATGTGGCTTTCGACCGTCCCAAAGATCCTGTCGGGCGAAGGGAGTGAGGAGAAGGTTTCTGCGGCCCAGCAACCCTTCATTGCGGCCGAAGCCTTTCCCAAAGTGAAGGACACGATCCTCGGGCGCTGTTCGATGTGCCACGCCAAGGAGCCGGGCTGGGAGGGCATTATCGCGCCGCCGAAAGGTGTCGTCCTCGAAACCGGCAGTCAGATCGCGGCGCATGCCCGCGAGATTTATCTGCAGGCGGGGCGCTCGCACGCAATGCCACCCGCCAATGTGAGCGGCATCACCGACGAGGAGCGGCGCCTCCTCGCCAGCTGGTACGAGACCACAGTTCAGGGAGGAACAATCCAATGAGTAAACTGCTTTTACGTGGCCGGGTGCTGACCTTCGTCGATGAGCCAAAAAGCATCGACGATCACTCTGCCTACAGCTATTTCGAGGAGGGTGCCGTCCTGATCGAGAATGGCAAAATCGCCGAAGCCGGTGAATATGCAGCGCTTGCTTCGGTTGCTGGCCCGCAGGCCGAAGTTGTGGACCACCGCCCGCATTTAATCCTTCCCGGGTTCATCGACACCCACCTGCATTTCCCGCAGACGCAGGCGATCGCCTCCTATGGCGCACAGTTGCTCGAATGGCTGAACACCTACATCTTTGTTGAAGAGCAGAAATTCTCGTCTACGGCGCACGCTGATTTTATTGCCGGGCGGTTCATGGATGAATTGCTCCGCAATGGCACGACATCGGCCGTCGCCTACTGCTCGGTTCACCCTGAAAGCGTCGATGCCTATTTCACGGCCGCCGCAAAGCGCAACATGCTAATGATCGGCGGCAAGGTGATGATGGATCGAAACGCACCCGACGCGCTGCGCGACACGCCGCAATCCGGTTATGACGACACCAAGGCTCTAATCGCAAAATGGCATGGCCGTGGCCGTGCGTATTATGCGATCAGCCCGCGCTTTGCGATCACCTCCACACCGGAACAGATGGAAATGAGCCGGGCGTTGGTGCGCGAACATCCGAAATGCTACGTGCAGACACATCTTTCCGAAAACAAGGACGAGATTGCCTTTGCGACGTCGCTCTATCCGTCAGCGAGGGATTATACGGACATTTACGCCAACTACGATCTGCTGGGATTAAAGACGCTGCTCGGTCACTGTATCTTCCTGTCGGACCGCGAAATCTCGGTCCTGGCCGAGACCGGGTCGGTTGCCGTGTTCTGTCCGACGTCCAATCTGTTCCTCGGCAGCGGGCTCTTCGATCGCGACCGCTTCCGCAATCTCGGCGCGCGCACTTCGGTTGCAACCGATGTTGGCGGTGGGACAAGTTTCTCCATGCTGGAAACCATGAGCGAGGCTTACAAGGTTCTGCATGTGCAGAGACAGCGGCTTTCGCCATTTGCGTCCTACTACATGATGACGCTTGGCAATGCCCGCGCGCTCGGCCTCGAAGATCGCATCGGCTCGCTGCAGCCAGGAGCGGATGCTGATATCACCATCCTCGACAGCCACGCCAAACCGGCGATGGAATTGCGCATGCGCACCGCAACGACGCTGGCAGAGGAACTCTTCATCCTGCAAACGATGGGTGATGACAGGTCGGTGGCCGAAGTCTATGTCGCTGGCAAACCGATGAAGCGCGGGCTTGATAAGCCGGCCTCGGCGAATGTCCCCGCACGGTCCATACCGGAATTGCAGACCGCCTGATACGTCACAAAGGGGGGCGAAATGCTCCCCTCTTACTTTCAATCTAAAGCTCGTCCGGCCTTCTCCCGCCCATAGCGGTGGTGAGCTCGTCGGCAGTCCGGCGGATAACCGGACCAAGCACGTTGAGCTTATCCTTTGGCAAACGGACGGCTGGACCGGAAATCGAAATTCCGGCAATCGCTTCACCATGTTCGTTGAAGAGCGGCGCTGCGATACAGCGCATGCCAAGCGTGTGTTCCTCATCGTCGACCGACCAGCCGCGTGCGCGGATCAGTTGAATATCCTTAAGCAGGGCAGGCAGCGTATCCAGCGTGTGCTCGGTAAAATGGGGCAGGGTCTTGCCGCTAAGCATCTGCCCTATTTCGGTATCCGACCACGTCGAAAGGATTGCCTTGCCGATCCCCGAAGCGTGGATTGGTCCGCGTCGGCCAGGGCGAAAGAAGGCGCGCATCGGCGCATGGCTTTCGACCTGCGAAATGAAGACGACATCACCTTCATCCTCGATAGCGACATTTGCCGTCTCGCCGCATTCGTCCATCAATCGCTTGAGGAATGGGCGGCTGATCGTCCCAAGTTTGCGATAGCGAAGAAAGGCATTGCCGATTTCGAATGCGCGCACGCCGATTGTCCAGTCACCCGATTCTGGATCATGGGTCAGCATTCCATGATTGGCGAGCGACGTGAGCAGGCGGTGAACCGTGGAAGGTGCCATGCCGCTCACGTCAGCGAGATCGGTCAGCGTCGAACCGTCATTGTCCGCAATGATGCTGAGAAGACTGAGGCTGCGATCCAGAACCTGGACTGAGGAGGGTGCCGAATTCTCGCCGGCTTTGCGACCCCGTTTGCCTTTTGATGATGCCGATTGCGAAGCCATGGGTACCCCAGTGTCCTTTTTCATTTATTTCTCTTTGGCATAGCTGCGATGGATCCATTTTACCAGTTTTGTTGAAAATCTTTATTTCCGTATAATGGAAATGAATTCCAAAAATAGATTGATTAGATGTCAGAATGGATTATGCTCTCATCAAATCTGGAGGAATGATCATGACCAAAATGCGTGCCGTCGATGCTGCAGTTCGTATCCTTGAGAAAGAGGGAATTGATTGCGCCTTTGGTGTACCGGGTGCTGCCATCAATCCGTTTTATTCAGCGCTGAAAGCCCGTGGCTCGGTTCGCCATATCCTTGCGCGTCATGTCGAGGGCGCTTCCCATATGGCTGAGGGCTTTACCCGCGCCAACCATGGCAATATCGGCGTGTGTATCGGGACTTCGGGTCCGGCCGGCACAGATATGATCACCGGTCTCTATTCTGCATCGGCGGACTCCATTCCGATCCTGTGCATCACAGGGCAGGCGCCGCGTGCCCGCCTCGACAAGGAAGATTTCCAGGCCGTCGATATTGCATCAATTGCCAAGCCCGTGACCAAATGGGCAGTGACGGTGATGGAACCTGGCCTCGTTCCCTATGTTTTCCAGAAGGCCTTTCACATCATGCGCTCGGGCCGTCCGGGCCCGGTGCTGATCGACCTGCCGCTTGACGTCCAATTGGCGGAAATCGAGTTTGATCCCGATACCTATGAGCCACTGGAAGCCTACAAGCCTGCCGCCACGAGGGCACAGGTGGAGAAGGCGCTGGCCATGCTGAATGAGGCCAAGCGGCCGCTGATCGTTGCCGGCGGCGGCATTATCAATGCAGACGCCTCCGATCTTCTGGTCGAATTTGCTGAAATCACCGGCGTTCCGGTTATCCCAACGCTGATGGGCTGGGGCACGATCCCGGACGATCATCGCCTGATGGCTGGAATGTGCGGCCTGCAGACATCGCATCGCTACGGCAATGCTACCATGCTTGCATCCGACTTTGTCCTCGGGATCGGCAATCGCTGGGCCAACCGCCACACCGGCAATGTTGCGACTTACACGGAGGGAAGAAAATTCGTTCATGTGGATATCGAGCCCACCCAGATCGGCCGGGTGTTCTCGCCTGATTTCGGCATCATATCCGATGCAGGCAAGGCCTTGAAACTCTTCCTGGACGTTGCGACCGAGTGGAAAACCGCTGGCAAGCTGCGCGATTGGTCCAACTGGGCCGAAGAATGCCGCGAGCGTAAGCGGACGATGTTGCGCAAGACCCATTTCGACCAGACACCGTTGAAGCCGCAGCGCGTCTATGAGGAGATGAACAAGGTATTCGGCCGTGAGACCTGCTACGTGACGACCATTGGGCTCAGCCAGATCGCCGGCGCGCAGTTTCTGCATGTCTACAAGCCACGCAACTGGATCAATTGCGGCCAGGCCGGACCTCTTGGCTGGACGCTGCCTGCAGCACTTGGGGTCCGCGCCGCCGATCCGAACCGGCCCATTGTAGCGCTCTCAGGAGACTATGACTTCCAATTCATGATCGAGGAACTTGCTGTTGGTGCACAGCACAAGCTGCCGTATCTGCATGTCGTTGTGAACAATTCATACCTCGGCCTGATCAGGCAGGCGCAGCGCGGTTTCGATATGGATTTCGAGGTCAGCCTTGCCTTCGACAATATCAATGCCTCCGGCGATGCAGAGAAGGGCTATGGCGTCGATCACGTTGCTGTCGCTGAAGGTCTTGGGTGCAAGGCCATCCGTGTTCGCAGCCCGAACCAGTTCGCCGATGCATTTGCCCAAGCGCAGGCCTTGATGGACGAACACCAGGTGCCGGTCGTGATCGAATTCATCCTGGAGCGCGTCACCAATATCGCGATGGGAGCGGATATCAATGCGGTCGTCGAATTCGAAGACCTTGCCGAACGCAACGAAGACGCGCCGACCGCGGTTGCCGCATTTCTCGACTAAAACTCAAACGATTTCGGGAGACACGAATGCCCAGATTTGCCGCCAATTTGACGATGCTCTTCAACGAAGTTCCGTTTCTCGAACGCTTCGCCCTTGCCAGTGAGGCGGGATTTGAAGCGGTCGAATACCTCTTTCCATACGATTATAAGGTCGAGGAATTGAAGCGGGAATTGGCCGAGAATCAGCTCGTTCAGGTGCTTCACAACCTTCCCGCTGGCAATTGGGCGGCAGGCGAGCGTGGCATTGCGGTCCTGCCGGATCGCATCGACGAGTTCCGTCGCGGGGTTGCAACCGCGATTGATTATGCAACGGCTCTCGGCTGCATGCAGATCAATTGCCTTTCGGGAATTGCACCGAACGGCATGGCTGACGATATTTTGCGCACAACCTTCGTGCACAATCTCCGGCTCGCGGCGCAGGAGCTGGGTAAATGCGGTATCCGCCTGCTGATCGAGCCGATCAACAACTACGATATTCCCGGCTTCTACCTGAATACAGTCGAACAGGCGGCCTCGATCATCGAAGAGGTCGGCAGCGATAATCTCTTCATTCAGTACGACCTCTATCACCAGCAGCGGACGCGGGGCGAACTCGTCGCGACCTATGAACGGCACAAGCAACTCATCGCGCATATCCAGCTTGCCGACAATCCGGGCCGGAACGAGCCTGGCACAGGCGAGATCAATTATCCATTCGTGTTCGGCGCGTTGGACCGTGCCGGATACGAGGGGTGGATCGGCTGTGAATACAAACCAAGGACAGAAACGCAACGTGGGCTTGGCTGGTTGAACGAAGCTTCGACGACCCAAAAGCACGCGGACATCATCAGGATCAGGAGCTGAACATGGCGGAGATAGGTTTCATTGGGCTGGGTATCATGGGCACGCCGATGGCGCGTCATTTGCAGGATGCAGGGCACGACATCTACACCTCGAAATTCTTCATCGAACCGAAGCAGGAACTCATCGACAACGGTCTGAAGATCGTCGAAAGCCCGAACGCCTTGGCCGAAAAGACCGACATCATCATCCTGATGCTGCCGGACACGCCCGAAGTGAAAGACGTGCTCTTCGGTGAAAATGGCGTGGTATTCGGGCTGAAGCCCGGAAAACTCGTCATCGACATGAGCTCGATCTCGCCCATCGAGACCAAGGAATTTGCCAAGAAAGTTCGCGAGACCGGTAGCGAATATATTGATGCACCCGTCTCCGGCGGCGAAGTTGGTGCCAAGAATGCGACGCTCAGCATCATGGCCGGTGGTACGCAAAGTGCCTTTGACCGCGCCCTGCCGCTGTTCAAGCTGATGGGTAAGAACATCACCCTCGTTGGCGATTGCGGCGATGGACAGGTAACCAAGGTTGCTAACCAGATCATCGTAGCGCTGACAATCGAAGCCATATCGGAAGCGCTCGTTCTTGCGTCAAAAGCTGGCGCCAACCCGGCTCGTGTCCGTGAAGCCCTGATGGGCGGGTTTGCGTCCTCGCGCATTCTTGAGCTGCATGGCGACCGCATGATCAAGCGGACGTTCGAGCCCGGTTTCCGGATCTCGCTGCATCAGAAGGATCTCAATCTGGCATTGCAGAGTGCCAGGACGCTTGGTGTGTCGCTGCCGAATACGGCGTCGACGCAAGAACTGTTCAACAGCTGCGCCGCCAACGGCGATAGTGGCCTCGATCACTCTGGTCTGGTGCGTGCGCTTGAGCGTATTGCCAATCACGAAGTCGCCTGACCACGATCAGAGACCAAAAATGATTGGCGGCGGTTGCCGGCACCACGCTGGCAGCCGCCCGTTCATTTTCTCGAAGAGATCAGTCCCATTTGGGCGTGCTCAGGGCATTCAATGGTATCTTCAAATAACGCTGTCCATTGGCTTCGGCCGCGGGCAATCGTCCGCCATTGATGTTGATCTGAAGCGCGGCCAGAATGAGTTTGGGCATCGGCAGTGTCCTGTCCCGCGCTTGCCTCATAGCGATAAATTCCGCGTCGGACTTGCAACGCGCGACGTGAATATTGCTGGATTTCTGGTCGGCGACTGTACTTTCCCACAAGGGCTCTCGACCGCCGGGCTGATAATCATGGCCGACGAAGAGTCTTGTCTCGTCCGGCAAGGCGAGGATGGCTTCGATCGACCGCCACAACTGCTCGGCGCTTCCGCCAGGAAAATCGGTGCGTGCAGTCCCGCTGTCCGGCATGAACATCGTATCGTGGACGAACGCGGCGTCGCCGATTACATAGGTAATTGATGCCAGGGTGTGACCGGGCGAAAACATCACTTTCACATCGAGGTCACCAATGCTGAACTGGTCACCGGCTTCGAAAAGTCTGGACCATTGGGTGCCGTTAGCAGCAAAATCCGGCCAGTTGTAAAGATCCTTCCAGAGTTGCTGAACCTTGACGACATGGGCACCAATCGCAGTCGGGGCTCCCGTTCGAGACTGCAAATAGTCAGCCGCCGAAAAGTGATCCGCGTGCGGATGCGTTTCCAGGATCCATTCGACCTTCAATCCATTCGCTTCCACATGGTGCAGAATATTATCGGCGTTGATAGTCGCAGTTGCCCCTGATTTTTCATCAAAGTCGAGAACGGCGTCGATAATCGCGCAGTGTCTGGTGCCTGGATCACTCACGACATATTGGACGGAGCTGGTCCGTTTGTCGAAAAATGCATGAACGTCCGGTTTTATGGCGGCTTCTATCATTTTTGCACGTCCCCCGACTTGAAGGTCAGCACAACTCTCTCTGGTTTTGCTTCGCAATGTCAATTGGCGTGCTGCAATTCTCTGCATACACTTATTGCCAAGGATTGGCTCAGGCCGCTAACTGGGGCACATCTCGTGTGCTGCCCCATTGACCGTAAATGAAGGTTTCAACCATGCCCAATCCGACAAAGTCGAAACTCCTCTGTGTCGGCGCGCTGACCATGGATACGATTTTCCGGCTGGACCGGCTGCCACCCGGACCGGGGAAATTCATACCTTTGGAAGCTGTCGAGATCGCTGCCGGCATGGCGTCGAGCGCCGCAGCAACTATTGCCAGGCTCGGTGGTGATGTCTCACTTTGGGCCTCTACCGGACAAGACGATATTGGGAGGCGGGTTATTGCTGACCTGACGGCCGAAGGCGTGGACTGCTCCCATGTCCGCCGCATCGACGGTGCCCGTTCCGCCTTCTCATCCATTTTCGTCGACGCAGCCGGGGAACGGATGATCGTGCCGTTCTATGATACTGCTCTGCTGTCGGCACCTGAAGTGATGCCGCCGATCGCAGAAGGAGCATTCGACGTGGTGATGACCGATGTGCGCTGGCCACTGGCCGCCGCACAGGCGCTGAAGGCCGCACGGTCAGCCGATGTTCATGGTGTTCTCGACGCCGATACGGCATCGCTCGAAACACTGGAAATGCTGCTGCCTCTCGCCTCGCATATCGTCGCCTCTGAGCCGGCAGCGGAACTGGTGACCGGCGAGACCGACCCGGAAAGGGCAACTGTAGCGCTTGCGGCGCTTTATGGGCGTGATGGTGCATTTATTGCCGTGACTGGTGGTGGCAGGGGGTGCTTCTGGTACGACGAACTCGAAGGCGAAGTGCGCCACATGCCGGCCTTTCCGGTGAACGTCGTCGACACGCTTGCAGCCGGCGATGTCTTTCATGGCGCATTCGCCCTGGGCCTCGCGCGAGGCTATCCAATATATCAGATCATGCGCTTCGCCAGCGCTGCCGCGGCAATCAAATGTTCCCGCTTTGGCGGCCGTCGCGGCGCGCCGACAAAATCCGAAGTCACCGTCTTCCTGGCTGAACAGCAACTCTGACGATTGACCAGTTGTGAAAAGTCAGTGTAGACACATTGACATTCAACTAACATGTTAGTATGTCTTTAGTCGTAAACAAGTTGGGAGAAGAAATTGCCTGGGGTTGATCGATTTGGACTTTCCGCCGCGCTGACCACGCCTTTCGATGCCGAAATGCGCGTCGATGTTCCAAAAGCTGTCAACCATGCCCGACACTGTCTGGATAGCGGTTGCAGCAGCGTGACCCTGTTCGGGACGACAGGCGAGGGCTCTTCGATTGGCAGCGCGGAACGCGAGGTTGTTCTCAACGCGTTTCTCGAGGCGAGCATTCAGTCCACGCAGATCGTCGTCGGCGTCATGGCGAATTCCTATGTCGATGCCGCAGGGCAGTCCCGTTTGGCGCTCGTTGCCGGGTGCCGTGGCGTACTTCTTGCGCCGCCGTCCTACTTCAAGAATGTCAGCGATAATGGATTGTTCGTCTGGTTCTCGTCGGTCTTCAAGGAAATCGGTGCATCGGCGAGAGACATCATTTTGTACAATATTCCTTCAGTGACGGCCGTTGAAATCTCCGTCGATTTGGTCTCGCGGTTGAGGGAGGCGTTCCCGAGTGTAGTCGCGGGCGTCAAGGATTCGTCGGGCAACTGGAGCTACACCGAAAAACTCCTCGCGAAGCACAAGGATCTCGCGATCCTCATTGGTGACGAGCGCGATCTCGCTGCCGGCGTGCGCCTTGGAGGACAAGGCGCGATCTCGGGCATTGCGAATCTCTATCCGTACCGGCTGCTGCCAATGATCAATGAGGGGCGCGAGGATCCGGCAATGATCGAAGCGGTCAACGAGCTCCTGAAATTCCCCGTCACGCCAGCAGTCAAGGCGCTGGTGGCGCATCATTCGGGCGATGAGGGCTGGCGCCGGGCGCGTGCACCATTGCAAGCTTTGTCGGATTCCGACTTCAAACGGCTGACCAGTATCTTCGACCGCTTGTTTGTGGCGGCTGCTGCGTAATAAAGGGAGTATTTACAGGATTCGTCGGGAGGACGGCATGGACGATGGCAACGAGCCGGTAAGACTGCGAGAGAAGGCCTATGCGAGCTTCACGGAGCATCTTCTGGCCCGTGATATCAATCCGGGGCAATTTGTATCGCAGCGCCAGCTTGTGGCGATGACGGGGATGCCGCTCGGAGCCATTCGCGAACTGGTGCCGCGTCTGGAGGCCGAAGGGCTGGTCAAGACCATTCCGCAGCGCGGCATCCAGATTGCGCATATCGATCTCAACCTGATCCGCGAGGCGTTCCAGTTTCGCCTGTTCATGGAAAAGGAGGCGATTGCACTCTTTTGCCTCTCCGCATCCGACGACTTGCTGGCGAGTCTGCGCAAGGAGCATGAAGACACGCTGCAGGAAGCCTTGCAGGGAAGAGAGACGCCCGAGCTCGAGCTTCGGGCTCAGACAATTGACTGGAACCTGCATGAAACGATCATCGATTCCCTCGGGAACGAGATCATCGCAAGGGCATACCGCATCAACGCGATCAAGATGCGCCTGATTAATCAAGAGCGGTTCCGTATCACCGGCCGCGTCGTGCCGGTCATGCGCGAGCATCTTGCAGTGCTGACGGCAATCGAAACCCGCGATCCGCAGACGGCAATGGACGCGATAGCAGTGCATATCAACAATGCAAGGAATCTCGCACTGAAACTTTAAATCGTACGAGGCAGGTAATGGGAGTTGCTGCTTCAGAGGAACCAAACGAGGAGGAAACAATGAGCATGAACTTCATCAAACCGACACGCCGCCAGTTCCTGGCCGGGTCGGCGGCGCTCGGTGCCGCAAGCATCACCGGATTAAAGCCAGCTTTCGCCAATGTCGACTGGAA
>NZ_JBBNAN010000066.1:0-2831 GCF_037994405.1 Phyllobacterium sp.
GCCGTGCATTGAGACGCGCTTTTGCGGTTTCTCCGGTGAGTTCCGCATTGAACACGTGTTCTCGCGCTTGCCCGGTTTTGGAAAACGCTCCGGTTTCCCCGAGCTTTTGCGCTAGGTCCGATGCGGCATCAGCGGCTGCCTGTGAACGGTTGAGATAGGAAACCGTCTCCCACGCCGACACAGCATTGATCCACGCGCGACGCGTGTCAGCCGCTACCCTCAAGGTCTCCTCTGCCGCCTTCAACTGCGCCTGCCGGAACCGTGCATCGGCTATGCCAACGCGTCTGGATTGTGTCATCAATGCGAGGATGTTGCCGGTAATCGTGGTTTCGATGATACGGCTAATGCCAATGGAGCTGTAGCCGACGGACGCGGTCGGATTGACGGGCATCGTCTCCCGCCAGACATCGGCAGCCGACATCCCCACCTCGGCGTAAGCTGCCTGCAATCTGCGATTGTTCAGGAGTGCTACCTGAACGGCGGTGTCAGCTCCGATCGTTTTCTTGTAGACGAGACTGCGAGTCCGATCGGCAAGTGCCCTCGTTTCAGCCTGTGATTGTGCCCAGACCGCCTGTTTGCCGATTGCGCCGGACGTCCTGCCTTCAACCGTACCGAACCCGGCGACGGGATCCGAAACCGCGGCCGTGGTGCCCGCAGTCACACAACCCGAGACCACCAGAGGCCCGGCGACCGCGACGACAATTTTTAAAGACGCCCGCCTCATGAATCTTCTCCCCTCGGAGCAAGGTCTTCGTTGAGCTTTTTCCAGTTCTTCGGATCAACGGGTTCGCGGTGCTGATAGGAACCCAACACCGAACGGTAGTGGCCTGATGCGGTGCCGAACGCCGGATTGGCGGCCGGCTCGGCAGCCATATCAGCAAGCCGTGGTGATGCAGTGCATCCAGCACCAACCAGCGCCGATGCCACCGCAAGTAATGCAGCGATTTTCATGCTTTAACCTGATATTGAAGGAGGTTTGAAACCGCGCGAACAGACGTTTGCGCAGAGTTCACCCGTCGAGAGACGGAAAGGTTAGATCAGGCGTTTGGGAGGGCGCGACTGCTTGTCGTAGGCACTCGACGTAAGGACACGGTGCAAAACAGGCTCGAAACTGCGCTTGGGCTGAAGCATCGGCTGGAAGTAGCTTGGTGCAAATGCAGCGAGCGGCGAACAATGAACTTCACAATCCGTGTCCACGGACGGATGTTTGGGAGAATGTTTTTCGGCAGACAAACCGGATTTCGAAACGCCAGCTTCATCTGAAGCGTGCTCGCCGCCCTCATGTGAATGACCACCCATCCGCGTTTGGGCCGAATCGTATGTCTGAAAAATTTGCATGCTGTTTTGCGCGTATGCCGCAAACTGCATGGAAGTCATGACCAGCAATGCTAGAGCCAGCAGCACCTTGAATGGCGCTGAGCCGCTTCCCCAAAATTGGTGCACGAACCTTCCCATGATATCTTTCCACAAGTATTCGCAGAAATTGTCAACGCAAAAATTGCTGCAGTGCAGTCTCGCGCTTAAGTTGTGATCGAACGTTACGAAATTCACGCAGTATGGCCCAATGTCGCCTTTCTTAGGCCCATAAATTGCCCCATTTCAGGCAGGATTCCCTGGCCTGCTCAATGAACATCTGACAGATCCTGGGTGGTTTGGGTCCAGCCCACACGCTCAAGATAAGCTATTCCGATTGTTCCGCGCCGCCCGGAAAGTTCCACTTCATCCTTCCTTATCCAGTCCGCGGCCGACAAGGACGCCGGTACGCGGCTCAACATTGCCGCTGACACAACAAGCGAGGCGTCAAGGGTTTTCGTCATTGCTTCCAAGCGCTGCGCGACATTGACGACGTCGCCGAAAACCGTGAACTCGTCGTGAAACCCGCTCTCAAGCACTCCGCCGACGATGGTGCCCATGTGCAAGCCGATACCTGCGTCGAGCGCGGGCTTTCCTTCTTGGCGTCGCCACTGTGTCCAATCGTCGAGGATTCGCACAAGCTGCAATGCACATTGCAGCGCGCGCTCCGCGTCGTCCGGTGAAGGCTTCGGCTGACCGAACACGGCCATGATTCCGTCCCCCATGAACTTATCTACGGTGCCCCCGGTGCGAAATACTTCGCCGGCAACGATGCTGCGATATTCTGCCAGGATTTCAGCAAGTGCGGCGGCAGGAGCGGTTTCGGTAAACCGCGTGAATTCCCGCAAGTCCACGAACATGACGACTGCCTCCCTGCGTTCGAGGTCTAGGTTATCGCTAGCAACCTGTAGGTCAGAGACCACGGAGGGCGAGAAGAACCGCGAAAGATTTAACCGCCGCTCCTCGCTCTCAATCGCCACACGCATGATGGTCCGGTGGTCTTTCGTCAGGAGGTATACGACAATGGCGGCAAAGGCGAAGGCTGCCGCCAATCCGAAGTCCTCGCTGAAGGAGGTGATGAAGTGGGTGTCAATGCTGCTTGACCAATGCCGCGCTGTCATGACCAGCAGCAGAAATAGCCATCCCGCAAGAACTATGCTGCTGAAGAGTATGACAAGCAAAGGCATGAGCCTGAGGCCGACGTGATTGAGAAGCAGAAAAGCGATTGCGAGGCTCGGCGTCGTGAGCGCGTGGTCCTCCGTCACATCGAAGCGGAAAAGATGTTCATAAAGTATGATGATGACCAGCACGGCATCGACGGAGACGAAGAAAGTGTCCGTCCAGGGGGCTTCGCGTTTGGTGATCGCCATTCCCAGTGACAGGAGACTGACCGCCAGATATCCAAGTACGACGGTCGCATGGACGGCGAAATTGTCGTGATCGTTGCCCAAAATGAGGTTGGCAAACAGGATGAGGAG
>NZ_JBBNAN010000067.1:0-14840 GCF_037994405.1 Phyllobacterium sp.
TTCGACCAGCGGGTTTGAAAGCTTGTTGGTTTGCAAAGCAAACCAACGGCTGGGTTTCCGGCTGGCGGACACCCGCTTTGTCAGGCGGCATCGTGTGATGGAAAGACACCGGCCTTGCCACCTTCCGCGTGGATTGTCTCGCCATCGGTAAAACAGAACGGATTCAATATGAAACAAATTCGCTCTATGATCGGGCAAAGGAGAAGTCACCGGACGGCCTTTTTGACGAGAAGGAATGGAGTGCACGTCCTAAGACCTGCACTCCGGCCGGTCAAGCCAAGTCGTAAACTGAAGGAAACAATCAGCCCTTCTTGTCGGGCGCCGGTGCTGGCGCCGGTTCAACGGGCGGCTTCGGTGCATTCGCACCATTCTTGGCAACACCCGGGTCCTTATCGTCCGGAAGGCCATTCTTCAGCTTTTCCTCAATCTTCACGAGGTCTTCAGGCTCAGGCTTGGAGTCCCGCGCGTGCGCCCACTGGAACGTCGCCTCAAGCTTGCGCCCTGCACGCCAATAGGCGTCGCCGAGATGATCATTGATCGTTGCATCCTCTGCCCGCAGCTTGACAGCCTGCTCAAGTTGGGCGACGGCTTCATCGTAGCGGCCAAGGCGGTAATAGGCCCAGCCGAGAGAGTCGACGATGTAACCATCCTGCGGCCGGGCTTCGACCGCCTTCTTGATCAGGTCAAGGCCCTGTTCGAGCTTGATGTTCATGTCGATCCAGGAATAGCCGAGATAATTCAGCACCTGCGGCTGGTTCGGGTAGAGATCAAGCGCCTTCAGGAAATTCGGCTCGGCCTTGTCCCATTCCTTCAGCCGCTCATAGGCGATACCACGCTGATAGAAGATCGACCAATCGTCGCGTTTGGGTTCCTTGAGTGCGGCAACCGCCTTGTCATAGGTGTCGGCAGCCTTTTGGTAGTTCTTGTCCTGCGAGTAGATGCTGCCAATGGCCAGATAAGTGCGCATATCCTGCGGATTGCTTTCGAGCAGACCGTTAAGATGCTGAATCGCCTCATCATTGCGCTTGAGGATCGCCAGATTGATTGCGAGCTGCATTTGCGCGTCACGGCTATAGGCAGAATCGGCCGGAATGCGGCCAAAATAGTCGATCGCTTTATCGGACTGTTCCAGTTTCGCGCTGATATCACCGAGCTGGAACAGCGTCGCGTCGTGGTCGGGGCGCAGTGGCAACGACATCTGCAGGTAAAGCTTGGAGAAAGCCTCTGCTCCATTGCGATCAATCGCGGTAGCGAGTGTATAGAGCGCCTCCGCGGCGCCCTGCTGCGGCGTCTGTACCAACGGCTTGACGGTCTTCGCATCAGCGATCTGCTTGGCGAATTCGACAAGCACCATGCGCCCGGAAAGCATATCCGATGCTTCCTTCACCAAAGCCTGGGCACCTGGGAGATCACCATTGCGTATCTTGAAGGAAGCATAGGCCTCAACGAGGCGCTCATATGTATCAGGCGCGGCCTGCATATTGGCTTTGTCTTCGAGCGCACTCTGATAGAAGCCGGCGGCCTTGTCCTTCTGACCGGCCATGTCCGCAATCAGTGCGGAGTTATAGGTCTTGAAGAGTGTAAAGCCTTCTGGACCCTGCAGTTTGTCAATCATTTGCAAGGCCTCGTTCGGTTTGCCCGAACCGGCCTTGGCCCAAGCGGAAATCAGCCCGGTGATCATGCGATCCAGATCCGACTGCATCGACAGCATCATCAGGGTGTTGACCTTCTGATATTGCTTCCTGTTGAGTGCATCGATGCCGAGTGCCAGGCGTGAAAACCGCTCGATTTCCGGAACAGATTTGAGCTCTTCGGCGATCGGCAATGCCTGCTTGAACTGACCGTCGGTCAGGAGAACGAGCAACAGGCTTTGCCGCAGCTCGGTGTTCTTGGGATCGTATGCCAGCGCCTGCCGATAATAGGAAATCGCACTAGCGAAATCATTGCTGCGTTCGGCGCTTCGTGCAGAAAGAAAAGCTCCGGAAAGTGTTCCGGCATTTGGGGCCGGCGGTGTCTTGCTGACCGCAGCTTCCGCGGCGGCGGCCCCTACGGTACACGCAGCGAGTGTTGCGCCCACGATCGAGCCAAGCAATTTACTGCGCTGCATAACAAAACCCTCTTCATTGTCCTAATTTGAAACGATCGTCCGAATCCTCGCGGAAACCATGGCCTTTTTACGGTTCTCTCTCAAGGTTCATTGAAAGAATCGGCTACCGGTCTCGCTGCGCGGCCTAAAGCGCACATCAATTGACACGGCTGATACAAAAATCGATCACTTCGAGAAGTGCGTCCTTTTGCAGTGACCGATCGAGTGGTGCCAGTGCGTCGCGGGCGATACCGCCAAAATGTCGAGCACGCTGGATTGTATCACCAAGTGCACCGTAGCGCGTCATCAATCCTTTGGCCTTTTCCAGTCCCTTGTCGTCATTTGCACCGTTTTCCAGCGCATCCTTCCAGAATTGCCGCTCTTCCGACGTACCGCGACGATAGGTCAGAACGACTGGGAGGGTTATCTTGCCCTCGCGGAAATCATCCCCGGTGTTCTTGCCCAGATCCTTGGCGTTGCCGCCGTAATCCAGTGCGTCGTCGACAAGCTGGAAAGCGAGCCCGAGATTGAGACCGTAGGAACGCAGCGCCTGACGATCTGTCCGTGACGCAGAAGCAATTATGGGGCCGACTTCAGCCGCTGCCGAGAAAAGCGCGGCCGTCTTGGCCTTGATCACAGCAAGATATTCGTCTTCCGTCGTTTCGAGATTCTTTGCGGCTGCAAGCTGCATGACTTCGCCTTCTGCAATCACCGAGGCCGCTGTGGCAAGGACGTCGAGCGCTTCCAGAGACCCAACGTCGACCATCATCTTGAAGGCCTGGCCGAGCAGAAAGTCACCAACGAGAACGCTTGCCTGATTGCCCCAGATCATGCGTGCCGTGCTCTTGCCGCGGCGCAGATCGCTCTCATCGACCACATCATCATGCAACAATGTCGCCGTATGCATGAACTCGACGCTGGTCGCCAGCTTGACATGACCATCACCCTGATAGCCGAACATGCGGGCTGCAGCGAGCGTGATCATCGGGCGCAAACGCTTGCCGCCGGATGAGATCAGATGGTTGGCGACTTCCGGAATCATCTCGACGTCAGATCCGGCCTTCGACAGGATGAGCTCGTTGACACGGCCCATATCCGCCTTGGTCAGATCGATCAGCGGTTGCACTGATCCTGTGTTATTTTTCTTATCGTCCAGACTGACAACGACGCCCAAAACGCAACTCCTAAAGTTCTGGCATGATGCGGCGACACCTTATTTTGACAGGCTATAACCCGCAAGCGGAGAATTGGCGCGCAAAAATAGCAAGGTTTACGAATTCGTGATAAGGCGCTGACCACGGCCAAAGTCTCTCTTGCCCCAGGGAGAGACTGTGGCGGCACCTTGATTCATATCGGTAATGACATGATTGAAATAATGCGGACCAACGATCTTGTGCTGATTTCATTTGTAGAATCCTTGCTCAAGGAAGCCAGGATCGCGCACTTTGTTGCGGACTCGAACATGAGCATCCTTGAGGGATCGCTGGGCGTCCTCGCCCGGCGTGTCATGGTAGACGAGGCCCGCGCAACAGAAGCCCGGCAACTCCTCAAGGATGCCGGAATCGAACAGGAGCTGCGCAAATAATCTATGCTCGCAACGGACGCTCCGCATACGATTGACGCATTTCACCGCGGCAGGTTTCATTTGCTGCAACCCGCTGCGAAAGGTCATCGCTCGGGCGTCGACGCGATGATCCTTGCCAGCGTGGTGCCAAATGATTTTGCCGGACATGTCGCCGATCTTGGGGCAGGTGCCGGCGCGGCCGGCCTTGCAGTGCTGTCCCGCTGTCCAGGTGCAAAAGCATCATTGATCGAAAGATCAGGCTTCATGGCAGGCTTCGCTCGCGGTTCGCTTGAACTGGAGGAAAACAAGGCGTTTGCCGCTCGCGCCGAGGTCATTGAGGCCGACGTGACACTGACGGGCAAAGCGCGGGTAGCGGCAGGCCTTGGCGATAACAGCTTCGATTTCGCTATCATGAACCCGCCGTTCAACTTGCCAACCGATCGCTCCACCCCCGACCCGGTGAAGGCCGAAGCGCATGTCATGACGCAGGGCATGATGGAACAATGGATCAGGACCGCAGCCGCCATCGTCAAACCCGGCGGGTCAATCGGGATCATCGCCCGCCCGACGTCGATCACGGATCTGCTTGACGCTCTGCGGGGCCGTTTTGGCGGATTGATCATCGTTCCGGTGCAGCCAAGACCACAGGATGCCGCCATTCGCATTGTTATCAAGGGCGTCAGGGGCAGCCGGGCCGGACTTTCCATTTATCCGGCTTTGATCATGCATCATGAGACCGGAAATGGCTTCACGCAACGGGCCGATGCGATCAATAATGGGCTGGTGTCGCTGTTTTAGATTTCAGAACCATTGTGATTTCCCGCGCACAGCCTACATGCTGACTGCATCCAATTTCGAAGGAGATACGCTTGATCAGATTCGTCCGGAAACTGCTGCCCCGCCGCTGGCGTCCAGATTATCTGGAGATTCCGGTTGTCCGGCTCCATGGCATCATCATGACTGGTGGCGGTCCATTCCGGCAGAACCTGTCGCTCGCGTCGACCGCGGCTGTCCTGGAAAAAGCCTTTGCCGAGAAGGATGCACCGGCGGTGGCCATATCCATCAACTCCCCCGGTGGTTCGCCGGTGCAATCGCGACTGATCTACCGGCGTATCCGTGACCTTGCGACCGAGAAGAACAAGAAGGTCTACATGTTCGTCGAGGACGTTGCGGCTTCTGGCGGTTACATGATCGCCGTCGCCGGCGATGAAATTATCGCGGATCCCTCCTCCATCGTCGGTTCCATCGGCGTCGTTTCAGCGAGCTTCGGCTTCACCGATCTCATCAAGAAGATCGGGGTCGAGCGGCGGGTGCATACAGCTGGCAAGAACAAGGCGACGCTTGACCCCTTCCGCCCTGAAAACAAGGAAGATGTCGAGCATCTGAAGGCCTTGCAGCTTGAAATCCACGAGACGTTTATCAATTTGGTCAAGGAACGGCGCGGTGAGAAGCTGAGCGACAATCCAGATCTGTTTACGGGTCTGTTCTGGACAGGAACAAGGGGCGTGGAGCTTGGGCTTGTCGATAGCCTTGGCGACATGCGTTCCTATCTCCTGTCGCAATATGGCCCGAAAACCAAGCTTAAACTGATTTCACAACCGCGTGGCCTGTTTGGACGCAAGGTACCTTCCACCGAGACAAGGATCGAGGCGCTTGGCGCCAACTTGGCGAGTGGAGTAATCGATGCCGCCGAGGAACGCGCGCTTTGGTCGCGATTTGGTTTGTGATTTGGACGCCCGGAACTTTGGCAAGCCCAGAGCGGAGAACACTCAAGTGGAATCGTTCTGCCGGAGGGAATTCGTGGACAAGGTCGAGGGATTTGGCGAGGCCGATGCATTTGCATCGGACGAAGCTAAAGCCCCGATGGATTTGGCCCGAATTCACCCGGCCCTTCGGGTTTCCGGCTGGCGGCCAACCACTTTGTCAGGCGGCGTCGGACGATGGAAAGGCATCGACCTCGCCACCTTCCGCGTGGATTGTCTCGCCATCGGTGAAACAGAACTGGTTTCATTTGAATGTTCTCCGCTCTAGCGCTCCGTGCTAGTATTGGTGAGGAATGATATCGCTTTTTGAGGTTTGTGCGTGATGCCACAGTTGATCTTCTTCGCTCTTGTCGGCGCCGCGGCATATTACGGCTACCGTTCTTTCAAGAAAGAGGCGCAACGCGTTTCGAAGCGTGTTCGCGAAGCGGAAAAGGAAGTGCAGAATCGCGCGCAAGGTACGCTTGTGCAGGATCCTGAGACCGGCGAATATCGTCTGCGCAAAGATTGACCGCAATGCTCGATAGTCTTGATCGTACGATCAGCCTGATCGCCCCTGCAAAGATCAACCTGGCGCTGCACGTGACCGGGCTACGAGATGATGGTTATCATCTGCTCGACAGTCTGGTGGTGTTTGCAGCGTTCGGCGACAGGGTGAGCGTGAAGCGCGCCCCGGTCGATTCATTTGATATGTCCGGTCCGTTCGGACGCAAGTTGCCGGGCGATGAAAGCAACCTCGTGCTGAGGGCAAGAGACGCGCTACGCGCACGGTTTCCCAAGCATACAACGCCCGCCGTCATACACCTTGAAAAACACCTTCCAGTGGCTTCGGGCATTGGCGGCGGATCGAGTGATGCCGCCGCAACGCTGCGCGCGCTGACTGCCCTTTGGGGCATTGAAGCTGAACCGGCGCAACTGGCTAAAATCGGTTTGACGCTCGGGGCCGATGTTCCAATGTGCCTGCAAGGGCAGCCGCTCTTTGCACGGGGCATAGGAGAAGATATTGAGCGCCTGGCGACTTTTCCGCGCTTGCCCATGGTCCTGGCCAACAACGGCGTATCAATCTCGACGCCGCAAGTCTTCGCCGCACTGGAGCGACGCGATAACCCTGCCCTGCCCGCACTGCCCGCCCTATCCTCTATCAAGGATGTCTGCGCCTATCTGACAGCGACCGATAATCATCTATTTTCGGCAACTACAAAGCTGATACCGGCCATAAGTGAAACGGTGGGCGCGCTGCACCAGACGGCTGCGCGGTTTGTGCGCATGTCCGGCTCCGGCGGCACCTGCTTTGCGATTTATGATAGCGACAGCGAGGCTCAAACAGCGGCAACAGCTCTCAAGCAGAGCAAGCCGGACTGGTTCGTCGTTGCCACAAACAGCGTCATGGAAGGAGCGGATCTTGGCCCGCATAGATGAGACACGCCCGTTCTTACCGGTCAAGATCGCCGTCCTGACAGTGTCGGACACACGGACGCTGGAAGACGATAAGTCTGGCAGCATATTGGCAGAGCGGCTCCTCGCCGCCGGCCACACCTTGGCAGAGCGCGCAATCGTTACCGATGACCGAGACAAGATCCGCGACCGCGTCCTTTCATGGTCGAAGGATCCGCAGATCGATGTGGTTATCACGACCGGCGGTACAGGCTTTACCGGCCGTGATGTGACGCCCGAAGCGCTGGAACCGATCTTCGAGAAGCGCATGGATGGGTTTTCAGAAGTATTCCACCGCGTTTCGTACGACAAGATCGGCACATCGACGATACAGTCCCGGGCGACTGGCGGGGTCGTGAACGCTACCTTCGTCTTTGTGATTCCGGGTTCGCCTGGCGCCTGCAAGGATGCCTGGGATAATATTCTGCAATATCAGCTGGATTACCGGCACATGCCCTGCAATTTCGTCGAGATCATGCCGCGTCTCGACGAGCATCTGAAGCGCAGCGGAAAGAGTTAGCCGTCCTATTTCAATGCAGCCGGAATAATTTCTGCGCGGAGCCGCTTCATGGCAAGGCCGCGCGCCAGATCAACCGCCTTCTTCCCAGGGTTGAACAACGCCATCGACTGACGCTTGGAAATCAGCAGCCCGTCAGCAAGAGGATTGCCGGGTGAAAAGACACGGCTGAGAAAGGGACGCCGATGGGTATGCGAACGGGTAAAACAGGCCGGACCCTGCATGCGTTCTACATGCACAGCCACGGGCTCGATCCAGCCATCAAGCAATCTAGCGCCCGGCTCAAGAAACAGAAACCAGTCGCTTCGTGCCCGCCTGAACCCGTCGATCAAGGTCTGGTCTTGCAGGAAAATACAACCGGCTTGATCAGCGACGCGGTGGGTTTGGTCGGTGGAGCCATGATCGATGATGACCACATCGCTCAACAGGCCCTCGACGGCGCCGCCAACCAGACCGCCGAGCGTCCTGGCCAGGAGTTCATCCGAATTTTGGGTTTCAATCAGGACGGAAATCATCAGGAGCCAATATAGTATTATTAAAGCAATTTCCATCACTCCTTTTGGTGCATATTGTTCTTGCTTTGTTCTCAATTTTTGATAGGAATGTATTCATGTTGCATGAGCGACTCGTTTCGCTCCCATGCCAAGGAGATTGCAAATGAACATCGTCGTGCAAGCGGACAAGGCCGCCTTCGGGCAAGGCCGTGCACAACATGCCAATGCATTGATCGAGGACGCCGGTCTGCGGATCGACCAGGAACGTCGCCGTGGCCGCGGCGCCGGCATGAATCCGTCTGGCCGCTTCGAAGCGGAAAGCCGTCATGTTTACGACGATGGCTGGGAAACCATCGAAGATTTGCCGCCCTTCAAGACCGAAGTCCAAATCGAGAAGCCGCGCACCATCATTACCCGCAATGACTCGCCGGATATCGGTTTCGATCGCTCGATCAATCCGTATCGAGGATGCGAGCACGGATGCATCTACTGCTTTGCACGGCCAACCCATAGTTATATGGGCTTGTCAGCCGGGTTGGATTTCGAGTCGAAACTCTTCGCCAAACCGGACGCCGCGAAGATGCTGGACAAGGAATTGTCGCGGCCAGGCTATACGGCAAAGACGATCGCAATCGGTACGAATACGGATCCCTACCAGCCGATTGAAAAGAAATGGCGCATCATGCGCGATATTCTGCAGGTTCTTGAAGCGCATCAGCATCCCGTTGGGATCGTTACGAAATCCGCGCTGGTGCTGCGCGATCAGGACATTCTTGCACGCATGGGCGAGAAAGGTCTCGCAAAGGTCGCCCTGTCCGTGACGACGCTCGATGGTAAGCTGGCGCGCACGATGGAGCCCCGCGCTTCGACTCCGACACGGCGTTTGCAGTCACTCCGCACCCTGTCTGACGCGGGTATTCCTGTTAGCGTCATGGTGGCCCCCATCATCCCGGGCCTCAACGATCATGAGGTCGAACGCGTGTTGGACAGTGCTCGCGCCATGGGCGCACTTGAGGCCGGTTATGTGCTTTTGCGCCTGCCGCTTGAAGTCAGCCCGATCTTCAAGGAATGGCTGCTCCGCAACTATCCCGATCGCTACCGCCACGTGCTGTCACTTGTGCGATCGATGCGCGGCGGCAAGGATTATGACGCGCAATGGGGCAAACGTATGCGCGGCGAAGGTCCCTACGCCTGGCAGATCGGACGGCGATTCGAGATTGCTGCGAAGCGCCTAGGCCTCAACCTGAGCAGGCGGCGGCTGCGGACCGACCTTTTCTCGCCGACTCCGGGCAGCGAACAGCTGTCGCTGTTTTAGACCAATACCGTCAGGCAGATTCCCCATCCGGCCTGACGTGACCTTGGGTAGCCCCGCCCCATCTGCTACCTAAGGGCTTGCAGAGAATCAGAACGAATGCGAGTTTCGTCGCAACATGGCTCGATCGCGTTCTGATTCTCTGCTTCTTCCCTTCGAACCTGGCAAACCGGACTTTGCCAGCGAGCGCAAACTCATGCGAAGTGGCATCGAGTTTATCGTCGGTATTGACGAAGCCGGCCGCGGGCCGCTGGCGGGTCCGGTGGTAGCCGCAGCGGTCATTCTCAACCCGAAGAAAATTCCAGACGGGCTTGACGATTCAAAGCGTCTGACGGCGCAACGGCGTGAAGAACTCTTTGATATCATTACAGATACGGCGCTCGCCTGCGCCGTTGCGAGCGTTTCGGCACCCGCCATCGATGCAACCGATATTTTGAAGGCTGCACTTGAGGCGATGCGCCGGGCTGTATGCGGTTTGGCCATCTTGCCGGGCCACGCCCTGATTGATGGCCGTGATGTGGCTCCTGGCCTTCCCTGCCCTGCTACCGCACTTATCAAGGGCGACCAGCGCTCGGTATCGATTGCCGCTGCATCCATTCTTGCCAAGGTGACGCGCGACCGGATGATGGCCCAGACCGGCCAATACTATCCGCTCTACGGCCTCGAATCCCATGCCGGTTATGCGACGGAGTTTCACCGTAACGCCATGGAAACCCATGGACCTGTCGTTGGCCTGCACCGCTTCAGCTTTTCGCCGCTGAAGGACCGCCAGATCTAGCCAGCTGGCTCGTTCAATCTGACACCAGCAAATTCCACGCCTTGGTTGATAATCTTGTACGAGAAACGCTGTTTCTTGTGCAGGAATTGCAGGTTCTTGTGCAAGATTTGGTTGTTTTTGGATGAAATGCCTGTGAGATCCTGGCGACCTGACAATTGCCAAAAAGAAAGCCGCCTTACGGCGGCTTCATTCGGAATGAATATTCCCGTTCTTAGTTGAGGCGGGATTTCAATTCAGTCAGAGATGACTTGAAGAGGTCTGCCGATGTCTTGGCGTCGACCTTGTCGGCCAGAATGCGGCTGGCGGCGGCGACTGCGATGTCGACTGCCGATGCGCGAACTTCATTGACCGCCTCGACCTCGGCCTGAGCGATCTTCTGCTCGGCAAGCTTGTTGCGGCGGACAACATATTCCTCGGTCTTCTTCTTGGCTTCCTCAAGCATGCCGTGGGCTTCACGCTGCGCGATGGCAACGATCTCGGTCGCCTCTTTCTCGGCTTCCTTGCGCTTGCGCTGATATTCTGCAAGCAGGGATTGCGCTTCTTCACGCAAGCGGCGGGCTTCTTCAAGCTCGTCGCGAATGCGAGAAGCACGCGCGTCAAGTGATTTGCCGACGACACCCGGAACTTTCAGATAGACAACCAGTGCAAGGAAGATGACGAGACCGACGAGGGCATAGAATGTTGCGTCTAGTTCCATAGTGGTTCTCCTCAGCCCCGCACGGCTTTGACAGCGGCGGAAATGCTTGCCTTGTCGACAGTTCCGCCAACGATCTTCTTGACGATCTCGGCAGCCGTGTCTTCGGCGATTGTACCGACTTCCTTCATTGCCTTGTCTTTGATGGCGGCAATGCTGGACTCGGCGTCGCTCAGTTTCTTTTCCAGTTCGGCCGAGATTTTTGCCTGTTCCGCTTCGGACTTGGCCTTGGCTTCGTCGTGGGCAGTCTGGGCAATGTTGCCTGCCTTTTTCTTGGCATCGGCGAGTTCCTGCTCATAGGCGGCAAGCGCATCGTCCGACTCCTGCTTCATACGGGCAGCCTGATCGAGATCGGTGGCGATACGATCACGGCGTGTCTCGATGATACCGCCGATGCGCGGCAGAATCACGCGCGACAGGAACAGGTAAAAGACGGCGAATGTCAGGGCCAGCCACAGGATCTGCGATGGAAAGTGGCTGGAGTCAAAGGGCGGGAAAACAGCCTTTTCATGAGCCACGCCGGTTTCGGTATGGGTCTCAGTGGCATGGGCGTCAGGCGCCGTTCCCGGAGCAGCCGTTTCGGTATGCGCGGGCGTTTCGCTCTGAGCGACGATTGTTTCCGTTGTGGATGCGGCATAGGCCGATGACACAAACATGTATTGTCCCCTTGAGTAGTCTTCAAATGATATACTGGCCGCGCCTGGCGCAGCCAGTATCAGCTGCTCTTAGAATTAAACAGCGAAGAGAAGCAGAAGAGCGATGAGCAGCGAGAAGATGCCCAAAGCTTCGGTAACGGCGAAGCCGAATACCAGGCGGCCGAACTGGCCATCAGCTGCTGAAGGGTTGCGCAATGCACCGGAGAGATAGTTGCCGAAAATATTGCCAAGGCCAAGGGCCGTTCCGGCCATACCAAAACAGGCAAGACCTGCACCGATGTACTTTGCTGCTACCGGATCCATATTAAACTCCTTTGGATAGAATGCTCATTGATAGATTTGCGTTTGGCGGAGACCCGCCGGTGAAGTTTTTCTCAGTGACCGCCGGGGTGCACTGCATCATTCAGGTACATGCAAGTCAGCACCGTGAAGACGTAGGCCTGAAGGAAAGCCACCAGGAATTCGAGACCGGTCAGTGCGACCGTCATGGCGAGCGGCAGGATCGAGCCGCCAACACCGAGGGCGCCGAGCGCGCTCAGTGAAGCAACGAAGCCTGCAAAGACTTTCAGCGTGATATGACCAGCAAGCATGTTGGCGAAGAGACGAACTGAAAGGCTGATCGGACGGGAAAGGAACGAGATGATTTCAATCGGCACCACGAGCAGCAGCAGGAGTTTCGGCACGCCGGAAGGCACGAAGACGCCGAGGAATTTGAAGCCGTGCTTGGCGAAGCCATAGGCGAGCACCGTGCCGATTACGAGAATCGCAAGGGCAAAGGTGACGATGATCTGGCTGGTAACCGTGAAGAAGTAGGGGAACATGCCAAGCATGTTGGCGACGAGTACGAACATGAACAGCGAGAAAACGAACGGGAAGAACTTCATTCCGGCGCTACCGGCCGAATCGCGTAAAGTCGACGCGACGAATTCATAGGCCATTTCGGAAACCGACTGCAGGCGGGTCGGAATGAGGCCGCGATTGGAAGATGTCAGATAAAGGAACGCCGACGCGATACCAATCGTGGCGACCATGAAGGCCGACGAATTGGTGAACGAAAGATCAACCCCACCCACATCAATGGGAATCCACTTGTTAATATGGAATTGATGAATCGGATCGTTGGACACTCTAACCTCGTCTGTAATGTCTGTACTTACAGGCCCAGTCTTGCGACCTGGCCGAAGCCTTATTCCGGTTTCTCACGGTCAGAGTCCTTGTGAAACTCCAGACCACGGTTTGCCGCCACATGTCCCGCAGAGCGCAGGATATTCAGCGTTCCAGCACAAAAACCCAGGAGGAGCAGAATGATCAGCCCCCAAGGTGAAGTACCCAAAAATCGGTCAGCTAACCAGCCCAACCCCGCACCTACCAGAACGCCTGCGATAAACTCGCTCGACAGTTTCATGGCCTGCGCGACACCGGAGGCGGTTTCCGTCCCCTTGTCTTCCGAACTGGCTTTTGATCCAGCACCCCTCGCAGCAAGCTTTGCTTCCAGTGAGCGGCGACGGCTTTCCAGTTCATCCGAAGTCAGTATCTTCCCAGCACCCTGCGCTTTGTCGACAGAACCTGACTTGTCGGGATCTTTCCCCGTGGCCAATGGCATGTCCTTTACACGCTGAATGCGAGGCTTCACCCCCGCTTCGAAGTCGCGCGCAACATATTGTTACGATCCGCGCTAGTCAAGGCACTGACCTGAGACTCTCCAAGGTAATTTTCGCAGTAAAATTCAATATGTTAGGCAAATATGACTATATGTCTCACCTCTCAAGGGAAGATTCGCGGTCGAATCCTTGCAGTTCGGGCACGCAATCGACATTCGAACTGACGCAAGTCTGTTCGACGAGAGCGACATTTTCAACACGTAACCACACCGGACCAGCTCAACCCTGCGTTTCTTGCGGGGCCAGTCAAACCAATTGATAAATGGACGCAATTGCGGTTTGAGGGTGAAAACAGAAAGCATCGAGCCAGCCGGTGCATCGAAGGGATGGCCACTTCGACCTTGGGGCAAACGCCTTGGCCTCAAACCTAAAGGTGAGCATGTGGTAAACCACTTAGCGTCACCCTCATAATGAAAAGAACCCGGACGGGCTGGACAATGTCTATCCGGGTTCAATTCCACTTATGAGGAACGGGGGACGGGCGAAAGCGCGTTCCCCACTCCGGCACCAAATATAGCAGCTTTCCTACACTTTCCAAGCGAGGAGCAATTCAGATCCAGCCGCCGCCATAGGTGCGATAGAAGATATGCTGGCCGATCTTGTCGATGCGCTTCATCGTATGCGCCCAGTTGGCACGCACATAGACCGCATGGTAATGCGTGGCCGAGCCAATTTCGGGCAGGAAGATTCGTCCCGATGTGACAGCCATGGCGATTTCCTGCGCCACTATCCATTGCTTGGGCTCGGTTACATGGAGTTTGCGTCCCTCGCAGGCAAAAGAAAACTGGCAGCGATTGATCCAGTCGTCGTTCTGATAGACGACTTTGCAAATGGTCTTTGGATAGGCGGGATTGCGCACGCGGTTAAGTACGACCTGTGCCACCGCTGCCTGGCCTTTGACGCTCTCGCTCCGCGCCTCAAAATAGATGGCGGTAGCCAGGCATTTCTGTTCTTCCTTCGTGAATACGACAGGAGGCAAGGGCGTTGCCAGCCAGTCGTGATCGCCCTTACCGAGCTGCGGAATAAAGCGGCCGGGCAGATTTGGCTCGTTCAAGATCGTGTCGAACGGAGATGTCTTAGAATAATCCGGCGCTGCCGGCGCATAGCCCAGCGCCAGCACATCTGGTTGATCATTGTTGATCAGGCTCGCCAGCATTGGCGGGACATCGTCAGCTGTTTTTGCGGGCGCGCGGTTGTGGAAGGCCAGCGCAATCTGGAATTCCTTGCCGGCGATCTTCGGCTTGGCAAATGCCATCTCGACCTCAAGACCATGGGTCGGGCGAACGAGCATGCTCGATCGCTGCAGGATCGAGCCGGCGCTAAAGGCTTTGGGCGGCGCTTTCTTGCTGATGGAGACGATACGGCCCAGTTTTTCGGCGCGGTTGATACGCTCTTCGTCAGGCGTGGCGTCAGGCGACTTCTGCGAGCCGTTGATGACAATCGGGCCGATGCCGGGTGCATCAACCCCGCTTGCAGGAACGCTTGAGGTGATGGCCTTCTCGTCGACGAAAGACATGTTGGCTTTCTGGATCGATCCAGCTGGTGATTTTTCCAGATAGGAGGTCCAGCGGCCCTGGCCGGATTCGGAGCCTGACAGGAGGCTCGCCATATCCTGATAGGCTGTCATCGTCGGTGAAAACAGGTAGATCGCGGTGCCGATAACTGCCGGACCAATATAATTCCGGTTTGTCCGATTCTTTAACCGGGAGCCCGATGCCCGCAAAAACTCAGAGAAACGCACGCCGATACCCCACTCACAACCGAACAATTCTGGTTGTAAAAATGAAGCATTAACCTTGATGGAGAGTTAACGGCGTCTGGAGAAGTTGAAGGAAACGTCCCTCATGCTGAGCTTGTCGAAGCACGTGTTTGGTGCGTCGTTCG
>NZ_JBBNAN010000068.1:0-7773 GCF_037994405.1 Phyllobacterium sp.
CGTTCGACAACCACCGGAATGGTCGCCAGCGCCATGCCAATGGCGGCGATGCTTGCCGGCGCGTTCGGTTCCGTCTTGTCGCGAACCAGACCATTGTCCGGGTTTGTGCAGTGAAGATAATAGAGCAGGGTGGTGAACTGCAGCCGGGCGAGGTCACCGTCCGTCGGCAAGCGATCGAGATCAACATCGGTAGAGGGTAGTTCGATCATGATCGCTAACCGATCGTAACTTGGACGTCGTGCGTGTGACTATCGTCAATTAGCGGGACGCTTTTGTTCATGACAGGGTTGCCATCCAGCGTCACCGACTGGACGCCTCGGCCGATCCCTTTGGCATTGTCGAAACGGATGCGGTAGGTAGCCAAACCATGCTTGTACGTGATCTCATATGCGGGCCAACTCGTGGGAACGCAGGGCTCGAACCGCAAAAATCTACCTTCCCGGCGCAGACCCAGGATAGCCTCCATGGCAACACGATACAGCCAGCTGGCGGAGCCGGTGTACCACGACCACCCGCCTCGGCCCGTGTGCGGACGCGCGCCATATATGTCTGCACAGACGACATATGGCTCCACCTTGTAGCGCTCAACCAGATCTCTCGTCGTTCCGTGGCAAATCGGATTGATCAGGTTCCAAAGCGTCAAGGCTAAATCACCGTCACCCTGCAATGCAGTGGCCCATACGACCCAGGTTGCCGCGTGCGTATATTGCCCACCGTTCTCACGAATGCCTGGAACATAGCCCTTGATGTAGCCCGGCTGCAGTGCCCCTTTGTCAAAAGGAGGATCGAAGAGTTTGATCACCTTGTCCTCTTTAAGAACGAGCCGGTCGTGGACCGCTCTCAACCCCTGCGCCGCGCGCTCGGCATCGGCAGCGCCCGATATGACAGCCCAGGCTTGCGGGAGGGCATCGATCTGGCATTCGTCATTCATGGCCGAACCAAGCGGCGTGCCATCGTCAAAATATGCCCGGCGATACCAGGCACCGTCCCAGGCGTTAGCCTCGAGGGCTACGCGCAAAGCCTCGGCTCGATCACGACACCACTTGGCACGGTACTTGTCCCCACGAGACCTCGAGATTGTCGCGAACGATCTCAAGACCGACAAAAAGAACCATCCGTTCCAGACGCTTTCCCCTTTGCCTTCAGCACCGACTTTGTTCATTCCGTCGTTCCAGTCCCCGGTCCCCATCAGGGGGAGCTGATGGCTCCCAAGTCGATAACCGTGCTTCAGCGCCCGGACGCAGTGTTCGTAGATCGTGCCCGTTTCCTCACTGATGGCTGGTGTGTTGAAGGCTTCCTCCTGGTCGTCTTTAAGAACCGCTGATTTGAGGAAGGGTACGACCTCATCAAGCAGCTCAACATCGCCGGTCGTCGAGACATAGTGGTGAACAACATAGGGAAGGAAATAAAGGTCGTCGGTGATCCGGGTACGCACTCCGACTCCGGATGGGGGGTGCCAC
Source organism: Phyllobacterium sp. (assembly GCF_037994405.1). GTDB lineage: Bacteria > Pseudomonadota > Alphaproteobacteria > Rhizobiales > Rhizobiaceae > Phyllobacterium. Next base: position 1,461 of record NZ_JBBNAN010000068.1, read on the forward strand.
CAGTGCTGAACGTCGCCCTCTTCAAATTGGCGTGCTGCCGAGCGCAGGATTTGTGAGCGGCTTTCACCTGGTGCGCTATGGATTAGTGCCATCACATCCTGAAGCTGGTCGCGAAAACCGTATGCCCCGCCGGACTGATAGTTTGATGTGCGGGCCCATACTCGGCACGCGAGTACCTGGTACAACAACCATCTATTCATCATCAAATTCATGCCGAGATCCGGCGTCGTGACGTGTACCTTGTCCAGAACGTTGTCCCAATCCCGGGATACCGCTGACAGGCTCTCACCCGCATGATCGGGGTCGGCGTATTTGCGTACAAGTCTCCGGACTTCATCCAGGCCGTCGGCCTGCCCGAGAACAAAGATAACCTCTCTCGTTTCGCCTGCGTGCAGGACCACATCCACATTTAGAGCGGCGCACGGATCGACCGATGGACCAAAACGCTCCGCCAGATCAGCTCGTTGCAGGGCGGCAGGCCGAGATACGGAACCGTATTTGCCAAGAAACTCTGTGCGGTCGGCTGTCGTTGACCTCGCCGCTGGACTGGCGGCCGCAAAGGCGATCTTTCCAGCGAAATCGCCTGACCAAGGATTTGTCGCGATGATGGCACCTGAATCGACATCGTGGTCGCACACCACTTGCATTGCAGCCTTTTCACGTTGGGTTCCCAGTACCCATTCGACGTAATAGGTTGCCGTTATCTGGCGGCTTCGGGTGTCCTCATTCCAGAGTTTCAGGCAGATGATCTTGATCGTGTCCTGAGGTGGAACGAAGACTGTCATCTCCTGTTTCAGATGTCGGCTCTGGCTGGCGTAGAGCGTATAACCCTGACCGTGACGGACGGACACTGGGGCGGAAGGTCCCATCGGCAGGGGTGTGGGTGTCCAAATTTCTCCAGTTTCGTCGTCCCGCAGGTAAACGACTTCTCCCGGCTGATCCGAAACCGGGTCGTTCGACCACGGTGTAAGCCGGTTCATCTGACAGTTGCCCGACCACGTATAGCCAAGGCCCGCTTCGGTCGTCAGGCAGCCGAAGCTGGGGTTCGCGAGGACGTTTGTCCATGGCGCCGGCGGTAAGGTCGTGGATCCCGATTTGAACCTTCCTACCGTTATAACATACTCGCGCCCACCATCGGAAAAGCCCCCGAATTCGTTCCAATAATGCAAATTTTCTGGCGAGACGGGTGACGGATCTGCGGTATCGTCGCTCGTTCGAGCGGCGAACTCCCCTGGTAACGAAGCAGGGGAAGATACCTTAGGGAGCTGGTCGGCAAGAGACTCGCCGTTGCCCGTTAGAACGAGGCGCGCCGCAGCGGTAATTGTCGCCAGGTCGTTCCCTGCAGGACCGCTGCCGGAGACAACGAAAATCCCTCCAGACTTGCCGGTCATTTCCGTTTGCAGCGGCGAGAAAAAAGTCTGCTCCAGTTCCCTGGTACCACCGCGCTCATCGAACAGGACGAGGTCGAATACCAAGCCTCTGCGCCGGCAGAAGTCGTGGGCCGCCATCACTTGGCGAATGAGAGCTTCGTCTCGTTTTGCATCGACACTCGCCAACGCGATTGGTAAGTCGCCGGAGATGCCTTGAGCCCAGAGCACATTTGGGTCAAATCGTGGTTGTGGGTGCGCCACCTCCTGCCGCTGGCTGGGATTACCAACCGCCATATATCCGGCCAATAAGTTGGACACCGAAACGTCGCCGGGTGTGAGCCTGAATTCATCGAGCTCGCGCTTGTATCTCTCCAATGATCGGCAGAACGCTTGCTCGACCGCACTGAACTTCGAGTATTGCTCGGCGATTGACTGGATGGCCGACTGGTTGTCCGCGGCTCCCGTCACAAAGGCTACGTGCGCTTCCGCACCTGGACCAACACGGACTGTCCGTCGTAGGCAGACGATCGGATCGAGGACAGGGCCGGTCGTCCCGGAAAGCGATGTACGGGCGTCAAATATTGCAGGATTGGCGGCCGTGCGTCCTCGGCCGAGGAATCGGAGCCGGTCGGTCTCGTATTGGAGCTCTTGGTGGGTTTGCTGGCTCGATGACGAGACATGGATTGCCCAAGTCGGTTTCTCGTTCACATCGCGGGGCCTGCGGCGTGCAAATAAAGCGCCCGTCGTGCGGTCGTATGTCGTTTCGACAAATAGTTTGGTGAACGCGGGGTGTGCCTGGTCTGCACGACGATTGTTGAGGCAGACTTCGGCATAGCTTGTCAATTCGAGGGTTCGCTCCCGCGCACCATGATTGATTATCGTCAGCAAGCGAACCTCGGCGTCGGCATCTTCTGCGACACAGACTTTCCAGAAGGTCTCTATGTCGCCGGAATGGCAGCGGAATTCCGCCCTGTCTCCGTGAAAGGTGTGTTCCCGGATTACGCCTGGCTCAACGATCGGTTGCCTTCCGATAGACCACAGGCTGTTGTCGGCCAGATCCCGAACGTAGCAAAACTGTCCCCAGCAATCGCGCGTGAAGTCTGCTTGCCACCGAGTAACGTCAATGCCCTGCCAGCTCCCGTAACCTGCGCCCGCTGCCGTGACGAAGACACTGTAGCAGCCGTTGGACAGCAAGGCGAAGTCGGAGTTGCCACCCGTCAAATCCGGAACACCATCGTGTCGTATCGTCTCGGGCACGCTTGCTGGCACAGGAACCTCCATTTGGCTGGTTTGCGGCTATCTCAGGCGTTGTCTCCTTCCGTTGAGGTCCGCGTCGACTGGCCCGCACCGCCCTTCAAGCCCCATTTCCAACCGATTATCGCGGGCATGTCGTCGCCGTGTTTCTCAATATATTGTCTGTGTTCGATCAACTTCTCGTGGATTGCCTGTTTGAAATAGGCAGCGCGGGCACCCAGTTGCGGAAGCCGATCAATGACGTCTTCGACCAGGTGGAAGCGGTCGATTTCGTTCAGGACCGCCATATCAAACGGCGTCGTCGTTGTTCCTTCTTCCTTGTAGCCGCGGACATGCAGATTGCCATGGTTTGTCCGGCGGTAGGTGAGGCGGTGAATGAGCCATGGATAGCCATGGAAGGCGAAGATAATGGGCTTGTCCTTGGTGAACAGGGCGTCGAAATCGGGATCCGACAATCCGTGCGGATGCTCCTTCGGCGGCTGAAGCTTCATGAGGTTCACGACGTTAATGACGCGGACTTTCAATTCCGGAATGTGCTCCCGGATCAGCTCGACTGCCGCCAGGGTCTCGAGCGTTGGCACGTCGCCGCAACAAGCCATCACCACGTCGGGCTCAGCTCCTTTGTCATTGCTTGCCCATTCCCAGATGCCAAGCCCCGCATTGCAGTGCTTGATGGCTTGATCCATCGTCAGCCATTGTGGTGCGGGCTGCTTGCCGGCAACCACAACGTTGACATAGTTGCGGCTGCGCAAGCAGTGATCAGTGACCGAAAGGAGCGTATTGGCGTCCGGCGGCAAATAGATGCGAATGACCTCTGCCTTTTTGTTGGCCACATGATCGAGGAAGCCCGGGTCCTGGTGGCTGAAACCATTGTGATCCTGCCGCCAGACGTGTGAACTCAAAAAGTAGTTGAGCGAGGCTATTGGCCGCCGCCAGGGAATATGGTTGCACACTTTCAGCCACTTGGCATGCTGGTTGAACATTGAATCGATGATGTGAATGAAGGCTTCGTAGCAGGAAAAGAAACCATGTCGGCCGGTAAGCAGATAGCCTTCCAGCCAGCCCTGACATTGATGCTCGCTGAGCACTTCCATCACCCGGCCATCCGGTGACAGATGATCATCAGTGGGATAAATCTCTGCCATATAGCAACGATCGGTGACCTCAAGAACATCCTGCCATCGATTTGAGTTGTTCTCATCCGGACTGAACAGGCGGAAATTTTTGCTGCCCAGGTTCATCTTCATGACATCCCGGAGAAACTTGCCCATCACCCGCGCGGACTCGGTTATGGTTGCACCTGGGCTAAGCACCGATACTGCATAGTCGCGGAAGTCGGGCATCTTCAGGTCGCGCAGCAGCAAACCGCCGTTCGCATGCGGGTTGTCGCTCATTCGACGATGCCCGGTAGGCGCGAGCGCCGCCAATTCGGGCTTGAACCGGCCGTCATCTTCGAAGAATTCCTCGGGCTTATAACTTTTCATCCATTCCTGGAGAATGCTGATGTGTTCTGCCTTGTCCATGTCGCCCATCGGCACCTGATGCGCGCGCCAATAGTCTTCGCACTTCTTGCCATCTATCTCGGGCGGGCAGGTCCACCCCTTTGGCGTGCGGAAAACGATCATCGGCCAGGCTGGACGCTTCAGGTTGCCCTTGGTGCGGGCATCCGTCCAAATTTTCTTGATGTCCTTTACGGCCGCATCCAGTGAACCGGCAAGTTGCTGGTGCACATTCTCCGGATCATCACCTTCGACGAAATATGGCGCGTAACCCATTCCCTCGAAGAATTTCTGCAGTTCGTCCTTGGGAATGCGGGCAAGGAAGCATGGGTTGGCGATCTTGTAGCCGTTCAGATGCAGGATTGGCAACACGCATCCGTCGCGCGCAGGGTTCAGGAATTTGTTGCTATGCCAGCCCGTTGCGAGCGGACCTGTCTCCGCCTCCCCATCGCCCACAACGCACGCGACAATCAAGTCCGGGTTGTCGAAAGCCGCCCCGTAGGCGTGGCTGAGGGCATAGCCCAATTCGCCGCCCTCGTGCATGCTGCCAGGTGTTTCCGGGGCTACGTGGCTGGGGATGCCGCCGGGGAAGCTGAACTGCTTGAACAGCCTCCTCATGCCTTCAGTGTCCTGGCTGATATTGGGATAGAACTCGCTGTAGGTCCCTTCGAGATAAGCGTGTGCGACAAGCGAAGGACCGCCGTGTCCGGGTCCAATAACATAGATCATGTTGAGATCATCGCGTTTGATAACGCGATTGAGGTGGACGTAGAGCATGTTCAAACCTGGGGACGTTCCCCAGTGGCCGAGCAGTCGTGGTTTTATGTGCTCTCGCTTTAACGGCTCTTTCAGCAGCGGGTTGTCCAGAAGATAGATCTGGCCCACCGACAGATAATTCGAGGCGCGCCAATAGGCGTCCATCGACTGCAATTCTTGGGCAGAAAGGGGGTTTTTACCAGCTGAACTCGCGTCACTCGCGAGTTGAGCATTACTTGCCGTTTTAAGCGAAACCATTGGTGCCTCCCGTTGGGGACCCAGACCGTTAGCGGGTCCCGTGGCTCAGTATTGATCTGCGCTTTGTTTTTATGTGAAACGTTCCGGAAACCTGCCCGGCAATCAAATTTCTGCAACGTGTTCGCTACTGACCCGGCATCGCTTACCGCGCGCACGCGTCGGGCCCACGCTCTCTTACACTTGGCAGCTACACATCATACACGATCAAAGCGACTTCGTCGCGCTTGATGTGCGAAACTACCATTCAACGAACGAAGCAACGCTGCTGTACTTCCGTCGCTCATGAGATGAGTTTGTGTCCAGACGGGAACACCGTCCAAGTCCATTCGCCCTCCTGCTCACACGTCAATTTCGCGTCATACAGATTCTCATCCATGCTGGTTGCGCCGCTGTTGAGATAGGTTATTGAATACTCGGAAAGCGTATGAAGGACGTTGTGGAATTCTTCAACCCCGAGTGTCGTGTCGAGCCGATCAAGGAAGACGAACCGCGGCCCCGCGAGAATAATACCGACCAAGGCCAACAGCTGTTGCTCGCGCAGTGAGAGTAGCGCGTCCCAGTCCCTTTCTTTATCCAGCCCGCCCGCCTGGCCGACATCGAGGTCGAATTCACGCAAAAGGTGGAGAATCCGATCATCCGAGATTTCGGCCGCCCTGTCCGGGGGCACGAGAGCCTGACGCAAAGTACCTGGCATCAGATAGGGCTGCTGAGGGAGAAACAGGACGGTGCGGCCGGGGCCGGGGCGTATGATACGACCGCTACCCTTAGCGGGAATACCGGCGGCCGCCTTAAACAAGGCAACGCTTGCCTGCTGATTGGGTCCCGTGATCAACACGCGGGTTCCCACTCCGACAGATGCTGACAAGTCCCTCAGGATAGGCGTGCCGTCTGATGACAGCAGGGTCAAGTGCTCGAAAGCGAGGCGCCCTTCGTCTTCGACAATCTCGATGGCTAATGGCGCCGTCGGTGCGCGGGATTGTTCGATTGCCTCCTGGAGGGAGCTAAGCCGGGCGACCACTGCGGCGAAGGTTGAAATCGACTGGAATTGCGTGACAATCAACGAAAATGCACCCACAAGCAACGCGAAGGCCGCGGCCGACTGGGTGATCACGCCAAATTCGACATCGCCTCGGATGAAGGCGGGCGCGACGATCAGGGCAGGAATGATCTGGATCA
>NZ_JBBNAN010000069.1:0-1896 GCF_037994405.1 Phyllobacterium sp.
GATGACGTTTTCCAGAATGGTCTTGTGCGACCAGAGGTTGAAGCTTTGGAACACCATGCCGAGGCGCGAGCGAACACGCTCCACCTGCGCCTGGTCCGCCGGACGGTATTTTCCGTCGCGCGTGCGCCGCATCCGGATCGTCTCTTCGCCTACCGTCACTTCGCCCGAGTCTGGAACTTCAAGGAGGTTGATGCAGCGAAGGAGGGTCGACTTGCCAGAACCTGAGGAGCCAAGGATCGAGACGACTTCGCCCTCGTGTGCCTTGAGCGAAATCCCCTTCAGCACTTCGATAGTTCCAAAGCTCTTGTGCAATTGCCTGACACCAAGCGCCAATGGCGTGGTTACATGTGTTTGGGCGTTCATTTGGCATCTCCTTGAGCGGGCGTCTGCAGCTGTGGTGCACGAAGGTGCGCGCTCAGCATGTATTCGATGAAATGCACGAAGCGCGTCAGCAGGAAGTTGATTGCGAGATAAATCACGCCTGCAACGATGAAGACTTCGATGGCCCGATATGTCTCTGAGATGATTTTCGCGGCAACACCGGTGACTTCCATCAGCGTGATGATCGAGGCAAGCGAAGTCGCCTTGACCATGGAGATCATCTCGTTGCCGCAACTGGGTAGTGCCTGCCGGATGGCGAGAGGCAGAACGATCCGCCGGAATACCATGACACGTGGCATGCCACAGGCACGTGCCGCTTCGATCTGGCCAAGCGGGACCGACAAAAGCCCACCGCGGATGATTTCACTGGCGTAGGCTGCGGTATTTAGTGTCAGCGCGATGACAGCGCACCAGTATGGTTCGCGCAATATTGGCCACAGGAATGTATGACGGATCGTCGTAAACTGGCTAAGGCCATAGTAAATCAGAAAGATTTGCACCAATAGGGGTGTACCGCGAAACACGAACACATAGAGGCGGGCGAACCAGTCGAGAACAGGCACACCGGAAATCCGGAGAAGCGCCAGTGCGAGAGCGAGAAACGCGCCGAGAAATATTGATGACGCAGCGAGTTGAAGCGTCAACGGGATTGCCGCGACAAGGCTGATGAAGGTTTCAAGTGTAAAAGCCCAATCCATCAGTTTCTCCTGACGCCGCGTGAAAAGTGCCGTTCGGACCATTGCAGCAGTGCACCGGAAAAGGTCGAGATCGTCAGATAGATTGCGCCTGCCACGATGTAGAAATTGAAAGGCATTCCGGTCGATCCGGCGCCAACTTGAGCCTGGCGCAGCAGTTCCGCGACCCCGGTGATCGAGACCAGCGCGGATTCCTTCAAGACGACCTGCCAGACGTTGCCCATGCCGGGCAAAGCGTGACGAAGCGTCAGCGGTGCAATGATGCGCCTGAAACGCAGACCGCGTGACATGCCGCAGGCGATCGCCGCTTCGAGTTCGCCACGCTGCACCGCCTTAAATGCTCCGCGAAACACCTCTGTCTGCTGCGCCCCAGACGTAATTCCGACCGCCAGCGCACCGGCAAGAAATCCTGGAAAGCCGACGAATCCTTCCGAGCCAAAAAACCGCCCGATCGCCGTTACCGCGGCACTGCCGCCGAAATAGAACAGATAGATGACCAGAAGGTCAGGAATGCCGCGCAGGACGGTCGTGTATCCGTCCGCAATGAACCGGATGGTCTTGCTACCGCAAACCTTTGCCCAGGCACCAAATGTGCCAATTACTGAGCCGATAACAAATCCGGAGATCGCGATCAGAATCGTCATCCATGCTCCGGCCACGAGCGCGGCTCCCCACCCATCCGGTCCAAAGCTAATGACGTCGAGGAAGCCTGGCTGGTTCATGGCCTTTGCGATCCAGCTTCAGAGAAATGATTGAACGGCATGTCGTCGGTTGCTCCTGAAGCAGTGCGTTCAATTTCCGCTGAATGTCGGAGTAAGAT
>NZ_JBBNAN010000070.1:0-2158 GCF_037994405.1 Phyllobacterium sp.
ACCCTCGTACGGACTATTGAGCCATGGCGCCAATGATGTTTAATGAAAAAATGCCGGGCTTCGATGAGGTTCTTGAAAAATTGGTCAGCTGCAGAAGGCAATAAACTCATCAAGCTGACCGGTTTGGTATCCTGCTCACCGCCGATTAACCGCTTCCCCGCCTAGGGTGCGTAGCAGCGATGGAGCAGCAAAAGTCCGATGCTCCAACCATTGCGCAGCATGCATAGGTGGCGTGATGGATTGTCGCTGTTACTGGATGATTGAAACGCTTATATCCTCGCCATCGAAACGACGCCGGGGCCAAGCAAGGTTGCTGACGTCATCAGCCCTCGGAAAGGGGATCACAATGAACGTAGCACGCTCCTTCAACACTTGGCGCAAGTACCGCCAGACGGTTACTGAACTTGGCCGCATGACTTCCCGTCAACTCCAGGATCTTGGTATTGACCGTGGTGACATCCGCAACATCGCCCGCGCCGCAGTCGGTCGCTAAGCATCGCACGCTCGCAGAAGGCCCGTTGTTCAACAACGGGCCTTTTATTTCCAGCGGCTTGTGTCAGTGGCGACGGCGCGCTCCTAGCGCCAGCTGCGTAAGCTTCTTTGTTTCCAAAGGGTAACACTCTCTGGCCATATAAATATTGGATAGCAGAAAGCCGACGTTGCCTCTTAACTAGGCCATCATCAGCTTTATCCGAACCTGAGTGCCGAGTGGAGGAATGTTTGTATTCCAGACCTTGTGCCTGGCCGTGCGTGTTCATACCTGTATTGGACGATATGTTTCCCGCTTTGCGCCATCGCAGCCCATGCCGCGTTTAGTCAGGATTAATGCCATGAATATCGATAAAGTTTTGCGGTCAGTTGTAGCCGTGCGCTCCTCAATTCCTGATGACGCCTTCACAGCAACGACGTTGGGCACCCTGAGAGAGGGCAGCGGCGTGGTCATTCGGGAAGACGGACTGGTACTGACGATTGGCTATCTGATTATTGAAGCCCAGGAGGTTTGGTTGACCCGACATGACGGGCAAGTCGTCCCTGGTCATGTACTCGCCTACGATCAAGAAACTGGGTTTGGTCTAGTGCAAGCTCTTGGGCCGCTTGGCGTTTCTGCGGTGGACTTCGGCGATGCGGCCGAGACCAATATTGGAGATCACGTTCTGTTGGCCGATGGGATTGGTCAATCCGTCCGCACGCGCATTGTCGCCAAGCAGGAGTTTGCTGGCTATTGGGAATATCTATTAGATGAGGCGATCTTCATTGCGCCAGCCCATCCCTCATGGGGAGGGGCCGGACTGATTGGCCTGGACGGCAAGCTCTTAGGCATTGGCTCCCTTCTCCTGCAAATGATTAGAAATGGAGAGACTGAGCACGTTAACATGGTCGTGCCAATCGATTTGTTACCGCCGATCCTTGATGATCTCCTCAGTCGCGGACACGTCAACAAGCAGCCGCGGCCTTGGCTTGGGGCTTTCTCAGCTGAGAGCAACGGTAAAGTCGTGGTTATGAGCGTCGCCCAAGGGGGGCCGGCAGCTCAAGCGGGCTTGCACCAGGGCGACATCATTTCGGAGATCCGAGGTGATGAGGTTGACGGGTTGGCTGATTTCTACCGGAAAGTGTGGACAAGCGGCCCTGCCGGCGTTGAGATCCCCATACGAGTCCTGCGCAACGGCCGCGAAGCGTGGCTCCGCGTGAAGTCAGCCGATCGCAACAGCTTTCTCAAAAAGCCCCAGTTGCAATGAGGTAGACCTCTTCAACAGGGTCTTGCATGCGAAGCAGCACACGGTGACGTCGCTTCTCATCGCAATCGTCGCTTTTGGTGGACTTGAGTGTCTGGGGCCTAAAATGATGATATGCGTTGGGAGGCCTTTCTGTCGTTTCGGGACATTTGCGCGCCCACCCGAACAAGGCGGGGGCATATGGGAATCTGAAGAAATCCCTCGCGTCCTCGTTCGAAGATGAGATCACCGGCCATCATACTGCCAAACACGACTTCATAGTCGCGGCGAGGGTTAAGGCGCGCGCACAACGAAGATCAGCAACCTGAATTGGCACTTTCCGATCAGCGCAAGCGACGCAAATCTGCGGCTCTGTTCTCTAAGATCGGCTCCATTGAGAAGAAGCCTGTCACCGTCGCAAGGTCGAAATTGGTAATAAGTCTCTT
>NZ_JBBNAN010000071.1:0-8923 GCF_037994405.1 Phyllobacterium sp.
CAGGTTCTACCCGGCGACACGCTCTATGTGCGCGAGCGCTTCTTCTGACCGCTGGAGATGGTTGATAACCGGCCCCTGCGGATTGTTCACTGCTTTCGCGCTCCGGTTGGCGGGATTTTCCGCCATGTCCGCGATCTGATCGAAGCGCAGGTGAAGGCAGGCCACCAGGTCGGTATTATCTGCGATGCCTCGACAGGCGGGGATTTTGAAGAAGCACTGCTTGGTGAAATGCACAGCAAATTGGAGCTGGGCCTGGAACGCGTCGCCATGCAGCGGCAGATCGGTCCGGGTGATGCGGTGGCAGCGTTTCGCACGTACAAGGTCATCAAGAAATTGCAGCCGGATGTCCTGCATGGACATGGCGCCAAGGGTGGCGCCTATGCGCGACTGTTCGGCTCACTGCTGCGGGTATCTGGTTCACGCGTTGCCCGTTTTTATTCACCGCATGGCGGCAGCCTGCACTTTGATCCGGCGACGCTGCAAGGGCGGATCATCTTTCGCGTCGAACGCTTCATGGAAAGAATGACGGACCGGATCATATTCGTTTCGGCCTTCGAGCAAGGCGTTTACGCAAGAAAGGTGGGCAAGCCGCGATGCGGTCACGCGCTGATCTACAATGGTTTGTCAGATGGCGAGTTCCAACCCGTTACACTTGATCCCGCTGCTGCCGATTTCCTGTTCATCGGCGAAATGCGGGCACTGAAAGGTCCGGACATTTTTATTGCGGCGCTGGCGCGGGCGAGCGCTGCACGCGGGAATGCCATGACTGCCGTCATGGTTGGTGATGGCAAGGACCGTGCCCAACTGATCGAACAGGTCCAAGCAGCCGAATTGAGCGGAAACATTCGCTTTCTCATGCCGATGAAGGCGCGCGAAGCGTTCCGGCTGACGAAGGTGGCGGTCATCCCGTCACGCGCCGAAGCTCTGCCCTATCTTGTACTTGAAGCGCTTGCCGCCGGACGCCCGGTCATCGCCAGCCGCGTCGGAGGCATTCCAGAAATCCTCGGCGACAGCTCTCCGGCCCTCGTGCAGCCGGACGTTGACGACCTCGCTGCCAAGATGGCGAGCGTGATAAAGGACGTGGCGGGTTTTCAACAGTTGCTGCCGGATACTTCCACATTGAAACAGAGGTTCAGTGCCGAAACCATGGCTGCGCGCCTCCAGGCAGAATATTTTGCCGCACTCGACAGTTAACATCCCCGCTATTCTTGCTTTTCCCGCAGGCCTTTCTTAGCTGATCCGTGCTAATGAGAGGCGCCCCGACCTTCGGGATCCATGATGAAAGACACAAATGCGGAACACGGTTTTTCGCGCGAAGTTGTTCGCAACCTCGCGCCTGATCCAGTGCCATCGTCCAGCGCCAAGGTCAAATTGAGCCCGATGGCCCAAGCGATCGCCTCGCAATATGCGCGCAACACAAATTCGCCGGTCATGGTCAGCGGCACCATGCGGATCATTGAATTTGTAATCGTAGCACTCACCGGCGTTGCGGTCTTCGTCCTGTATGTCGGCCTCTCTACAGATACCCTGCTGCAATACTTCCTCGCTATTCTGTCGACCGCGACACTCAACGTGGTGCTGCTGGAGTTCACTGACAGCACCCGACGGCTCGCAATGCCGTGGTCAAGAACGACCCGCGCGTCACCCGCGTCGGCCGTTTCATCCGCAAGAGTTCGATCGACGAACTGCCGCAGTTCTTCAATTCCTTAATGGGTACGCTTTCGCTTGTCGGGCCTCGGCCGCACGCGATTGCCGCGCATACGCACAATCATCTCTATAACGAAGTCGTTGATGGCTACTTTGCCCGCCACCGGGTCAAGCCCGGTGTGACTGGCTGGGCGCAGATCAATGGCTGGCGGGGGGAAGTCGATTCCGACGACAAGATCAAGAAGCGCACTGAGTTCGACCTGTATTATATCGAGAACTGGTCGTTGTGGTTCGACCTGAAGATCCTGTTCCTGACGCCGATCCGTCTTCTCAACACGGACAATGCCTATTGAGCGCCGTTACTGATCAGAGGCAGAATGCTGGCGTCGACCACGCGAAGAAGAACCGCGCCCTGATCAAGCTCATTTCGACGTTTGCGGTCGGCTTAGGCGTTTTTCTCAGCGGTTTCGTCATCGACGAGCCCGCACCTTATGAACTCTACATGGCAGGCCTCATTGTGATCTGGGCTCTGTTCGGTCTGAGGCTATCCCGCACTGTCTCTGTTCTGCTCGCCATCCTTATCGTCTTCAATATCGGCGGCGCGATATCGATGGGGCAGATGCCGGACCTGAAGTCCGCACCGATGTATATCGCGGTATCACTCTTCCTCGCCTTCACGGCCGTGTTTTTCGCGGCGATCGTCAACAGCAATCAACGCATCCTGCCTGTCATCTTCAACGCGTATATCCTGGCCGCGATATGCACGTCGCTGCTGGGGATCCTCGGCTATTTCGAGGCTTTTCCTGGCGCGGAGGTTTTCACCCGCTATGGCCGCGCCATGGGCGCCTTTCAGGATCCCAACGTCTTTGGGCCTTTCCTGATGCTGCCCTTGGCATGGCTGGTGCATGGTGTGCTGGTCGGCAATCTGCGGGCGCTTCCTATTCGTCTTGTACCGATCCTGATCATTACACTCGGCATTTTCCTTTCCTTTTCCCGGGCAGCATGGGGTATGGCCGCACTGATCATTGCCGGGCTTGCGCTGCTTGTGTTCATCAGGAATCCCAATCGTCTTTTCCGTCTGCGGATCATTCTTCTCGCGGGCCTGGCGGTCGTGGTGGTGCTCCTCGCCATCGTCATAGCCCTACAAATTCCAAGTGTCGCAGAACTGTTCACGGCGCGCGCGCAGCTGGTGCAGGAGTATGACGAGGCGCAATTCGGACGCTTCGCGCGTCATTGGTACGGAATGCTCATGTCCATAGATCACCCGCTAGGCATTGGCCCGCTGGAGTTTGGCCCGATCTTTGGCGAGGATACCCATAACATCTGGCTGAAGGCAGCGCTGGATTACGGGTGGATCGGATTCATCAGCTATCTGACGCTGACAATGCTCACGCTGGGTTTTGGACTTCGTATCCTCTTGCGCGAGCGTCCCTGGCAACCCTTCCTCCTGTGCGCCTATCTGGTCTATGTTGCACACGTCGCGATCGGCAACGTCATCGACACCGATCACTGGCGGCATTTCTGGCTTCTGATTGGCATTATCTGGGGATGCGCCGCGCTTGAAGTCCGCCATCAGAGCGATTCACCTTCGCGCAAGGCTTCCGTTTCTGCCCTCCGATAACAAAAAAAAATGGTCAGCAGGTCGCCAAATGCGGCGTTTCTTCACCAGCGTTGAAATACACAATTCTGGATGGTAAATTCGCAATTGATAATATACATTAAGTTGAAAATCCTTCTCGGCAATTCAACTCTAGCGATAGCGCTTTATATCATACTAATTTACGACATCATTACTTGGACGCATTAATCACTTTGGACTATATACTGGCTTCGGTCCTTTATAAAAATCAAAAAGCCGCAGCGGAATGGGTGGGAGCAGAATTGACATTTCTGGAAGACGATAATCCAAATTATTCGAAATCGGATGGCGAACTTATGCAGCGCGCACTGGAAGAAGCGGCCGCGCGACTGAATATTACCGATGAAACTGATCCGGAATACAATAAGCTGGCGCGGTTTGTTCGCGCTGCCTTCATAATCGGCAATCGTGACGAAGGAGCAATAGCGAAATTTGCCGTGGATGCGGTTCTTATGCGGCGCAGACGTTCGACGAAAAACAAGCCGGCGTCTTGAGCTGGCTGACGAGGACTTCAGGGCGGGCTGACCGCTGGATTCTACCGCCTATTGTGAGTATCGCAGCACAACCCCGCCTTAAGGAACGCCTGCCTATACTCCCGCATCTCTGGCTGCGTTGAGAAATATCGGTGGAAATCAATCATATCCTACGCCAATTGGCGGTCGCAGCATGGGTCGTGGCGGCCATCCTTGCCGGAGGGCTTGCGGCCTTTGCGGGGGCACGTTTCATTGCGCATTCATTGGCGCGCGGCGACGTGACGTCCTATGCCGACGACTTGCTCGTCCGGGCGGTGACCATCGCCAGTGAAATGGACAAATCTCTCGACGAAGCCAACCAATCGACTGCAATACCCTGCTCGGTGGAAGACATTTCCAAGCTCAGGCAGATCGCATTTACCAGGCGTTTCGTCAAAGATGTCGGAAGGTTGATCGCCGGCAAGCTCGCCTGCAGCAGTTTCCTCGGAACGCTCCCTGTTCCGATTGTCGAAAAGGCGCCTGATCTGATAACCGGAACTGGCCGCAAACTCTGGGTGAGTGTTGCGTTACAACTCGGCGTAGGTATCAACGCCATGGTGGTCGAGGCCGGAAATTCCAACGTTGTCGTCGATCCTGCAGCGTTTCTCGATCTCGAACGTCCTCCCTTTCGCTACTCCATCGCGATCATTGATCTTTCACATAGGCGCGTCCTGCGCTCATGGGGAAAGCGGCTGGTCAGTGACGAAACCTTGATTGCTGGAGACGCCTCGTTCGAGAATGCAAATGAGCTGGTCAGCGCGCGCTGCTCGGCCGCCTACTCGATTTGTGGTGTGGCAGTCCTTGATCGCTCCGAAGCGATTTCGAGGCAGTTGCCGTTCATTTATGGATTCATTGGGTTTGGCGGTGTGGCCGGAGGTTTCTTGGCCATCATGGCAACGTTTATGCTGCGCCGGCAAAAGCCCCTGCTGACACGCCTCGTTGAAGCGTTGAAGTCAGAGGAACTTGCGGTCGTCTATCAGCCAATTGTGGAACTCAATACAGGACGAATGATGTCAGCCGAAGCGCTTGTGCGGTGGACCGACCGCAAGGGCAACGTCATTGCGCCGGACATTTTTGTATCGGCCGCCGAGGAGGCCGGGGTTGCAGGGCAAATCACTGCCTGTGCGCTGCGAAAGGTTACCTCGGAGGCTGGAAGGTTCTTGCGGGACAATCCTGATGTGCGCATTACGGTCAACATGGTGGCCGCGGATCTTGGCGATACCCAGTTCTATGCGGAGCTTGACAGATGCGTACGGACTGCGGGCATTTCCGCCAGTCAGATCGGACTGGAACTGACCGAGCGTTCTACAGCAGCGCTCGATATTGCTGTTCCGGCTATCGCCCGCCTGCGAAATCTGGGGCATCGGGTGTATCTCGATGATTTCGGCACGGGCTATTCAAGCCTCTCCAATCTTCAGGATCTGAATGTCGACACCATCAAGATCGATCGCGCCTTCACCAGCACGGTCGGCACGGCGTCCGTGAAAGTTTCGTTGGTCCCGCAAATCCTTGATATGGCGAACGCCCTGAATCTAGGCGTGGTCGTCGAGGGCATCGAGACCAAGGAACAACTCGATTATTTCGCCGCCGTCAGACCACCGTGTAGTGGTCAAGGATGGTTCATCTCTCCTCCGCTGGAGCCGGCGGATTTGATGATCTTTCACAAGAAACACCGAATGGCATCCATGATCGACTAACTATTCAACCTTCGCCCTCGCTGGCTTTGGCCGCATCAGCAGCCTTCTTGCGCATCGTATCCCTCGCCGCGGCTGCGGCAGCGCTGGCGTGGTCCTCATTAGCGGCGACCTGCACGGTGGGCGAGGCGAATTCTATGCCCTTCTCCGCGAAAGCCTCGCGGATCATTGCATAGGCGCGCCGCCTGATAGTGGACTGGTGGCCTGGCTTCGTCATCATGGCGAAACTCAGATTGATGCCATAATCACCAAAAGCCTCAACGCCCTTCATCTTTACCGTTTCGATGATCTGCGGGCCGAACTCCTCGTCCTCGAGAAGGGCCGCACCAACGCCTTTCACCACCTTTTTGACCAAGGCTATATCGGTATCGTAGGCGACCGATATGAGGAATTTGTCGATAACCCAATCCCGGCTCATGTTCTGCACTGCGCCCAGCGAACCGAACGGAACGGTAAAGATCGGACCACGGTGGTGGCGCAGTTTGACGGACCGGATGCTAAAGGATTCGACCGTGCCCTTATAGCTGCCGCTCTGGATATATTCCCCCACCCGGAACGCGTCATCGGTCATGTAAAACACACCGCTGATGACATCCTTGACCAGCGACTGCGAGCCAAAGCCAATGGCAACGCCAAAAATGCCAGCGCCGGCGATCAACGGACCGATCTCGACACCGATCCCTGACAAAACCATCATGACCGCAATGGCGGCGATGAGCGCGGCAAGGAAATTGCGCAGGATCGGCAGGAGGGTCAAAAGCCGTCCGCTGCGCGCAAGTTCAGCCGCATCTCCGCCTTCGATGCGCGCACGTTCTATGCGCCGGTTGATCAATCCCTTGACCATATGCCAGACAAGATCTGCTGCGAGCAGGATAACAACGCCGCCCAATATCCCGCGAATAATGCGACTGGCGCTTTCGTCCTCCATCAGGCCGCTCGCGCGGAATCGAACGACCGTGGCGAGCCAGGCGACCGCCAGTGCGATAATGATCGCCCTGGCCCCGCGCTCGACAAGTACTTCGACGACGGAATTTCTGTGCTGGGCTGGGTCGTCCGAACCGGAGAAGAACGACTTCACAATGGTGCTGGTCGTTCTCAAAATGGGGGGCAGGATGAGCGCAAAAATACCGAGCCACAACGCCAGGTTCATCCCCGCGACCCATAATAGCCATAACAGGCAAAAGCAGAAGGTCAGCAGCCATTCCTTGACGCGGTAAATCCGGGAGGTTGTAACCGCGCCGGGGCGATGCCAGACCGCCTCGATTGCGACCGCCAACAGGCCAAGGCCAAGAATGTAAACGACGAGGCTCCTGACATTGGGGGTAAAATGGAGAGCCGTCATCAATCCGGCCGCAGCCCAGCCGGCGAAGAAGATTCCGGCGAACAATGCAACACGGCGGTACCAGAAAGCAGCCTTCGCCTCGTTCATCGGAATAAGACTCAGCTTGCCGTGCTTGCGATCGGTTCCGAGCAGAATAGCGGTCACGCGCATGATAACCCGCCAGGCGATCAGGGCGACGAGCATGGGGAGGACGAGCTCAGCGAGAAGCGGTGGCCAGGTGAACGCGAGGAAGGCGCCGATGCTAGCCGCAGCAAAGACCACCAGCGGAGCGATGGCGGCAAAAATTGACCGGCCTATCAGGTGATGGCGCGCGGGCGATCCCGCATCTGCTGCCGGATGGGCAGCACTTCGTTTGATTGCCTGGCTGACCAGGCTGCGGAATGCAAATTCGGCGCCTAGGCCGAGCGCCGCGAAAGCAACGAAAAGCGCGAGTATTGCCCCGGGACCGCGGCCATGAATCTCGGTCATGATCGTCGAACTTGCTTCCGAAAACTCGTCAGGTACCTCGGGAACTGCCTCGCCGACGCCGCGCAAATGTGCGCGAATGGCATCGGACCAACGCATGAAGTCACTGGCAGAGGCACCCATCTGCATCTCCGCCGCCGGCTGCGTTGTGTTCTTTGCGGCAATCCATGCCTTCACTTCCGGATCATCCAGCAGCTTCAGCAATTGTTCGACCTTTGCAGGCGGGGGCGGCGGAGCTACGGTCTGCGCTTGCGAAAGTGTGGCACAGGCAAACAGGGCAACCAAACCGAACGCAAAGAGGGTGCTCACCTTCGCGGATATGATCCGGATCACGGCAGTACTCATCGGCTGACCCCCACAGATGCTTTCATTCACTATGCCGACAAATTGCCGACCTGTCTCATGAATAAATCAGGAGAGCATTTACCTGAACGGGGCCGGAATTGTCCGCCGAGGCGGCTTTGACTGGCAAGGGAGACCAACCTTCAATCGCCGGTCCCGCCCAGGTAGGACAACAAGAGGGAGGTACCTCACTGCCCTGCTAAATGTTGGTTCAAAATGCGTGTCGCGTCAAAGTTGTTACGGTAACATCGTTGCAATGAAGCGGCCTGCAAAGCATGCTCGCCAGCATAAAGTTTTGCGGGCAGCGTGTGCGCGCAATTTCGGAATGGGGTTGGAACTATGAAGTATATTCTGCCCGCTCTTTTAGTCCTTGTATGCACCGGCGACATCGCGGCGGCCGGTTCCATCAAGTCCAACATGCTCGAGCGCAGGACTGCCCGCGCGATCCGCAATGCAGGTTTCTGGTGCGATCGCATTACCGATGCGCAAATCGACAAGGGACTATCTTCAATGGGGCCGACGATCGTCCGGGTCACTTGCGACGACAAGACGAGGTTCGAGCAGTACAAGGTCACCATGACGAAAGACAACAAGATCGCGAAAATCGAGCCGTGGAAATGATTGCGCACCGCGACAGCGATCGCAAGGGATGCGGTATGGGCAGAAACCGCCGAAAGCATGCCTATCCGCAGAATGTTTGTAGGGCTGCCGAAACAATATGCAACGCTGAACAAACGAAAAATGCCAGGCCTGATGACAGGACGTGGCATTTTTCATGAAGGCAAAATGCATCCAACAGGTTTGCTTGTCAGATTTTGGTCGGAGTGGCGGGATTCGAACCCACGACCCCTTGACCCCCAGTCAAGTGCGCTACCGGGCTGCGCTACACTCCGAACCGGGGAAAGCCCTAGAATACTGGGCTTTTTAACGCAAGAGGCAAAACGGAGAAAAAGAACAAACTGCACACAAATGCACCTCGTGGGACTGAACGGCACCAAAATCACTGTGAATAGTCCCACGGATGTTCTGCAAATGTTCCAATGGAGAATTAGACTTGGGTGCCTACAAACCATCAGCAATCAGCATCTTCGAAGAAGTGCCGGCGGAACCTGATCGCGGCCCGGGGAGCCACTACTTCAAGCTAGTGCATTGTAAACACTAGCTTTTTTACTCAAACAGCAAACCTTTCCCTAATATGGCTTGGTTCGAGTCCGTAGTTGGCTCCGTGGGTCTGGATGAATCGCGCCATTGTATTTGTGACGCTACGATTCGTTGACTCCCT
>NZ_JBBNAN010000072.1:0-5644 GCF_037994405.1 Phyllobacterium sp.
GATTGAAGCTTCCTGTCCAGCGGCCGAGACGTAGAAAGCGGCAAGGAGTGCTGTAACTTCGTAGCAGCGGCTCAATGGACTGGATTTGATCTGGCTAAATGCAATCGTACTCAACTCGCTCTGTTAATAGCGCTGGCCCATCAGGAGGTACGTCAATGAGCAACACTAGCATCACTGCTTTCACCCATGGAGCAGAGCAAGCGCAACAGTGGGTCAATGAATTGGATGACGATCTGAATTGGGGTGACAAAGCTCGCGCCTACCGGCTGCTGAGAGCAGTGCTCCACACGATGCGGGATTTTCTGTCGATTGAAGAAGTAGCAGATATGTCGGCGCAGTTACCTATCGTCATTAGAGGCGTCTTCTTCGATGGGTGGGATCCGTCTACTTCACCCGTATGGAAGAGGAAGAAGCAGGATTTTATCGCACAGGTTGCAAGTGACTTTAAGAACGACCCACTAGACAACGCCGATGTCGCCGTGGCCGCTGTCTTCAGACTCATCGACCGGCATATCTCTCAGGGAGAAATCACTCAGGTCCGTAATTCGATGCAGAAATCGCTTCGGAATTTATGGCCGGGGGTACATACCGAACGATGAAGGAGAAAGTCAGGATTTCGGTTGAAGGCACATCTGAAAGCTGCCAATTGCTAAGGCTGTAGAGCGCTAAATCCTAGCTGGCGGCATATGAAGATCTATCTATCTTGGGTTGAAAGCGGCCATCGAACAAACGCGGCGAATTATGCTCTTAGTAGACTTCGTCACGCCGACCAAAACTCAATCATATTCATGTAGCTCGCACTTTTGTACCTTGGGCTATCGTCCTAAAAGCAGGGCGTGGCAGCATTAAACATTCCCTATCAGCGGCCGCGATATATCGAATGGCAAGCGGTCGCCATTTCTCGGGATGCCGAAGCGGGCTTTCGAGCAAATGGGCCATACACAGCCTCGCCCTCAACAGGGCCCGAAATGCGCCGTATAAGGCAATCAATTGTGCATCCGGCGGGTTGCCGAGCTTCTTTTCCAGGACCTTGCTAAGAAGCGGTCTTATCCAGACTGCACCGAGCATATTGCACTCCAGTCCGAGGTAATTCACTTCATCATAAGGGTCGATTGTGCGCATTGCCCGGTTGAATTCCAGGCAATCAATGATCTGCGGCGGGTCCGTGAGACAAACATGCTCGGGACGAAGGTCACCATGTCCTTCAACGATTATGCCACGCGAAATCCGTGACTTGACAAGAGGCCTGAGCAATAGGAGCGCTTGGTCCACCGTATCGAGTGCATTGCCCGCGAGATCGGATAACTGGAACTCGGATCGCTCAAGGATCGAACGATTGATTGTTTGCTCATGTTCGAAATGACGCAGGTAGGTATTGCCATTCGCCGGTTCTCGAGAGCGGCCGGCATAAAAAGCGGCAAGCAATTCGCCGATTCTGCAGATCTCGTCTCGCTCCACGTGGCCTTGGCGAATACGGGCATCCAGCATATGGTCTGCAGGGAGGCGTCGCATCTCGACCAGCCAATCGGTGATGCGACCCTCGTTTGAAAGCGTCAATCGTCCTGAGCGCTTGCGGCGTAGTGCGACAATGGCAGTGTAGGTTTCACTTGCGAGCCGACGGTTAAGCCGGAATTCTTCCCGGCAATAGAATTGCCGTTTCTTTAACGTACTGAAATCCAGGAATGGGTATCTGACCGGCTTTTTGAGCTTGTAGACCTGATTGTCGGTCATGAAGACCCACGACATGTGGGTTTCGTGCGCCTCCACATGCTCAGTTGTGCCGCCGTAGGACTCCGGTTGGCTTAAAAATCGCACTTTTTCTGCCAAATCCGACATCGGAGGCTCCGTTGATACTTACAATTGTCGTATTTCCAGCTGGATGATTGAATACGGCGCGATTCCACTGGAAATCTCGAGCTTTCATTCAACAGCCAAAAACTGAAGGACATTGTCGCGATAGACGCCAAGAAGCAGCGGATGCGCACTTCGCCGGGCCAAACCGAGTGTTTCTTCGGACGAATGAACGGCTTGCCGGTTGATGCTGACGATAATGTCACCTTCAACGAGACCCGCTGCCGCGGCCTTGCTATCTTTATCGATCGCAAGGACAAGCGCTCCACTCGTTTGGCCAATCGGCCTCGCCTCGGTCTTGATATCGAGCAGAACAATGGAGTCAAGAAAGGAGGAGGGAGCTTGTGGGGAACGATCATATTCCTTGTCGGAAAGTCGTGCGGTAATTTCGAGTCCCTTGTCGGATCTTTCTATCAAGAGCCGGATTGCCGTACCGGGTGCCAAGCTGCTTATTTTCCGGCGAAATTCAATCGCATTTCCCACCGGGTGCCCGTCAATGGCTGTAATGACATCGCCAGCAAGAATGCCGCTACGCTGGGCCGCAGAGCCGGCTTTGACCTGGCCTACCAGAACACCTGAATCACGGTTGATTTTAAGCGCAAGGCGGAGCTTCGGGGTCATGTCCTGAACGACAACGCCAAGCTCTCCCCGGTTAACCTTCCCGTGCATCGCCAGCTCATCGGCAACACGCTTGGCCAAGGCACTTGGTATTGCAAAGCTGACGCCGAGAGCGCTCCCGGCTGTAGCGCTGTTGATGCCGACAAGTTCGCCTTGCAAATTGACAAGTGCACCGCCAGAATTTCCGGGATTGATGGAGGCGTCTGTCTGGATGAATTCCGAGAGATTATCGTTGCCTAAACCCGGTCTGCCGAGGGCGCTGACGATGCCCAATGTCGCGGTTTGCCCGAGGCCAAATGGATTGCCAATAGCAACTACATAGTCTCCAACCCTCAGAGCATCTGAATTGCCAACCGGCATCGCGGAGAGCCCCTCAGCCTTGATTTCGATCAGCGCGAGGTCAGTTTCCGAATCCGAACCGACCAACCTTGCTTCCACGGTTTTTCCATCGTTAAGAGTGGCAGTTATAGCGTTGGCATGCTCCACGACATGGTAGGTTGTCAGGACCATCCCACGCTGAGCATCGACGATAACGCCGGAACCTACCGACTGAAACGAAAATGCCTGCGGAGGCATTGCCTCCGACAGGCCATAGAACCGGCGATAAAACGGGTCCTGAAGCAGCGGATCAATCTCCTCGGCTGCTTTTCCCTTGACCGAAATACTCACTACGCTCTGAACCGCGCGGTCCAGCATGGGCGCAAGCGATGGAAGAGATGCGTCCGCGAACGCGACGGCTCTGCCAAAAAATGTTAAGCTGATGATGATAACAATCAAATGCAGGGCTTTTGTCATTGTTGTTCTCGATACGGCGCCGGGACGACGCGTCCTACGACGTGTGAAAGGGTCTGCGCCCGTCGGAAATCATCCAAAGCGCTGTTGCAACGATGATAATCGCCATAACAACTGCGTTAAGCCGCGCAGAGACCATGTCCGCAAAGTTCATTGTTGACGCGAGCCAAACGCCAATCAATATGTCTGCCCACTTCTCCCATGACCGGTACCAAAACAGTGTCAAAACGCTGATTGTCACGACGGCCAGTCCTGAGAGAATGAAATTCCAGGAAACTGCATCAAGTGCAACAGCGTCCTGGGCACCATATCCAAGGATGACGGGTGAGATAAACAACCAGAGGCCGACCATCGTGATCAGACCATCCTGCCAAGGGAACCTGTTCATTTTGACCCTCCTCGCTGCAGATGGCGGCAGCCAACATTCAACGAGACTATTCGCCGTCGAGAAGCTTGGCATTGCGCTGGATCAAAGACTGCATCCAAATGGAGTGTTCTTCTACGCAAATTCATCAGCAGCCGATCAGATGGAGCGTCCGCCATGTTTGAAGACCGAGTCGATGCCGGCAGGCAATTGGCCAACGCACTAAACCAGTATCGCAATCAGGATGTCGTGGTGCTTGCCCTGCCGCGGGGCGGTGTAGCTGTTGCAGTCGAGGTCGCAAATGAACTCGGCGCCCCACTTGATCTAATTATTGTTCGCAAGGTCGGCGTCCCGTATCAACCAGAGCTCGCTATGGGTGCGGTCATTGACGGCTCTCATCCGATAATAGTGCGAAATGACGATGTCTTCTACAGTAGCGGAGTTTCAGAAGAGGCCTTTCAAAGGGAGTGCGCCGGAGAACTCAAGGAAATCGAACGCCGCCGTGCCCTGTATTTCGGAAAGAAAGCCCCGATCGATATCGCGGGACGCACGGTGATCCTCGTCGATGACGGCATCGCGACCGGGGCAACCGCTCGTGTTGCGATCCTGGGATTGCAACAGCGTAAGCCTCGAAAGGTCATTCTCGCCGTTCCAGTTGGGGCAAATGAAACGATGGAAGCGCTAAGGCACGAGGTTGATCAAGTAGTCTGTCTCGAAGAGCCTGCAGCGCTGGAAGCAATTGGCTTCCACTACGGTGATTTTTCGCAGCTGTCTGATGAGGAAGTTATGAATGCATTGGCATCAACGCGCTCGCGTTGATTGCCGCATCTTTTGTCCGTCGCGGATCGTAAAGGGACCACATCCATTCCAGTGTAACTGTCGCGGGCCAAAATCCACGTATTGGCTGGTATCGCCTGAATAGTCAGAATGTGTGCGGGTTCTCCGAACATTACTGACCATTATGCTTGCTTCTTTCGGAATTGAAGCAAACCATCTGCCGTTCCGAAATGAGTATGGCATGGCCTTCACACTCCTTAACGGATTTTAATCAAGCACAAATGCCAGGGGACATGGTTTGACTTCGGTCAATGCGCCCAACTGCGAAGCGCTGCAATCTTGTTGATCAAGGTCCTCCGGTCGCAGGAAAGGAAAGCAACATGAACGACATGACTTTGAGACAAAACGTGATGGACGAACTGGAATTTGAACCAAGTGTCGACGCTGCGAATATTGGCGTTGCGGTCGAAAATGGCGTTGTCACCTTGACGGGCCACGTACCCACCTATTCAGAAAAAAACACTGCAGCGGATGTTGTTTGCAGGGTTAAGGGCGTCCGCGGAATAGCACTGGAAATCGAGGTGCGCCCGCTGGGTAGCCATCTCACAGCGGATGACGAAATTGTCAAGCGGGCGCTCAATGTCATCAGCTGGAACACCGCCATTCCAGAGGGAGCGGTCCAGGTCAAGGTCGAAGACGGCTGGGTGGTTTTGACAGGCAAAGTGGAATGGAACTATCAAAAAATTGCGGCGATGGAGGCGGTTCGCGGATTGGCAGGTGTGTTCGATGTCGCCAACAATATTGAAGTGACGCCTTATGTGTCCGCGTACGACGTAAAAACGCGTATCGAAGATGCCCTAAAGCGGAACGCTCGAATCGAAGCTTCGGGCATTAACGTTAATGTAGAGGAGGGTGGCAAGGTCATCCTTGGGGGATGCGTGCGAATTTGGTCGGATCGTAGTGTGGCGGAGCGGGCTGCGTGGTCAGTACCTGGCGTAAAAATTGTCGATGACCGCATCACCGTTGCCTAGCCTTAATGTGCCGTTCTCCGTTACTGCGGGCAGTTCAATGCACAGAAGCGTCCGATTCCAGAGCGCGCCGCAAGCGACGGATTACAGTCGCCCTTCCACGTTCATCTGCCTGATTGCCGACGGCTTGACTGACGTCAAGCAACAAACGTGACAGGTCGTTGTGCCAATCGAGATGCGCCACCTTGGTCGGTAGTAAGCGAGGGAGGTGACC
>NZ_JBBNAN010000073.1:0-1789 GCF_037994405.1 Phyllobacterium sp.
GTTCAGTGACGCGTAGACCATAGATACCGGAGAAATCCAGATCGCGAGCCACAAAAATGGATACAGAGGAGCCCTGATGTTTAACGAGTGTCGGCGCAATGTTAATCGATTGCTCAACGGCGATCGCGACGGCGTCCTTGCCGGCGCCGGTCGTCCCTTGCACCTGGACGTCGCTCTCCTGGAGGTGTTGCCCGGCCAAAGTGGTGACATCTCCAATGATAGACATGAGTAGAGCGCTGCCGAACCGCTCCCACCAGTGCGTATCGACATAGCCGTCAAAGCCGGCGCGCCCGATCGCATCGGTCGCGGGCGATGCCAGCGTTACGATGACGCCGGTTGGTGTCTTGGCACGGCTCCAGAGCACAAAAAGACGATTTTGCCCTCGTTTTAAGCTGCCGCGATATTCACCAACAATCTGTGTCCCCTTTTCCATCAGCACGACGCGGCCATTGTCGGACAGGACATCCCGACTGATGACGCAACTGGCAAAGCCAGGCTGATCGGATGACAAAGCCGTCTCCAGCACGCAAGGAATCGAAGTGCCCATCGCGACGATATAATTGCGATTGCCAAGATGACCAGCGCGCGAGCCCTCGATTATCGTTGGCGCCAACATGCGATTGAAGCGCTGATCTTCATTTTCTCCCTGCGTCGGGCCCGCAAAGGCGCGTGCGTCCGATAAGGGCACAAACGAGTTGTCGCCATTTTGGCCCGAGGCGACTGCTTCAGTGTTCTGGTGGTTCGAATTGTCACGATTTCCACCACCGAATGCCATGACGGGCGCGCGACGTGCCGATTCCAGCAGTTCATCGACGACGGGTGCCTGGTCCTGCAATTTCGGCGTCGGCAGTGGTACCGCCTGCACAGTTTGTATCGCCTGCTTTGGCTCTTGCGCGGCGGGCTCAAATTTCGTCGTCTGCCGGATCACCACGCGCTCCTGCTTGTCGACGTCGCTTGCCTTATCCCCCGAGCGCATCGTCCAGAAGGCGAAGGCAATGAAGGCGACGACGGCAACCGTAACCGAACCACGCTTCAACAGACGGTTGTCATCACGTAGCGTTGTTGCGGCCTGGCTGCGCTCGCCAGCAATTGTCGTTTCGATTTCTTCAGCCATCCGCATCTCGCTGTCTTGGCACTTTAGCGGGGAGGATCTTCAGTACCCGCTCGACTGAGGGAGACGTCGTGTTGGTGCCAGGATCAATTCCTTTAGGTGAGAACGCCTCATTGAAGATGCAAAGTACATCGGCGCCACGGCGCAGAATGAACCTCCGGGCGATAGCGTGGACGAGGACGAGCTCACCTGAAACTGACTTTGGGGCGAGGCTTTCGGACCCGTCCGAATTCTCGATGTAGATCGCCGGCATCTCCTGGTTGCCGGCGAAGACGAGAGTCGTGATTTTGCCATTGTCGTAAACGACCTGCGGTTCGATTGTGGCGGAACCTTGCGCTGAATAGCGCCAGTTGCGTGGTCCATGTTGCTCATGAACGCCGAGCACCTTGTCAGCTTCACCCGAACGTGCCGCCTGATCGCGCGCCGCCGCTTCAAGGCGCCTTTGCTTTGCCTCGTCTGCCGGATAGCGGAATTTCACATAGAAATAGGTATTCTCTCCGACTGCGACGGGACCATCGCGCACGGTTAGTTCCATCTGATAGCTTCGTTTAGAGCCATCGCGCCGTGTCGTTACCACGGAGATATTTGTGATCGGCTGGTTTTCCCGGGGTTTCAGAAACAGGATATTGCCTGCAGGCGCGACTTCCCAGGCGACCGTGTTACCAAGTGCCACATGCG
>NZ_JBBNAN010000074.1:0-3298 GCF_037994405.1 Phyllobacterium sp.
GAGTGATACCAACTCGTTACCAGGACGGCACTGCGTGCATTCATCTGCTTCAGTATTGGCGCGGAGAAGAGCGCATTCTCCCAGGTAGATCCTGACTGGCATTCGGTGGTGATGGCCCGGGTATCGACACCGCGATCGATCATTGCCTCGCGGATCCAGTAACAATCGCCGTCGCCGCTGATCAATACACGCGGCGCTACGCCCTTCAGCCACAGACCGGCCGCCCAGGCAGCTCGCGGTGGCCCATCTCCCCCCAGAACGACGATCACGTCCGCCTTGCTGGCTGGATCGCGGACTGCCAGGAGCGGGTTGGCCAGGATAAACGCCAGAATAATAGCCGATATCATGAGCACTCCTGCCAGCCCAAATCGGGCGATGAGCGATTTCCCTCTACGCGGTTGGCGCTCCAACACTGTCATCGTCTGAGCGCTCATCATATGGAAAGGCCAAGCTCTCGCCGTTGCAATTCTCTCATCTTGATGACGATCATGTATTCGTAAGACGCGATGAGCCTGCAGTAATGATAGCCTTGCCAGCCATCGAGGAAGCCGCCCCGCAGGAAATACATGTAGGCGAATCTTGCTGCAGGGCGGAAAGGCAGCCGGTATGAGAATTCTTTCAGCGCACGCCGCCTCGCTTCCGGCGTGGCACTGAAAAAACCGCTCCACGGGATCTGCTTGCTGCGCAAGATCTGAAGCGACTCGCGTGCTTCGAAGCCCGAGTAGCGGTTGTGCTTGTCAAACCAGGCGGTCATTCCCTTGTTGAAACTGTAGTGAACGAAATGCGACTGCAGCCGTCCCGTCGGACCATCGCCAACAGGACGGGAATGGCATTCGCGCTCATAGTGGATGCGCTCGGGTCTGCAGAGGCGAGTGATCCAGGTGGGATAGAGGCTGCTGTGCTTGATCCAGCGGCCCATGAACATGTTCTTGTAGCGGGCACTGAACATCGCTTCAGGCCGGTTCGGGTCGGCAGCGATCGCCAGCATCTCGTCACGCAGATCTTCAGGTGTGATCTCATCGGCGTCGGGCATGTAGACCCACTCATGCTTGAACTCGATCTCCTTTAGCCCATACATGCGCTGTTTGGTTTCGGTCTCATATTTGTTCTGGTAAACCCGGGCACCGGCTTGCTTGGCGATTTCGATAGTCCTGTCAGTGCTGAAGGAATCGAGGACCACAATATCGTCGCACCAGGTGAGCGAAGCCAGACAAGCCGGCAGGCTCTCTTCCTCATTCAGGGTCATGATCAATACGGATATCGTCAATGTCTCACTCCGGTCTTGGGGCTATTCAAACAGCGTCCGACAGGATGCCTGGCCTGGTTTTGGCAGGCTGCGGCGCGGACACATGATTCATATTGAGATCGGCTCTGGCAGCCATTGGCGGCATCGAAGTCAGTTGGGACACCGCGACTGAACGGGGACGCTGTATCCGGTTGACCCCTGATTCGCTCGAAAGGAACACAAATGCAGAATGAGCGGCGAAAGGTATCAGCAACGCCAGCGTCATGAGATAGTTCGAAGCGCCCGTGGCGATACCCAGGCAACCAATGCCGCCGCAAAGCGCAGATACACCTACAATGATAATGGTTGTTGCCGCCGGCGAAATCGACCGGTCGAGCAGGAGATGGTGAAGGTGGCAGCGGTCCGCCGCCAGAGGGCTGCGACCGGCGTGCAGTCGCCTGACAATCAGGCTCAGCGTATCGACAACCGGGACGATAACGATCCACAATAGGACCGAAAATGCGATATTGGCACGAATCGATAGCATGATCACGAAATAGGCGATCGCAGCGCCGAGCGCCGTGCTACCGGCATCCCCCAGGAAAATCTTGGCGCGGGCGACCCATGGACTGCGCATATTGAAGGCCAGAAAGCCGCACACTGCTGCGAGAAGAACGATGGTCGGCAAGACGAGTTCGCTCACACCTTTCACCGATGCAACCACTGAAAGCCAGAAAAGCGCCGCCGCCGCACTCCCGCCCGCCAGTCCGTCGACCCCATCAATCATGTTCCAGGAGTTGATCAGGCCCACGACGAACAAGATGGCCACAAGTGTGAGGAGCGGGAAAGATATGGTGAGAAGGGTTGGAGGAAGTGCGACGCCGGTGACTATGGTCGATCCGGCGAGGGGATTGACCAGAATAAATGCTGCAACGAGCTGTGCCACAAGGCGCTTGATGGCCGAAAGTTCGTTGCGATCGTCCACAACGCCAACAAGCAGTGTTATAAGGAGACCCGCCCAGAAGTTCAGCGGAAGTGTGCTCGCACCATTGCGAAGAAACATAACCATCGTGAATGTAGCAAAGATCGCAATTCCACCACACAAAGGAACGACACCATCATGCCGCTTGCGCCTGTCGGGATAATCGACGAGCGAGAATGCAGGTGACACTCTTTTCAGAATGACGATCAGCACAGCACTCACCGCCAGCGCTGCCAGGCAATTGGTGATCCATACAAACAAGACACACCCCCAGTTGATTGGGCACTCACCATGCAAGGTGTGTTCACCTGTCACGGTCATTCCGAGTGCATTTTATGAGAGAGTACCGGCCGCGCGGTTTCAGCGCCATTTAGGAGAAGTGAGAAGCGGTTCCACCTGAAGGATGAACCCTGTTGCTTCGGGTGTCCCCCTTTGGATTAACGGAAATCCTACCATACCGGTGAAATCAGGGATTGAGGCGCCGTCTTACTGCGTTTTTCAGGCAAATTTGAACTGCTATTGCGCCATTTTCGGCCAAGTCTGGCTCACAATGGCCGAGTCCGCCTTTGCGTGTCACGGTCACGTCACGTTTGGTTCATTACCCTAGCTGATTGCATTAAATACAAAGATTTAGGTGTTTCGAACCGAGGGGCGTTCACGGGAAACGATGCACAAAAAGAGGACTACTTCTCTAATACAGTAGCGTAGGGTGCGATTATGAGTGTGACAGTTGCGCGTATGAGAACCGACCAAATCCAGCATGGTTCCCAAACCGATGGCGGGTCTGATTTCAGGAGCGGCATTTTTATATATGCCGAAGCTGGTGTCGTGTTCCAGGGATTGGTCCAGTCTCTCGAAAGGACCTTCCCCGATCTAAAGGTTAATCTTTCCAGCAGACTCGCTGAGTCCGAGGAATTCGATGCGAATATTGGCCTGGTCCTCATTCACGCCGATTTCGTACCCGACATTGTCGATTGCATAGCGCGATGCAAGACGCGGTTTCCGGAAGCCTCCATCACGCTGATGATGGACGAAAACAGTCCTGCTATACAGGAATTCAACAATCTCTTTGATCACAAACTGGTTCAGGG
>NZ_JBBNAN010000075.1:0-41421 GCF_037994405.1 Phyllobacterium sp.
CAGGCCGTTGCAGGCGGAACCAGAAGCGCCGGCTATGTGTTTGCAGCGGCGAAGCGAGCCGAGCGGCATAGGGGTTCTCAGCTGCCTGTCCGAGTACGGTATCAAAAATCTTGTCAGCTGCAAGAAAGCTGCTGACATCATCGGCCGCTAGTGCGGTGCTCATGGCGTCGGACGCCTCCTTTAGACGTTTATGATGCAATGCCGCGCCGTAATGCGCCGCGTCGCGGGCGAGGACCCGTTCCACCCCTTCGCGAGCGTCGAGCACCTTGCCAAAGTCCTGGGGATTGAGCGCTGCGATCGCGATACCCGATCGCGGGCGGATTTCCATTAGGCCTTCCCATGCCAGCTTCTGTACGGCCTCGCGCACCGGGGTGCGGCCCATACCGGTAATATCCGTCAATGCCCGCTCGTTGACGATCGCGCCGGGTTCGAGCTTGAGCGTTACGATCATCTCTTCGATCTGGCGATAGGCAAGCTCCGCCAGGCTTTCGCCCGTCTGTGTGATGGTATGAACAGCGGTTTGATACATAAGTGGAAACTTTCAATTTATCACGATTGACAGCAATGGATGTTACAGATATATTACTGATATATCAAGAAGGAGTAAGCACATGTGGTCAGGTGTATTCCCGGCAGTTACCAGCAAATTCACGCAAGATGATAGTCTTGATCATGGGGAAATGGAACGTTGCTTCTCGCTCCTTATGGATGCGGGCTGCGATGGTCTGATTGTCGCCGGTTCCCTTGGCGAGGGGCCGATGCTCAGCCATGACGAAAAACTTGAAGTTCTGAAGACGGCGCAAAGCGTGGCCAAGGGCAAGCCGGTGCTGCTGACCATCAATGAAGCGGCGACCCGTGACGGTGCGGCGCTGGCCAAGCGTGCTGCCAAGGCAGGCGCGGATGGTTTGATGCTTGTTCCAAGTCCAATCTATCATACAGATCCGGAAGAAACCGTAACGACGCTGAAGGCTGTTGCCGCTGCGGGTGACCTTCCGGTCATGATCTATTCCAACCGCATTGCCTACAGAGTGGATGTGACCAACGAGATCCTGGCCGAACTGGCGTCCGACAAGCATTTCGTCGCAATCAAGGAATCTTCGGACGACATCCGTCGCACCACGGATATCATCAATACATTCGGTACGCATTTCGATTTGTTTACGGGCGTCGACAATCTCGCCTTCGAAGCGCTGACTGCCGGCGCGATCGGCTGGGTGGCCGGTCTTGTAACCGCATTCCCGAAAGAGACCGTTGCGATTTACAAACTGGTGCTCGCTGGCCGCTACACAGAAGCCCTGGAAATCTATCGATGGTTCCGCCCCCTGCTCGATCTCGATGTCTCCACCTATCTGGTGCAGAATATCAAGCTCGCGGAAGTGCACGAAATCGGCACCAATGACCGCGTCCGCCTGCCACGCCAGCCGCTGCGCGGCGAGCGCCGTGCAGCAGTCGAGAAGACGGTTAAGGATGCGATTGCGTCCCGTCCGAAGCTGCCTGCGCTCTAAGGCATTTTCGCTGATCGATGGATTCGCAGGCGAGTAAGCAGGATATCGTCATCGTGGGTGCCGGCATTGTCGGCATCGCCATAGCTTGCTACTTGTCGGAGGCGGGACGCGAGGTTCTTGTCATCGACCATCAGGGTGTCTGTGAAGGTACAAGCTCCGGTAATGCCGGAGCTCTGGCCTTTTCCGATATTCTGCCGATGGCCTCGAAGGGCGTACTTGCCAAAGTTCCGGGCTGGCTTATGGATCCTCTGGGACCATTCACCATCCGGCCCTCTTATTTGCCGAAACTAGCGCCATGGCTTTACCGGTTCTGGCGCGCCAGCCGCGCCGATGTGCTAGAGCGAACCGTGCAGGCGCAGGGGGTAATGATGCGGCTCGCCGAGCCGGAAATGCTGGGATTGATGCAGCGGGCCGGTATTCGCCATATGCTGCGCGAGAACGGTTCGCTCGAGCTTTATGAAAGCGAGGAAGAACTGAACGCGGCACTGCCGGGCTGGGAGGCGCGCAAAAGAGCTGGCATCGCCTTCGAACATCTTCGCGGCGATGAACTTGCTGCCAGCCAGCCGGGCCTCGCAACGCGGTTTGCAGCTGGAACCTTCGTACCTGGATGGAAGACGGTCAGCGATCCCCAGCATGTCGGCAAGGGCTTGTGGGAGTATGCCAAGCGTCTCGGTGCCGGGTTTCTGCAGGCTGAGGTTTCGGCTGTCGAGGCGAAGGAACATGGTGCAAGCGTCGCTCTCATCGACGGCCGAAAAATCGAGGCTGCGCAACTGATTGTTGCCGCTGGGGCTTGGTCGCATCGGCTAGCGAGGGGCCTCGGGGATAGAATTCCTCTCGAAACCGAGCGGGGTTACAATACGACGCTGCCTGCTGGAGCATTCGATCTCAGGCGTCAATTGATTTTCTCCGGCCACGGTTTCGTCGTCACACCGCTGGAAACCGGCATTCGCATCGGTGGAGCGGTAGAACTCGGCGGACTTGATTTGCCGCCAAATTACAAACGGTCAGAGGCGATGCTGACGAAGGCGAAAAAATTCATGCCCGGTCTCGTGACCTCGAACGGTCGATCGTGGATGGGTTTTCGCCCCTCCTTGCCTGATTCGTTACCTGTTATCGGCTATGCAACAACGAGCAAAAATGTTCTGTATGCTTTTGGTCATGGTCACCTTGGACTGACACAGTCGGCAGCGACAGGCCGTTTGATCAGCGATCTTATTGGTGGAAGAGAACCATCGATTCCGATCGATCCATTTAACCCGCAGCGTTTTTGAGGAACATCATGGCGCGTCATTCTTTCTTCTGTGTTGATGGTCATACCTGTGGCAACCCGGTCCGTCTGGTGGCAGGCGGTGGACCCAATCTCGTCGGCGCAACGATGATGGAAAAGCGCGCGCATTTCCTGTCAGAATTCGACTGGATTCGTACCGGTCTAATGTTCGAGCCGCGTGGCCACGACATGATGTCTGGTTCAATTCTCTATCCGCCAACGCGCGACGATTGCGATGTGGCGGTGCTGTTCATTGAAACCTCGGGCTGTCTTCCCATGTGCGGCCACGGTACCATCGGAACCGTGACGATGGCGATTGAACACGGGCTCATAACCCCCAAGACGCCAGGCATCCTCAAGCTAGACACGCCGGCCGGGCTCGTCGTCGCCGAATACACGCAGGACGGGCAATATGTCACCAGCGTTCGCATCACAAATGTTCCGGCTTTTCTCTATGCCGAGGGACTTGAAGTAGAATGTCCCGATCTGGGACCCCTCTTTGTGGATGTCGCTTACGGCGGAAATTTCTATGCGATCGTTGACCCACAGCAGAACTTCACCGATCTTGCCGACTACCGTGCACTCGATCTTATCGGCTGGAGCCCCGTGTTGCGCGAGCGTTTGAATGAGCGCTATTCCTTCCAGCATCCGGAAAAGCCTGACATAAATGTGCTCAGCCATATCCTGTGGACGGGAGCGCCGACTCAAGCGGAAGCGCACGCACGCAATGCGGTATTCTATGGTGAGAAGGCGATTGACCGCTCGCCCTGCGGAACCGGAACATCTGCCCGCATGGCGCAGCTCGCCGCCAAAGGGAAGTTGAAGCCTGGCGACGATTTCGTTCACGAATCCATCATCGGCTCATTATTTCATGGTAGGGTTGAAAAAGCGGTCAGCGTGGCGCAAAGGCCTGCCATTATCCCGTCGATTGCCGGCTGGGCGCGCATGACGGGATACAACACGATTTTCATTGACGACCGGGATCCTTTCGCTCACGGATTTGTGGTGAAGTGAGGCGCCCCTCGGCTCGATTCCAGAAATAAGGCGGGTATAGGCAATTCGTCTAAGAAGGGCGAAAATGTCGAAATTTCCGTTGCATTGCGTGCAAAATTTGGTGAAAATCGCCAGCAAATTTATGCGAGCAAATGTAACGTTATTGTGTGCGCCAAAAAAGCAGTTGCTTTCTTTAGCGCAGGCGCTAGGTGTAAGGATATTGGGGCAAACGGGAACCGGATAAAAAAACCGGATAAAAAACTTCCCAATAAAAATGAGGGGTATCGTTGCGATGGAGTATTTCATCCAGCAATCGATCAATGGTCTGACGCTTGGTTCAATTTACGGCCTGATCGCAATCGGTTATACGATGGTTTACGGGATCATCGGCATGATCAACTTCGCTCACGGCGACGTGTTCATGCTCGGCGCCTTTATGGCGATGATTATTTTCCTTGCTTTGGCTACTTTCATTGGCGGCATACCGGTTGTTCTGGCGCTGCTTTTGATGATGATTGTCGCCATGCTGCTGACAGGGCTGTGGAGCTGGACAATCGAGCGCCTGGCTTACCGGCCCTTGCGTGGTTCGTTTCGACTTGCGCCATTGATCACGGCGATCGGCATGTCGATCGCATTGTCCAATTTTGTGCAAGTTACGCAGGGTCCGCGCAACAAGCCGATCCCACCGCTGGTCAATGGCGGAATCACGGTCTACGGCACGAACATCACGATAGCCTACAAGCAGATGGTCATCATTATCGTAACGGCGATCCTGCTTGCCGCTTTCTGGTACCTCGTCAACAAGACGACCCTTGGACGGGCTCAGCGCTCCTGCGAGCAAGATCGCAAGATGGCGGCGCTACTCGGGGTCGACGTAGACCGGACGATTTCCACGACCTTCGTGATGGGTGCAATGCTCGCCGCGGTCGCTGGTACACTCTACCTGATGTTCTATGGCGTGATTTCCTTCACCGACGGTTTTGTTCCTGGCGTCAAAGCCTTCACGGCGGCGGTGCTTGGTGGAATCGGATCGCTGCCCGGTGCTGTGGTCGGAGGTTTGCTGATAGGGCTGATCGAAGCACTATGGTCGGCGTATTTCTCCATTGATTACAAGGATGTCGCGGCATTCTCGATCCTGGCGATCGTTCTGATCTTCCTGCCGTCCGGTATTCTGGGCCGGCCCGAAGTCGAAAAGGTTTAAGCCTATGAAACCTATGCCTGATATTCAGTCGGCGGAGCCGGATTCCGTTTTCGCCAAAGCGCTCAAGGAAGGTCTTTTGGCGGGGGCGCTCGCCTTGGGGCTGTTTTTCCTGGTGGTCGGTTTCCGAACCGATCAGAACATCCGCAATGAGCTCATTTTGACACAACGTTGGGGACTATTGGCGATCTTCGTGCTTGTCGCAGGGGTAGGACGTTTTCTCATTACGTATACCGCCCCCTGGAGAGAAGAGCGCAAAAAGAACAAGCGCGCCGTTGTCGCCAAGGAGCCGTCGGCTTTCCGACGGAGTTTTCCAAAAATCGGTCTGGCATTGCTCTTTGTCTATCCGTTCCTGATAATCACGATCCTCGCCCTGTCTCAGTGGTATTTTACCGGCCAGTGGTCGTATCAGAGCGGTGTTCAGGGCTCGCTGAAGTATGTGGACAATTTCGGTATTCAGATCCTGATTTATGTGATGCTTGCATGGGGGTTGAACATCGTCGTCGGCCTCGCCGGGCTTCTTGATCTTGGATATGTCGCCTTTTATGCGGTCGGCGCCTATTCTTACGCTTTGCTGTCCACCCATTTCGGGTTCTCATTCTGGTTGTTGCTGCCAATGGCGGGCATTTTTGCCGCAACGTGGGGAGTGATCCTCGGGTTTCCTGTCCTGCGTTTGCGTGGCGACTATCTTGCCATCGTTACGCTGGCGTTCGGTGAAATCATCCGGCTGATTCTGATCAACTGGACTGCTGTAACCAAGGGAACGTTCGGCATATCCGGTATCGCCAAGGTCACGCTGTTCGGCATTCCATTCACCGCCGGTGATGGAGGTTTTGCCAAGACGTTCGGCCTGCCGATGTCCAGCGCCTACTACAAAATATTCCTCTATTATCTCATTCTGCTCCTGGCGTTGTTGACGGCCTGGGTCACTATCCGGTTGCGCCGCATGCCGCTCGGCCGGGCCTGGGAAGCCTTGCGCGAGGATGAAATCGCCTGTCGTTCGCTCGGGATCAATACGACGACCACAAAACTGACCGCCTTTGCAACGGGCGCAATGTTCGGTGGTTTTGCTGGATCGTTCTTCGCAGCCCGCCAGGGTTTCGTCAGTCCTGAATCCTTTGTCTTCCTTGAATCGGCAATCATCCTGGCGATGGTGGTTCTCGGCGGCATGGGATCGCTGGTCGGTATCGCCATCGCGGCTGCCGTGATGATTGGCGGTACGGAACTGCTACGCGAACTCGAATTCCTCAAGCTCATATTCGGCAATGATTTTACACCGGAGCTCTATCGTATGCTGCTGTTTGGTCTGGCCATGATCGTGGTCATGGTTTGGAAGCCGCGTGGCTTTGCCGGCAGTCGGGAACCGAGTGCCTTCCTGCACGAACGCAAGATGGTATCGGGTGAGTTTACGAAAGAAGGGCACGGCTGATGGTTTCGGAAGTGCAAAAGAATACGAGCGCAATATTACGCGTCGAACGCCTCTCTATGAAATTCGGTGGTCTAATCGCCATCAATGATTTGAACTTTGAAGCAAAGCGTGGGGCGATTACCGCCCTGATCGGTCCGAACGGTGCCGGCAAGACGACGGTCTTCAATTGCATCACCGGATTTTACAAGCCGACCGAAGGTATGCTGACAATGACACGTCAGAACGGGGAGGAATATCTGCTTGAGCGGATGGCGGACTTTGTCATCACCAAGAAGGCGAAGGTTGCCCGTACGTTCCAGAACATCCGCCTGTTTTCAGGCCTGACTGTCCTGGAAAATCTGCTCGTCGCTCAACACAATCCTCTGATGCTGTCCTCCGGCTTCACAATTCTCGGACTGCTGGGCTTCCCGACCTACAAGAAGGCGGCAACTGACGCGATCGAGAAGGCTCGCTTCTGGCTGGAGAAGATCAATCTGATCGATCGTGCCGACGATCCCGCTGGCGATCTTCCCTATGGCGCCCAGAGGCGTCTGGAAATCGCCCGTGCCATGTGCACAGAGCCAGAACTGCTCTGCCTTGACGAACCGGCTGCAGGTTTGAACGCGCGTGAATCGGCGGAACTGAATAAGTTGCTGCTCGATATTCGTGCCGAGACCGGTACGTCGATCCTTCTCATCGAGCACGATATGTCCGTGGTGATGGAAATCTCCGATCATGTGGTCGTGCTCGAATATGGCACGAAGATCTCCGACGGCACGCCGGAGACGGTCAAGAATGATCCGAAGGTGATTGCAGCCTATCTCGGCGTCGAGGACGAGGAGGTGGTCGAACTGATCGAACAGGCAGAAGCTGCTGGCGTGGATGACATCACGGCGGCCGTTGACCTGCTGTCGACTGAAGCCCTGCATGAAATCGTGGAGACCCACCCGGAAGCGGCAGCCGTCGAGCTGATTCCAGCGACACCTACGGTCAAGGCAAAGCGCAATAAAGCCACTGCTGCCAAGAAGATATCCGAGACAACGGCGCCAACCAAAGCGGAAGCGCCTGCGAAAGCTGGGCCAATCAAAGCTGGAGCAACGTCTAATGCCTTGGCCGAACCGCGGGGTGGCAAGGCTGACAGGCTTATCCTGATCAAGGGTATAGGTCCGGTCAATGAACGGAAGCTCAACGAGCACGGCATTTTCCACTTCGACCAGATTGCGGCGTGGAAGAAAGCAGATGTGATCGCCGCTGAAGTCTACCTGGCTTTTGACGGACGCATCGCACGTGAAGACTGGATCGGGCAGGCGAAGAAACTGGCAAAAGCGAGCCAGGCAAAACCGGCGCCAAAAAAGACCGGAGGGGCTAAATAATGTCAGAACCACAAGCCCTTCTCAGCGTCGAGAACGTCGAGACCTATTATGGCAATATCCGCGCGCTGAGCGGTGTTACCGTCCATGCGAATCCCGGTGAGATTGTCACGCTGATCGGTGCCAACGGTGCTGGCAAGTCAACGCTGATGATGACGATCTTCGGCATGCCGCGTGCGCGTACCGGCCGCATTGTGTTCGACGGCAAAGACATCACGAAATTGCCGACGCATGAAATCGCGCGCCTGCGCATCGCTCAATCGCCGGAGGGCCGGCGTATTTTCCCGCGCATGACCGTGCAGGAAAATCTGCAGATGGGTGCAAGCCTCGATGATCTCAAATTCTTCGATGAAGATTCACGCATGGTGTTCGACCTGTTCCCACGGTTGAAGGAGCGTATCAACCAGCGCGGCGGCACGCTCTCAGGCGGCGAGCAGCAGATGTTGGCGATTGGCCGCGCCCTGATGGCCCGCCCGCGGCTGCTGCTGCTCGATGAGCCTTCACTGGGGCTCGCGCCTTTGATCATCAAACACATTTTCGAGGCGATCAAAGAGCTGAACAAGCATACCGGGCTGACGGTGTTCCTGGTCGAGCAGAATGCGTTTGGCGCCTTGAAGCTGGCTGATCGGGGCTATGTCATGGTGAACGGCATTGTGAAGATGAGCGGTTCAAGCGCGGATCTGCTTGCCAATCCCGAAGTGCGAGCCGCCTATCTTGAAGGTGGTCGTCACTAAGAAGAATGATGGGTCGTGCTCCGGCTGGAGAGGACCAAGGAGAACACTGCCATGCAAGGCATATTGTACGAAGAACCCTCGATCTGGCTGTTCCTGCTGGTCACCTGCCTCATGGGCGGTTGGGCTGCATGGATGGCAGGCCGTGCTTGCGCCAAGACCTGGCGCCCCACTCCCGTCCTTGTGTTATACATGTTCTTGCTCGGCATCGCTGTCCGCTTCATTCATTTTGCATTGTTTGGCGGCACGATGTTCACCCTTCATTACTATATCGTCGACACGATCGTGCTGATTATCATTGGCACACTTGGCTATCGCTACACCCGCACCAAGCAGATGGTGCGGCAATATCACTGGCTCTATGAAAAAGTTTCCCCCTTCTCCTGGAAGGAAAGAACGAGAGCCTAATCAATCTCGCTGGTGCGAAATGAATCAGCGTGACAACCGCCGGGAAATCGGCAAATGTGCTCTTCAAGCGATGAAAAGGGTCATCGCGAGGGGTTTGGTAAGTACCTAGGAAATGGGAGTTTTCAAATGAAGAAGTCACTGTTTTCGGGCGTTGCACTCGCTGCGATGCTCGCTTTGAGCGGTCATGCCTATGCCGATCTCCTGATCGGTGTTGGTGGTCCGTTGACCGGCCCGAACGCCGCCTTCGGCGCTCAGCTGCAGAAGGGTGCAGAAGCCGCCATTGCTGAGATCAATGCTGCCGGTGGTATCAATGGCGAGCAGGTCAAGCTTTCGCTTGGCGACGACGTTTCCGATCCGAAGCAGGGCATTTCCGTTGCCAACAAGTTCGTTGCCGATGGTGTAAAGTTCGTTATCGGTCACTTCAACTCGGGCGTTTCGATCCCGGCATCGGAAGTCTACGCCGAAAATGGCATTGTCGAAATCACTCCCGCTGCAACCAACCCGGTCTTCACCGAACGTGGCCTGTGGAACACCTTCCGTACTTGCGGTCGCGATGACCAGCAGGGCGTGGTAGCCGGTACATACATTGCCGAGAAGTTCAAGGATGCCAAGATTGCGATCGTGCATGACAAGACCCCATATGGCCAGGGCCTTGCCGACGAAACCAAGAAAACCTTGAATGCCAAGGGTCTCAAGGAAGCGATGTACGAAGGCGTTAACGTCGGTGACAAGGACTTCTCCGCGCTGATCGCCAAGGCAAAGCAAGCCGGTGTTACAGTTCTCTACTGGGGTGGGTTGCACACCGAAGCTGGTCTGATCATCCGTCAGCTTGCTGACCAGGGTCTGAAGGTCACGTTCATCTCCGGCGACGGTATCGTTTCGAACGAACTGGCTTCGATTGCTGGTGACGCTGTTGCAGGTACGCTCAACACCTTTGGTCCGGATCCGAGCAAGAATCCAGCCAACAAGGAACTTGTCGAGAAGTTCCGTGCGCAAGGCTTCGAGCCGGAAGCTTACACCCTCTACGCCTATGCAGCCGCTCAGGTGATTGCTGACGCGGCAAAGGCCGCCGGATCGAATGATCCTGAGGCCGTTGCCAAGACCATGAAGGCAAAAGGTCCGTTCAAGACCGTTCTTGGCGACATTGCCTTCGACGAAAAGGGCGATCCCAAGCTTCCAGGCTACGTCATGTACGAATGGAAGAAGGGCGAAGACGGCAAGTACAGCTACTTCCAACAGTAAGCCTTTACTTTAAGTACAACGTGAATGTCCGGCTAAGGCCGGGCATTCATAGCGGGACAGTCAGTTTAAAATGGCTGTTATTCATCGCTGTTTGGCAGCGAGTTCGATATTGAATGACTTATCTAACCATCCAAAAGTATCAAAAATTATTTGTCGACTTGGGCGCATTCGCTAATGTGGTGCGGCCTGTTCAGTTTTAAAACTCTTTGCCGACTCTATCGATAACTACCGGCAGAATCTGAGCCTTTTTGGGCTGGGATATTTGATGTCTCAAATTTCTGATTGTTAAGAATGGAGTTTTTGAATGACTAAACTATTATTTCCAGGCATTGCGATAGCGGCGATCCTTATTCTTGCCGGTCAGGCTCGCGCGGACATATTGATTGGCATAGGCGCTCCGCTGACCGGTCCGAATGCTGCGATGGGTGCGCAGATCAAGCAAGGCGCCGAAGCGGCTGTCGCAGAAATCAATGCGAATCGCGGGATAAATGGCGAGCGGATCGAGCTTACTTACGGGGATGATGTTTCCGATCCGAAGCAAGGAATTTCGGTCGCCAATAAATTCGTGGCGGATGGGGTGAAGTTTGTCGCCGGCCACTACAATTGCGGCGTATCAATTCCGGCATCGGAGGTTTATGCCGAAAACGGAATTCTCCAGACGACGCCTGCCTCAACCAACCCGAAACATACACGAGCGAGGCCTGTGGAATACATTTCGTACCTGCGGCCCGCGATGACCAACAGGGCAAGGTTGCCGGCGCTTTTATTGCCGAGCACTTTAAGGATGCGAATATTGCGATCGTCAATGATAAGACACCCTATGGTCAAGGCCTCGCCGATGAAACCAAGAAAGCGCTGAACGCCGAGGGTATTACCGAGGCGCTGAACGAGGGTGTCCATACCGGCGAGAAGGATTTCTCTGCGCTGATCCGGCTTGATCATGCGCCAATTGGCGGATCAAGGCCTGAAGGTGCAGTTCATTTCCGGTGCTGCGATCGTGTCGAACGAACTCGCGTCGATCGCGGGGGATACCGTCATAGGCACGCTTAATACGTTCGGCCCCGACCCCCGCAACAACCCTGCCAACAAAGACTTGATCGATAAGTTCAGGGCGGAAGGATTCGAACCGGAAGCGTTCACCCTTTATTCCTATGGTGCGGTCCAGGCGATCGCTGTGGCCGCAAATGCTGCGGGATCAAATGATCCTGAAATGGTCGCCAGCGCATTGAAAGAACGTGGGTCATTCAAGACCGTTCTTGGCGATCTCGCGTTTGATGAAAAAGGCCGATCCGAAGTTCCCTGGTTATGTCATGTATGAATGGAAGAAGGGACCCGGCGGTAAAATCACCCACTTCCAGCAATAAGTTTCTGCCCGAATTAAACTGTGAAATGCCCGGTTCTTAGCCGGGCATTTTGCTATTGGACATTTCACTGTCTTATGATCAATATGCCTTGTTTGCAGTGCAGCAATCTGTAGCCAGATAAGCTGCTGCCAAACTCATATTGCTATTTCATATTCTGGAGTCTCGCCTTGCCTATCAAGAAGATCCTCGTCGCCAACCGTTCGGAAATCGCAATTCGTGTGTTTCGGGCCGCCAATGAGCTCGGCATGAAAACCGTGGCGATATGGGCGGAAGAGGACAAGCTGGCACTGCACCGTTTCAAAGCGGACGAATCCTATCAGGTTGGGCGTGGGCCACACCTGGCCAAGGACATGGGGCCGATCGAAAGCTACCTCTCGATCGAAGAAATCATTCGGGTCGCCAAGCTGTCCGGTGCTGACGCCGTCCATCCGGGTTACGGCCTCCTTTCGGAAAGTCCGGAATTCGCCGAGGCCTGCGCCGAAGCCGGCATCATCTTCATCGGTCCGAAGCCGGAGACCATGCGCCGGCTCGGCAACAAGGTTGCCGCGCGCAATCTCGCGATTGAAATCGGTGTTCCAGTGGTGCCAGCCACCGAGCCACTTCCCGACGACATGGAAGCGGTCAAGGCCATGGCCGAACAGATCGGTTATCCGGTCATGCTGAAGGCGTCATGGGGCGGTGGCGGGCGCGGTATGCGCGCGATCTCCTCGCCGGAGGATGTTGCTCGTGAGGTAACCGAGGGTAAGCGCGAAGCCAAGGCCGCGTTTGGCAAGGATGAAGTCTATCTCGAAAAGCTGGTGCAACGCGCACGCCATGTGGAAGTGCAGATACTCGGCGACACCCATGGCAATGCGGTGCACCTGTTCGAGCGTGACTGCTCGATCCAGCGCCGCAACCAGAAGGTCGTAGAGCGGGCTCCCGCGCCTTACCTTACTGACAGCCAACGCAAGGAAATATGCGATTATGGCCTGAAGATCGCCAAAGCGACCAATTATATCGGT
The DNA here is from genome assembly GCF_037994405.1 of Phyllobacterium sp. Classification (GTDB taxonomy): domain Bacteria; phylum Pseudomonadota; class Alphaproteobacteria; order Rhizobiales; family Rhizobiaceae; genus Phyllobacterium. Next base: position 12,488 of record NZ_JBBNAN010000075.1, read on the forward strand.
GCCGGCACGATCGAATTCCTGATGGACGCCGATACTTGTGAATTCTATTTCATCGAGGTCAATCCGCGCATCCAGGTCGAACACACTGTTACGGAAGAAGTGACCGGGATCGATATCGTCAAGGCGCAGATCCGTATCCTTGAAGGCGCAACAATCGGCACTCCGGAATCGGGCGTTCCTGCGCAAAAAGATATCAAGCTGAACGGCCACGCGCTGCAATGCCGTATCACCACGGAAGACCCGGAACAAAACTTCATCCCGGATTATGGCCGCATCACCGCGTACCGCGGCGCAACCGGCTTTGGCATTCGGCTTGATGGCGGTACCGCCTATTCCGGCGCTGTGATCACACGTTTCTACGATCCGCTGCTGGAGAAGATCACCGCCTGGTCACCGACGGCCGAAGAGACAATCCACAGGATGCATCGCGCCTTGCGTGAGTTCCGCATTCGCGGTGTGGCCACGAACCTGACGTTCCTTGAAGCGATCATCACGCATCCGAAATTCCTGGACAATTCCTATACGACCAAATTCATCGATACGACGCCGGAGCTTTTCGCACAGGTAAAACGGCAGGATCGCGCCACGAAGCTGCTCACTTATCTCGCGGATGTGACAGTGAACGGCCATCCGGAAACCAAGGGACGGGCGACGCCACCCAAGGACGCAGCGCTGCCGCGCGTGCCCTTTATTGAAACGCCGATTCCTGATGGTACGAAGCAGATCCTCGATCAGCTGGGCCCGAAGAAGTTCGCTGAATGGATGCGCAACGAAAAGCGCGCGCTGTTCACTGACACGACGATGCGCGATGGCCACCAATCACTGCTCGCTACGCGCGTGCGGACCTACGATATCGCCCGCGTCGCTGGCACCTATGCCCGCGCCCTGCCACGACTGTTCTCATTGGAATGTTGGGGCGGCGCGACCTTCGACGTGGCTATGCGGTTCCTGACAGAGGATCCGTGGGAGCGTCTCGCGGAGGTTCGTGAGCGGGCGCCGAACATTCTGTTGCAGATGCTTTTGCGCGGCGCCAATGGGGTCGGTTACAAGAGTTATCCCGACAATGTCGTGAAGTATTTCGTCCAGCAGGCCGCGCGGAGCGGCATTGATGTATTCCGTGTGTTCGATAGCCTCAATTGGGTCGAGAACATGCGCGTCACCATGGATGCGGTTGTCGAGGAGAACAAGCTTTGCGAAGCGGCGATCTGCTATACCGGGGATATTCTGAATTCGGCCAGGCCGAAATATGATCTGAAATATTATGTCGATCTCGCGAGGCAGGTGGAGAAGGCAGGTGCGCATATCATTGCCGTCAAGGATATGGCGGGACTGCTAAAGCCAGGCGCAGCCAAAGTGCTGTTCAAGGCATTGCGTGAGGCGACGGATCTGCCGCTACATTTCCATACCCATGATACGTCCGGTATCTCGGCAGCGACCGTGCTCGCTGCCGTGGATGCGGGTGTGGACGTCGTCGACGCAGCGATGGACGCGCTGTCCGGAAATACGTCACAGCCATGTCTTGGTTCGATTGTCGAAGCGCTGAAAGGTACAGAGCGCGATCCGGGTCTCGACCCCGAATGGATTCGCCGTATTTCTTTCTATTGGGAAGCAGTGCGCACGCAATATGCAGCCTTCGAGAGCGATTTGAAGGGACCAGCTTCCGAGGTATACCTGCACGAAATGCCGGGCGGCCAGTTCACTAACCTCAAGGAACAGGCACGCTCGCTTGGCCTTGAAACCCGCTGGCACGAGGTCGCGCAGGCCTATGCGGACGTCAACCAGATGTTCGGCGATATCGTCAAGGTGACTCCTTCCTCAAAGGTTGTCGGCGACATGGCGCTGATGATGGTCAGTCAGGACCTCTCTGTTGCGGATGTGAAAAATCCGGACAAGGACATAGCCTTTCCGGATTCAGTCGTGTCGATGATGCGCGGCGATCTCGGACAGCCGCCCAAAGGCTGGCCAAAGGAAATACAGAAGAAGGTTCTGAAGGACGAGAAGCCATTTACCGAACGGCCGGGTGCCTTGCTGCAACCGGCTGATCTCGATGCGGAACGCAAGGAAGTCGAGACGAAGTTGGAGCGTGAGATCAGCGACCAGGAGTTCGCCTCATATCTCATGTATCCGAAGGTCTTCAGCGACTTTGCTGTTACACACGGTACCTACGGGCCGACAAGCGTCCTTCCGACGCATGTCTATTTCTATGGTCTGGCGCAGGAGGAAGAGGTTTTCCTCGATATCGAACGCGGCAAGACGCTGGTCGTACGCAACCAAGCCGTTGGCGAGGCCGATGAAAAGGGCATGCGCACGGTGTTTTTCGAGATGAACGGGCAACCGCGCCGTGTGAAGGTTCCAGACCGCAGCCGCGCCGGGAGTGGTGCTGGCGTGAGACGCAAAGCCGAACTCGGCAATGACAAGCATGTCGGCGCACCAATGCCAGGCATTGTATCGACGGTGGGCATTTCGACCGGCCAGAAGATCAATGCTGGCGACGTGCTTCTTTCAATCGAAGCGATGAAAATGGAGACTGCACTGCGTGCGGAACGTGACGGAACAGTTGCCGAAGTGCTTGTCCGCGCCGGAGACCAGATAGATGCCAAGGACCTCCTCGTCATTTACGAATAGGCTTGGGGGCGTCGTCATTCGCAAGCATGAAAAAGGCCCCGTGTGGGGCCTTTTTTGATTCCGGCTTACACGCCAAAATGCCCCCGAATGCCCATTCATGCAAATATGCGCATAATATATTGCCGATATCGGTAAATGTCGTTATGGTGGAAGCATGCGCAGGGCTGTTTCAATGTTGAAAGATTTATCGCCGGACGAAAGAAAAAGCATGATCCTCCAGAGGATCAATGAGTCCGGCCGCGTGCTGGCAAATGCGGTTGCATCGGAATTTGGCGTTTCAGAAGACTCTATACGCCGGGATCTGCGGGAACTTGCCGAACAGGGCCTTGTTCAGCGGTTCCATGGAGGCGCTGCGAGAAGCAGATCAGGTCCCCGAAGTTTTCAGCAGCGTGCTCGCGATGAGACCGCCGGCAAAAAGGCAATTGCCGCCGCCGCCGCGGCTCGCATCCCGGCGAATACAACGATGCTTCTCGACGCCAGCACGACAGTGCTGGAATTCGTTCGTGCACTTCCTGCAGACCTTCAGACATGTATCATCACAGGTTCTCCCGATATCGCCTCGGCGGCTCTCGACCATCCCTGCTGCGAGGTCATCCTTCTGGGAGGAAGCCTGAACCGGCTGACACGCAGTGCCATCGGGCAGTCCACGCTGGCTGAAGTCCAGTCGATGCGTGTTGACTATTGTGTTCTCGGCGCATGCGCCATCGATGAAGAACTGATGCTGCGTGCCGAGAACTATGATGATGCACGCATGAAACTCGCTCTTGGTCAGGCATGCAATGAGATCATGCTCCTGACAACAAGCGAAAAGCTTGTTAAGCAAGCTCCCTTTGCCATTGGCCCGATATCGCTCGTATCCACCCTTGTAACCGACCGGACGGCAGATCGGTCGATATTGGAGCGGATAAGCGGGGCGGGGGTCGAAGTGATCGTCGCCGACGATCAGCTTGCGTGACCTGAATGTCTTCGCAGTATCAATACACAACCGGTGATGAATCAATGGATGCCTCTGTCTACCTCAGGAAAGCTGTTTATGGCCGATGGGCCGTCGCCTGCGCGTTCTTCTTCAACGGCTTTCTCGTCGGCAGCTGGGCGCCGCAAATACCTGTATTCATGACGCGTCTCGGGATCAGCGAATTTACGCTTGGACTTCTCATCCTGGTCTTCGGCGTGGGTGCATTGGCCTCAATGCCCTGGTGCGGCTATCTCATCGGCCGGTTTGGATCGCGCGCTGTCATCAAAGGCTTTGCAGTGTTCTGCTCCTTCTCTCTGTTGCTCGTTGCCCTTGCGCCCAATGAAATTACGGCGGCGCCGGCGCTGTTTCTCTTCGGTGCAGTAATCGGTGGCATGGATGTGGCGATGAATGCCAATGCGGTCGAGGTGGAGAAGAAACTCGCGCGCGCGGTCATGTCGTCATCGCATGGATTCTGGAGTCTTGGCGGTTTTGCCGGCGGCGGCCTTGGCGGCCTGTTGATCGAGGCGCATGGTTACCTCGTTCATGCCGTCGTTGTTACCATCATAGCCAGTGTGATCGGACTTGCGGCTTTCCGCTACATGATCACCGAAGAAACGCCGGTCGTGCCCGAAAAGCACAAGCTGATCTTCCCGACCAATCCGTTGATCTATCTCATCGGTCTGATGGCGCTGTTTTCCATGGTTCCCGAGGGTTCTGTTCTGGATTGGGCCGCGCTCTATCTCCAGCAGGAACGTGGCGCGGATATCGCGACAGCCGGGTTCGCCTTTGCCGCATTCTCCGGCACCATGTCCATCATGCGGTTTCTTGGCGACGGTGTGCGCAATCATTTCGGTGCGGTGAACACGCTGCGATATTCTGCACTAATCGGTGCTTCCGGCATGTTGATTGCCAGTCTCGCACCGACTTCGTGGGTTGCGATCCTCGCGTTTGCATTTTCAGGCCTCGGCATTGCCAATATGGTTCCCATCGCCTTTTCGGCCGCAGGCAATCAAGAGGGTACCTCCTCAGGCGTTGCGCTCAGCATGGTCACTTTGATGGGGTATTCGGGCATACTTGTTGCACCTTCGGCCATCGGTTTCGTTGGTGGCAAGACCGGGTTCGGACCGGTCTACATGGTGCTTGCAGCGCTACTGGTCATAGTCTTCCTGATGGCCAATCTGGCGGCCAGTGCCGACAGAAAGTGATCTCAAGCCCGCCGCGTTGCGACAGCAGGCTTCTTACGCTGCAAGAGGAAGTCGGTAACCCTTCTGCCGGGCTTGTGAGATTTCAGGCCGACATTCATTTCCGGCGCCAATTCGCCAGAAAGGTCGAGCGTGGCCTGTTGGCCGACGGCGTCGAAATGCTCTTCCAGCCAATCCTCCGCGGCGGCGCGTCCCAGATCGCGAAGATATTCGAGGAATGCCCATTCAGCATTGATCTTGGATGAAGCCGAGAGGCCCGCAAGCGCCTCATCGGCATCAATACGGTGCATGCGAATATGGCGATACTCGCCATGCTGAAGCCGTCCAGCATCGATCAGCGAGTTCACGAACGCAATGGAACGCAACTCGCGCAACAGAGCAGCGTTGAACGTGATTTCGTCAATGCGATCGCTAATTTCGCGCGCTGTCTTGGGTGTACCCCGCCGTTCGATCGGGTTGATCTGTATGAGCAGGACATCCTCGCTCTCGCTCGAATAGAAGAACGGATATAGCGCGGGGTTGCCGCCATAGCCGCCGTCCCAATAGGGCTCGCCATCGATCTCCACGGCCTGAAAAATATAGGGAAGGCAGGCAGAAGCCATTATAACGTCAGCATTGAGTTCCGATTGCGAGAAAACCCGAAGCCGCCCGGTTTCGACATTCGTCGCCGAAATGAAGAGTTTGAGTTTCGAACAGGATCGTACCCGCTCGAAATCGATTTCCTTCTCAACGACATCCCGCAGCGGATTGAGATTGAAAGGATTGAACTCATAGGGAGAAAATACGCGGGAAAATTGCTCGAACATGTTGAATCCAAGGCCGTTCTCGACGGACCAATTGCCAAAGAACCTGTCCCATGGTGTACGCTGGACTGGGCTGAATTGGCCGGTACGCCCCACTGCACGCCAGAACTCATGCAGTTTTGCCCGCGCACCCTCTGCGCCATTGTGCGACCAGCCATCGGCTAGCGCCACAGCATTCATCGCGCCTGCGCTGGTGCCGGATATGCCGTCGATCGTTAATCGACCATCTTCAAGGATGCGATCAAGAACGCCCCAGGTGAAGGCGCCGTGCGATCCGCCGCCCTGAAGGGCGATGTTGATCGCCTTGGGTTTGGTACTCATTATGCGGCCGTCCAACCGCCGTCGACGGATATGGACGTTCCGGTGATCTGGGCAGCAGCCTCACTGGCGAGAAACACCACCGTCGCGCCAATCTGATCGACCGTCGCGAATTCCTTTGTCGCCTGCTTGTCGAGCATGACTTCGCGGATGACGGTCTCACGGTCCATGTTATGCGCCTTCATCTGGTCCGGGATCTGTGCTTCGACGAGCGGTGTCAGCACGTAGCCTGGGCAGATGGCATTGCTGGTTATGTGCTTTTCCGCAACTTCCAGCGCTACAGTCTTGGTGAAACCGAGAACGCCGTGCTTGGCTGCGACGTAAGCGGATTTGAATGGCGAGGCTCTCAAGCCATGCGCAGAAGCAATGTTTATGATGCGTCCCCAGCCGGCTTTTTTCATGTAGGGGAGGGCGGCCGCCGTCGTATGAAATGCCGAAGTCAGATTGATCGCAATGATCGCGTCCCACTTTTCAACCGGGAACTCGTCCACAGGCGCAACAAATTGGATGCCGGCATTGTTGACCAATATGTCGGCGCCGCCAAACGTTTCGGCGGCCTTGGCAATCAAGGCCCGGCAATCGGCGCCGTTTGACATGTCTGCCTTGATATAGGCGACACTGACGCCGTGCTTGTCGGCAATTTCCTGGGCGAGCGCATGGTCTTCCGGCCGGTCGGTGAACGAATTGATCACGACATTGTAGCCTGCGGCCGCGAGCGCATGGGCGGAGCCTAGGCCGATGCCGGAATTGGAACCTGTGACGACTGCGGTTTTCTTGGCCATGACAAAGTTTCCTTTGGTCTAATCAATTCTACATCCTGAAAGTGACCGGAATATATTGCATTGCAGCAAAAATGCTAGGCTTGGAGCATGAACACTTTGTCATGCAAGGTTTGCGCCAGGAGAGTAGCATACAGCGAGGTCGCATGGTGTTGACAAACGGCGAGAGCTGCGCCACGTGAACAGCGTATCTGGAGTTTGACGATGTCTGACTATTATTCGCAACCTTTTGCCCGGCGGCCCTCGGTTGGTGTCGACGTGGGCGGAATCATGGTTGGCGGAGGGGCGCCGGTTGTCGTTCAGTCGATGACCAATACCGATACTGCCGATGTGGATGGTACGGTGGCTCAGGTGGCAGCGCTCTCGCATGCGGGCTCGCAGATCGTTCGCATTACGGTAGACCGGGACGAATCCGCGGCGGCAGTACCGAAAATTCGCGAGCGTCTCGACCGTCTTGGCCTTTCGGTCCCTCTCGTCGGCGATTTTCATTATATCGGCCACAAACTTCTCGCCGATCATCCGGCCTGTGCGGAAGCATTGGCGAAGTATCGTATCAACCCGGGCAATGTCGGTTTCAAGGATAAGAAGGATGCGCAATTCGGTGCTATCATCGAAATGGCGATCCGCTACAACAAGCCGGTGCGCATCGGCGTCAACTGGGGCTCGCTCGATCAGGAATTGCTGACGGCGCTGATGGACCAGAACCATGCGGCAGGTGCTCCGCTGACGGCAGAGCAGGTGACGCGTGAAGCGATTGTCCAATCGGCGCTGATTTCGGCGCAGCTTGCTGAAGAAATTGGCCTGCCGCGTTCGAAGATTATTCTGTCTGCAAAGGTCAGCCAGGTTCAGGACCTGATCGCCGTTTATGCCGAGCTTGCACGGCGCTGCGACCATGCACTGCATCTGGGTTTGACCGAGGCGGGCATGGGAACCAAGGGTATCGTGGCTTCGTCGGCTGCGATGGGCATCCTGTTGCAGCAGGGCATCGGCGATACGATCCGAATTTCGCTGACCCCCGAGCCGGGCGGGGATCGTACGCGCGAGGTGCAGGTGGCGCAGGAATTGCTGCAGACCATGGGTTTCCGTCAATTCATACCGATTGTCGCCGCATGCCCAGGGTGCGGACGCACGACATCAACGGTGTTTCAGGAATTGGCGCAGTCGATCCAGAGTGATATCCGCATCAATATGCCGATCTGGCGCGAAAAATATCCAGGCGTCGAGGCACTCAACGTTGCGGTCATGGGCTGCATCGTCAACGGACCCGGCGAATCCAAGATGGCCGATATCGGTATTTCGCTGCCGGGAACCGGTGAAACTCCTTCAGCGCCAGTCTTTGTCGACGGCAGAAAGGTCGCGACGCTGCGTGGTGCTGGCATCGCCCAGGAATTCCAGAAGATGGTAGCCGATTATATCGAGAACCGTTTTGGCCGGGGAGCAGACTCGCACGCGGCGGAATAGCGGCTAGTCTTAGGCTAAGGCTAGCTCTGTCTGTCGGCGATAAAGCGCGCAGCATCCTTTAAGAGCGCGGCCTTTTCGCCGAACGGTGCCAGAAGTTCCTCAGCCTGCGCAACGAGGCCCGCCAACTGGCGTTTGGTCCATTCGATACCATGCAGGGAGACGAGTGTGGCTTTGCCAGCAGCGGCGTCCTTGCCCGTTGCTTTCCCCACATGGCCTGCTTCGGCAGTCACGTCGAGAAGGTCATCGGCGAGCTGGAAGGCAAGGCCAATCGCCGAGCCATATTCCGCCAAACGGTCGCGATCCTTGGTGTCGGCATGACCGATGATAGCGCCTGCCTCACAGGCAAAGCGGATCAGGGCTCCGGTCTTCATCGCCTGAAGGCGGATAATACCCTCCTCGTCCGGTTTGACTTTCTCCGCTTCAAGGTCAAGTGCCTGACCGCCAGTCATACCGCCAACACCCGAGGCACGGGCAAGCGTTGCAATCAGCGCCACTCGGGCTTGTGCATCAAGTTCGGTCTCGTCGCTCGCAATCAGCTCGAACGCATAGGTCAGCAGACTGTCGCCAGCGAGAATGGCTGCCGCCTCATCGAATTTGCGATGCACTGTTGGCTGGCCCCGCCGCAGATCATCATCATCCATGGCGGGCAGATCGTCGTGGACAAGCGAATAGCTGTGAATGCATTCGAGCGCCGCGGCAACGCGCAGGGCGGCCAGATTATCTGCGCCGAACAGGGCAGCGCTTTCCATCACCAGAAAAGGACGCAGGCGTTTGCCGCCGTTCAAAACGCCGTGGCGCATGGCTGCCATCAGGCGTGGCGGGCGACTGATCTCGCCGCTCTGCGTCCGGTCAGACAGCAATTCGGACAGCAGTGTTTCCACCGCACTCGCGCGTTGCTGCAAGGTGATCTGGAACAATGAGAAGCCTTGATCTGTCATCATGATCAGGCAATGAGCGGAAAATTGTCCTCGGGTCAATGGCCCTACTGGGCGGTGATGGTCGATTGATGGCCGAGCCTGTGCGTAGAACATGGAAAATCGCAGAATGAATTCCCTTCTGCGGCGCTTTGCTCTATGTGCAACGGGGAGTTATAGCGCGGACGGGATGTGTGACGAGGGTCTTGGTCAGAAAAAAGCGGGGACGAGGTTATCTGGTTGATCCGGGCAGTTCACCTGTCAGCCGGATCATGCGCTACGTTGTTCTGGCCGGCATCATCCTGATTATGTTGCCCATTATCCTGCTTAGCCTTTACCGGATGCCGTTTATTCACCCGGTTTCTACATTGATGGTGAAAGATCTTGCCACGCTTTCTGGTTATGATCGTCGTTGGGTACCAATCGAGCAGATATCGCCAACGCTTATCAATTCCGTGATGATGTCCGAAGACGCAAGGTTCTGCTTTCACTCGGGTGTTGACTGGGATGCGTTGAACTCCGTCGTTTCCGACGCAATTGATGGCGAACAAACGCGCGGCGCATCAACAATTACGATGCAAACGGCCAAAAACCTGTTTCTCTGGACCAGCCGCTCCTTTATCCGCAAAGGCCTTGAAGTACCGCTGGCGGTCATAACCGACCTCATCCTGCCCAAGCGGCGGCTTATGGAAATCTATTTAAACATCGCCGAATGGGGCCCCGGAATCTACGGCATCGAAGCGGCCGCCCAGCATCATTTCAAGGTCAGCGCTGCCAGACTTTCGCCCCGCCAGGCCGCCTACCTTGCTGTTACGCTTCCCAATCCTATCGTGCGCAATCCCGCAAGGCCGGGACGGGGGATGCAAACTCTCGCGAGGCTCAATGAACGCCGCGCGCGTGGAGCCGGGGCGTACGTTGGATGCGTAAACTAGTATCGAAGAGGTTGAGATTCGGCAGGTCAAAGCTTTTGTGACAAAAAATATGCGACTCCTGCTGGTCAAAAGCTCTCAAGCCGTGTATAGCCCCAGCCGAACTTTCCGGAATTTTGTCCATTGTGACAGGCTCAATCGGGCCAGTGCCGGATTTTGACTGATTACTGGAGCTGGAACAATGGCTGTACCTAAACGAAAAACTTCCCCGTCGAAGCGCGGCATGCGCCGTTCCGCCGACGCGCTGAAGGCACCGACATATGTCGAAGACAAGAATTCTGGCGAATTGCGCCGCCCGCACCACGTCGATCTGAAGACCGGCATGTATCGTGGCCGTCAGGTTCTGACACCGAAAGAAGGCTGATCGATCCCTTTCTTCGAACTAGCGATTAAAAAGACCGGCCTTGTGCCGGCCTTTTTATTTGGACTGCTCTGGCAAGGCGTCCAATTTCCTTGTGAGGAACTCGCGCATTGCCGGGTCTTCGCATAGGCCAATAGCTCGACCGTACGCCGTGCTGGCCTCGTCATTGCGTTGCAGGTGCGAAAGCAAATGTGCCGCCAATGCCCAATAGGACTGATAACTGTTCGCTGTTTCGGCGCAAATAGCCTCAAGTAGCGTCCAGCCAACGGCCGGACCTCGTGCCTCGGCAACTGCAGCTGCCCGGCCAACCAGTGCACCGATCGTTGGTGCATGGACAACCAGACCCTCATAAAGCAATGCGATCTCTCCCCAGTCCGTAAAGCCCGTCTCGATGCGCTGCGCGTGTACCGACTGAATCGCCGCCTCAAGCTGAAAGCGGCCGATACGGCCCTTGCTCGCGGCTGCCTTCAGAAGCAGCTCAGCTTCATCGATCATTGGCCTTGACCAATATGCTGTATCCTGCTCTGAAAGAGGGACGTAAGCGCCAGCAGCATCGCGCCGCGCTTCGTGTCGCGATTCACAATAGAGCATGAGTGCCAGGAGGCCCTTTACTTCGGGCTGTTCCGGCATAAGGCGCATGAGAAGCCGACCAAGATCAATTGCTTCTACTGCGAGCCCTTTGCGACGTGGGTCGGCGCCTGCCACATCATCCCAGCCGCTGCCGTATGCGGCGTAAATCGCCTCAAGTACGGCTTCAAGCCGAACCGGCAGTTCCCTGGCCGTCGGAATCTCGAAAGCGATGCCGGCATCACGGATTTTCCGCTTTGCCCGTGCAAGACGCTGACCCATGGCCGCGGGCTGAACAAGAAGGGCGGACCCTATGCGCGCAGCGTCCAGGCCGAGCAGGGTCTGGAGCATGAGAGGTGTCTGGGCTGTGGCCTCGATGGCCGGATGGGCGCAGACAAAGAGTAGTTTCAGTCGTTCGTCCGGGAATGACACATCGCTGTCCGTCATCGTGGATGCTTCGTCGGCGATCATGAGCAGGGCAGGAACCGCTTGCGACCGCACACGGGCGTGGCGTCTGGCATCGGTCATCCGATGGCGGGCGGCTGTCAACAGCCATGCTTCGGGCTTGTCCGGTACGCCATTGCGCGGCCAGGTTTCCAAAGCCGAGGCGAATGCATCGGCCAAGGCATCTTCTGCTGCGCAGACGTCGCGTGAGCGCGCCGCGAGAAAAGCAATCAGCCGGCCGTAGGAGTCGCGCGCCGCGGCCTCGACAGCACGGCGTGCGTCTAATCGTTCCATCTCAACCTGGCATCTGAATATTGGGCCTCACCTCAACTACGCCGCCTGCTATGGCGGCCGGACAGCGAGCCGCCCAGCCGAGCGCGGTATCAAGATCCGGCACGTTAATGATATAAAAGCCGCCCAATTGCTCCTTGGTGTCGGCATAGGGTCCGTCTTGAACGAGCCGCTCTCCGTTCTGCAGCTTTACAGTCGTCGAGGTATCGGGTGCCTGGAGCCCGGCGCCGGTGACCATTATGCCAGCTTCTCTCAGAACCTGGCTGTAGGCCATCCACCCGGCGCGATAATTTTCCTGCTTGCTGGGGTCAGTGCGTGCTGCGTATGCATCTGCTGTTTCATAGGCCAAAATCGTATAATTCATGGCAGTTCCTTTCGGGTTTAAAGCGCGAAAGACATGCGCTCGATGCAATGACGGCTCATCAGATCGCATTTTGACATGAATTGCAGAAATTGTTTTCAGGAGGCTACTTCAGTTCTATTTCGATGAAAGCATATTCGCCGTCATTGGCGTTGATGACGTCATGTTCGACGCCTTCGGAGCGAAAATACGGTACGCCCTTCTTCATATCGGCAAAGGATTCGCCATCTTTCGTCAAGAGCTTGACCCGGCCGTCCATCAGCGGGACTACAACGTAGTCGTGCGCGTGACGGTGCCAGCCGGTGTTGTCGCCGACGGCGAAACGATATTCAGTGACGATGACCCGGTCATTGTCGATGAAGACTGTCGCTTTGGCCGAACCCGTCATTTCCGATCCCTCGTTCTGGGTGCATCAAGACCTTTTGCGATCCCCGATAGTCTTGGGGAATCGCGCTATGCCATGCTTACCCCTGGCCGCCGTCCGCTACGAAACCTGCGGCTTCAATGCCTGCAATAGCCGCGATTTCATCATTGTCCGACGTATCTCCTGTGATACCGACGGCACCTAATATTTCACCTTTGCCGTTCTTGACGAGAACGCCGCCGGCAACCGGAATGACGTGTCCCCCAGAGGCAGCCACCAGACCCTCGACGAAATGCGGGCGGTCCTTCGCGAACTTTTCAACGGTGCGCGAGCCGGCGCCGATCGTCAGCGCACCGAAGGCTTTGCCAAAGGCAATTTCAAACCGCAACATGGAGGCGCCATCCTGCTTTTGGAACGCCTTGAGGTGGCCGCCGGCATCAAGCACCGCGACCGATAGGGGACGCATGCCGACACCCTTTGCAAGGGCGGCCTTGATGATGGTGTTGGCTTTGGAGAGGGTAATTTGGGCCATAATGTTCTCTCGTATCTTTTCATAGCAACGGCTCCCATCTTGGGAGCCGGCAGCGGTTCAGTTGAAGCTTTGACTATTTGTCGAGAGAGTCGAGCTTACGCTGCATGGCGGCAATTTGCTCTTTGAGCTCGTCCAGCCCGGTGTCCTTCGCGGGCTTCTCGGTTGCGGGAACTTCTTCGGGTTCGGTAGTGCCGGCTGTCTTGCCCAGCGGGAAGGGTGTGAACATGCGCATCGCCTGCTGCAGCATTTCGGTATTGCGTCGAACCTGCTCCTCGACCAGCTTGATCGGCGCGCTGACATTCATCATGTCCATCGGCGTCTTCCCAAAGGCCGCAGTCAGCTGCTCACGCATGCGCTCCTGTTCTTTTGCAAAGGCCAACATGGATTGCTCGAGGAAAGTCGGGAGTACGACCTGCATCTGGTCGCCGTAATAGGCGATCAACTGCCGCAGGAACGGGATTGGCAGCATGTTCTGCCCATCCTTATTCTCCAGTTCAAAGATGATCTGGGTCAGGACTGAGTGGGTAATGTCCTCGCCGCTCTTTGCATCCTGTACGGTAAAATCTTCATTCCGCTTTACCATCTCTGCCAGATCTTCGAGCGTGACATAAGTGCTCGTGCCGGTATTGTAGAGACGCCGGTTGGCATATTTCTTTATGACGACGTCGCCAGTTTTTCCTGCCATTGCTCAACTCCCCAACCTCGTGTCCTTTGCCGAATTTGCGTGCCGGCTTACGGATAGCCCTTGGAGGATAGGGGCAAAGTGCTGCAATTCAAAGTGAATTGTGCAGCGCATCCAACGCGATGCGCCAAGATCAATGCTGCAGTGCAAAAACGGATAATTACGCCTTAGACCTAAATGCCCCTTGTCAAATGATTGCGGGGAGGGAATTCTATTTGGGAGTGTGCTGGGTGAATTCAGCATGACATAATTTGAGGAGACGTCCATGACCCAATCGATCGTCATTGCCAGTGCGGCCCGCACTCCCGTCGGATCGTTCAACGGCGCATTCGCCAATGTTCCGGCACACGAGTTGGGCGCTGCCGTCATCAAGGAAGTACTTAGCCGTGCGGGCGTTGACGCCGCAGACGTCGATGAAGTGATCCTCGGCCAGGTCTTGGGCGCGGGAGAGGGCCAGAACCCGGCGCGTCAGGCCGCTATCGCAGCAGGCATACCACAGGAAGCGACAGCGTGGGGCCTCAATCAGGTTTGTGGCTCAGGCCTGCGCGCGGTTGCGCTTGGCATGCAGCAGATTGTGACCGGAGACGCAAATATCATCGTTGCCGGCGGCCAGGAGTCCATGTCTTTGGCACCGCACTGCGCGCATCTTCGTGGCGGCGTGAAAATGGGCGATTTCAAGCTGATCGACACGATGATCAAGGACGGTCTGACCGACGCATTCCACGGCTATCACATGGGAATCACCGCTGAAAACATCGCCCGCAAATGGCAGCTCACCCGCGAGGAGCAGGATGAGTTTGCACTGCGCTCCCAGAACAAGGCCGAGGCGGCGCAGAAGGCCGGCAAATTCAAGGACGAGATTGTTCCGTTCACGATCAAGACCCGCAAGGGCGACGTCGTGGTTTCAGACGACGAGTATATCCGTCACGGCGCAACGATGGATGCATTGGCCAAACTCAGGCCCGCCTTCGACAAGGACGGCACAGTCACCGCCGGCAACGCGTCCGGACTCAATGACGGTGCTGCCGCGGTGGTCTTGATGAGCGAGGATGAAGCCAAGCGTCGCGGGATCAAGCCTCTGGCGCGGATTGCGTCCTGGGCCACGGCCGGCGTCGACCCGTCGATCATGGGAACTGGACCTATCCCGGCATCGCGGAAGGCATTGGAAAAGGCCGGCTGGAAGGCCGAGGATCTTGACCTTGTCGAGGCGAATGAAGCCTTCGCTGCCCAAGCCTGTGCGGTCAACAAGGATCTGGGCTTCAATCCGGACATTGTCAATGTCAATGGCGGTGCCATCGCTATTGGTCATCCCATCGGCGCGTCTGGTGCCCGCGTTCTCAACACCCTGCTGTTCGAGTTGAAGCGCCGCAACGGCACCAAAGGCCTCGCAACGCTTTGCATCGGTGGTGGTATGGGCGTGGCTCTTTGCGTTGAGCGTACCAAGGATTGATCGTCATTTCGGCCGGCTCAACACCATTTGAGCCGGCGCTCCGGTTCTATTGTTTTTTAGGATCACACTTCGTTTGAGAGAAATCTGTTCAGGGAGGGCACAATGACAAAAACGGCAATCGTGACAGGTGGCACACGCGGTATTGGCGCTGCCATATGCGTGGCACTCAAAGCGGCTGGTTACAAGGTCGCAGCAAATTACGCCGGCAATGATGATGCGGCGAAGAAATTCAGCAAGGAAACCGGAATACCGACCTACAAGTGGGATGTGTCGAATTACGAGGAATGCGCTGCCGGCATCGCCAGGATCGAAGCCGATCTTGGTCCTGTTGGCGTTCTGGTTAACAATGCCGGCATTACCCGGGATGCGATGTTCCACAAGATGACGCCCGGTCAGTGGAACGAAGTGGTCAACACCAATCTGAATGGTCTGTTCAACATGACCCATCCGGTATGGAGCGGCATGCGCGATCGCAAATTCGGGCGGGTGATCAATATTTCCTCCATCAACGGGCAGAAGGGACAGGCAGGGCAGGTCAACTACTCGGCATCGAAGGCTGGCGATATCGGCTTTACCAAGGCCTTGGCGCAGGAAGGTGCGCGCGCCGGAATTACCGTCAACGCGATCTGTCCTGGCTATATCGGGACTGAGATGGTGCGTGCGATCGACGAGAAAGTGCTCAACGAGCGCATCATCCCGCAGATCCCGGTCGGGCGCCTCGGTGAACCTGAGGAAGTGGCGCGCTGTGTTGTATTCCTTGCTTCCGATGATGCAGGCTTCATCACCGGTTCGACGCTTTCAGCCAATGGCGGGCAATATTCGAGCTGATCGAACACGAAATCTGAAGCGGATCTGAAAGACGCCGTGCAGGGAAAATGCGCGGCGTCTTTACGTCTTGTTGATGATGATCTCGTATTTCAAGAGGAGCAGCGCGCCAGGCGAAATGAATCTTGTCCTACGTTCGGGCATTTGATTGCATTGGGTCTTTTCCCGAGGGTAGACACAGCGCTTGGTGAACAAAACAGGAAAGTCCGTTGAGTGCTGATTCGTCGTCGATTCGTTCCGGCTTTGATCGAAATGAAGGCGACGACGATCACGGTTTTGGTTTTCACTTTAACTAACTATAAGTAATTATTACTTTTTTCTTAATATTGGGCTGAGGTCGGTTAATGTGCGGCGGTCAAATTCCTAAAGGTTAATGCGGCACAAAGGAATCTGGCCATGCGCCGAATTCTGATTCAGCATTTAGTGCAACGCGCACTGCGAAAATCTATATATGGCCGTGAACAAATCAGGAATCTTGTCCTAGCGCTGATTCGTAGCTGATTCGTTCTGCTCGCGTTCCATTTCCTAATGGTACACTCCGTGAATCAGTTCGTGATTGTTTATCTGACGCGCCCCGCATACTTTCTGTGCGACGCTGAAAATGCTAGCGGAATGCATGCCCGGCTCGCCCTGCTCGTTTGCTCGCGCCGTTGTGCCGGTATTGGAATGTAGTTGATGAACCTTATGCCCACTCCTGAACTTCCCCTCGTCCTGACGGGCCGTGATGTTACTGCCGTTCTGGGGCCGACCAATACGGGAAAGACGCACCTCGCCATCGAACGGATGCTGGCGCATCATACCGGGACGATCGGCTTGCCACTGCGGCTTTTGGCACGCGAGGTCTATAGCCGTGTTGGCGAGCGGGTCGGACTGGCAAACGTTGCGCTGATTACCGGCGAGGAAAAGATCAATCCGCCGGGTGCCCGCTATGCGGTATGCACAGTTGAAGCCATGCCGCGCCAGACTGACATGGATTTTGTCGCCATTGATGAAGTGCAGCTCGCCAACGATCTTGAGCGCGGCCATATCTTCACTGACCGGATTCTGCACCTTCGCGGCCGCCAGGAGACCTTGTTGCTGGGCGCGGCGACGATGCGTGGAATTCTAGAAAAGTTGCTTCGCGGAATTTCAGTGGTCACAAGGCCCAGATTGTCGAATTTGGCCTACGCAGGATCGAAGAAGATTACACGGCTGCCACCACGCACTGCTGTTGTCGCCTTCGCTGCCGAAGAAGTTTATGCGATCGCCGAACTTATCCGGCGACAGAACGGCGGCGCAGCGGTTGTCATGGGCGCACTGAGCCCACGCACCCGCAATGCGCAGGTCGATCTCTACCAATCGGGCGATGTCGACTATCTTGTTGCGACCGATGCTATCGGTATGGGTCTCAATCTTGATGTCGACCATGTGGCGTTTGCCCAGGACCGAAAGTTTGATGGTTACCAATTTCGGGATCTTTCCCCGGCAGAAATCGGCCAGATTGCCGGACGCGCTGGCCGGCACTTGCGTGACGGAACGTTTGGCGTTACCGGCCAGGTGTCGGGTTTCTCCGACGAACTGGTGCAGCGTGTGGAAACGCACGCGTTTGATTCCGTCAGAATCCTTCAGTGGCGCACGGCCCGTTTCGATTATTCCAGCCTCGACGCGTTGAAGCGATCCATCGATACGCCTGCACCCGTTGAAGGATTGACACGAGCGCTACCTGCAGTCGACCAGCAGGCCCTGGAGTTTCTGTCACGCGATCCCGTTGTGGCGCCGCTTGCCACGACACCGGAGCGTGTTGCCCTGTTGTGGGATACGTGCGCACTGCCCGACTATCGCAAGATCGCGCCGGCGCAGCACGCAGATATTATCGCGTCGATCTATACGGATCTTGCTGAATCGGGACACGTCAATGAAAATTACATGGCCGAAGAAGTGCGCCGAGCCGATTCCACCGACGGCGATATCGATGCGCTGTCGCGGCGCATCGCCCAGATCAGAACCTGGACATTTGTGTCTCACAGGCCCGGATGGCTGGCAGATCAGGCACATTGGCAAGAAAAGACGCGTGAAATTGAGGACAGATTATCAGATGCACTGCATGAACGGTTGACGAAACGCTTCGTAGACCGCAGGACAAGCGTGCTTATGAGGCGCCTGAGAGAGAATACAATGTTAGAAGCCGAAATTAGCCCTGCCGGGGACGTCGTTGTCGAAGGGCACCATGTTGGTCGTTTGGATGGGTTCCGTTTCACTACGGATGCCCAAGTCGATGGAACAGATGCGAAAGCCATCAAGGCCGCTGCACAAAAAGCCTTGGCGACGGAGTTCGAAAGTCGCGCGACGCGCTTTGACGCTTCGGCCAATGGCGACTTTGCGCTGGGCTCCGACGGCACGTTGCGTTGGATCGGCGCTCCTGTCGCTTCGGTCGTTTCCGGCGAACAGCCGCTGAAGCCGCGTGCGGTGCTTCTGGCCGATGAACAATTGACAGGTCCAGCGCGCGACAAGGTGGCGGCGCGGGTCGATCGGTTCCTTGCACACCACATCGAAACTGTGCTGAAGCCGCTTGTTGATCTCGCCAACGCCGATGCGCTTGTCGGCATCACCAAAGGTCTGGCTTTCCAGCTTGTCGAGAATTTCGGCGTCTTGCAGCGCCGTGACGTCGCCGAAGACGTTCGCGGCCTTGATCAGGATTCGCGCGCCGCTCTCCGCCGGCTCGGCGTCCGCTTCGGTGCGTACCATGTGTTCTTGCCGGCGCTGCTTAAACCTGCTCCAGCGGGATTGCTGACGCTTCTGTGGGCGCTCAAGGAAGATGCGAAAGATCGCCCTGGATATGGTGATGTCGTGCAGGTCCTATCTGCCGGGCGCACATCCGTCGTAACGGATCCAAGCTTCGATCCGGCCTTTTATCGATTGGCGGGGTACCGGATTCTGGGACGGCGCGCCGTCCGCATTGATATTCTTGAGCGCTTGGCAGACCTCATCCGCCCGGCACTTGCGTGGAAGCCCGGTACGGGCACCCGGCCGGACGGCGCCTATGATGGCACGCGTTTCGTTGTCACCCCGGCTATGATGTCAATTCTCGGCGCGACCGCTGACGATATGGAAGAGATCCTGAAAAGCCTCGGCTATCGTCAGGAAGCAATTGAAGCCGCGATCGTCGCTGCGAAGCTCTCTGAACTCGATGCAACGTCGGTGCCTGCAGCGCCTCGGGAAAGCAGCGAGGCACCAGAAGCAACCCTCGTTGAGCCAGTTGCTGCTTCCGCACCGGATACCGTCGATGCGGCCAATGCTCCCGTCGAAATACAAGCTACCGAGCCAGTTACCCAAACCAGCGAGCGCGCTGATATTGAGTCGGCTGCGCCAGAAGAGGCACCAAAGCCTGTATTTCTCTGGCGTCAGGCCCGTTTCGAAGGTCGTAACAACCGAGGCAATCAGGAACGGCGCAATCAGCCCCACGGAGGCCAGGTCCGCAATGGCCAGGGGGAGCAACGTGCTGGCCGTCCAGAGCGGAATTCGAACCAGCAGAATGAACAGGGTGACCGCAAGGAACGTTTCCGTGGCAAAGGCAAGCCTGGTGGAGGTGACCGGTTCAAGCAGGATGGCGGGAAGCCCGCAGGCAAGCCGCAGACCCATGCAAAGCGTCCGGAACGGGAGGAGCGTCCGGTCAAGATCGACATGGACTCGCCCTTCGCCAAATTGCTGGCTCTGAAGGAACAGATGAAGAAATAGGATGGCATGAATGCCAGGGGAAGATAAACAGCGCGTCGACAAATGGCTGTTTTTCGCGCGGGTGGTCAAATCCCGCTCCCTGGCGGCAAAGCTTGTAACGGGGGGTGGTGTCCGTATCAATAAAGACAAGGTTGATCAGCCGTCACAGGCTGTGAAACCCGGCGATGTACTGACAGTCACCCTTGATAGACGCATCCTGGTCTACAAAGTTATCTCCCGCGGGACGCGACGTGGCCCCGCTGAGGAGGCGCGAACATTGTACGAAGACATGTCACCGCCGCTCCCACCAAGAGATCCTGCTAGCCGCCTCAATGGATTGCCCGTGCGCGTTACTGGTTCCGGTCGTCCGACAAAACGCGAACGGCGGCAGGTCGACCGGCTTATGCAGGGGGATGACGATCCTTCAGAGAACTAAGCAAGTGCGATTGCGGAAATCGTCAATTGCGTCGAAATAATCTCTAATATTGACCAACCATCTAAAATAATATTTTACGAAATGCGTTAGTAAGGGATGATGATTGCTTGTCGCGCAGGCACCGCAATGCGATGAATGGCGCCGTGCGTATTTGGGTAATGGCCCATGTTCGGGAGTGGCGAAGACAAACTTCGGCGTTTGAACATGATGCGGGCCGCGTTCTGGTGCCGCAGTTTATTTTCCCCCCTTGTCAGCCCGGCGTCAAATCGTTACCTCAACCGCTGACACGCTGATCGTGGTGTCTTCAGGAGCCAGCAAATGACTTATGTTGTGACCGACAATTGCATCCGCTGCAAATATATGGATTGCGTTGAGGTCTGTCCCGTCGATTGTTTTTACGAGGGTGATAACATGCTCGTCATCCATCCGGACGAGTGTATCGACTGCGGTGTTTGTGAGCCTGAATGCCCGGCTGAAGCGATCAAACCCGACACAGAGCCAGGTCTGGACAACTGGCTGCAGATCAATGCCGAATATGCCGAAAAATGGCCAAACATCTCACAGAAGCGCGACGCGCCTGCGGATGCTAAAGAAATGGACGGCGTTGAAGGCAAGTTCGAAAAGTTCTTTTCACCGGAGCCTGGCGAGGGCGACTGAAATATTTCAGGAATTGATGTTTGACCAAGCTTGATTTGCCGCAATCTGCAAGTCTTGCAAAAACACTATTTTGAGCAAGTGCAGCAAAAAGTTGATTCTAATCACTTTTCGTGATATGGATACGGGATATGTTGATCATTGGACGTCAATTTCGTGGCGCTAAAGCATAAATCACCAATCGGCTAGATTTATTTCGGACCTACAGTTCAGGGTATGGTTGTGTGTACGTCCAACCCACTGCTTCGTCCGGATTGCTTTTGCGCGAAAATATTGGCGGCCGACAAACCGGGTTCCGGTGTCCAGTGATTGGTTTAGCCGGTGCGTTTTGCCGGGCGCAGCAAGGAGTTATTAAGCGCATGACAGCAGTTCCGCAGAAAAAAGCCGCCCAGCGTATTGGATTCAAGACGGGCGAATTTATTGTATATCCGGCCCATGGCGTAGGTCAAATCGTCAACATCGAAGAACAGGAAGTTGCAGGTCACAAGCTTGAACTATTTGTTATTGACTTTCAGAAAGACAAAATGCGCTTGAAAGTACCGGTTGCCAAGGCAACCGCCATTGGTATGCGCAAGCTCTCCGAGACTGATTATGTCGATCGCGCTTTGAAGGTTGTACAGGGCCGCGCCCGTATCAAGCGCACCATGTGGTCCCGCCGCGCGCAGGAATATGATGCGAAGATCAATTCAGGCGACTTGATCTCGATTTCGGAAGTCGTCCGTGACCTGTTCCGTGCTGACAATCAGCCGGAGCAGTCCTATTCAGAACGCCAGCTTTATGAAGCCGCGCTCGATCGGATGGCCCGCGAAATTTCCGCCGTTAACAAGATGTCGGAAACGGAAGCTGTCCGTCTGATCGAAGTCAATCTTGCAAAGGGACCGAAGCGTGGCGCCAAGGCTGAGGCTGACGCCGAAGTTGAAGCAGACGCCGTCATTGAAGACGAGCAGGAAGAAGCCGCGTAAGACCGGTCTATCCTACCTTTTAAAAAGCCCGGCATTGCCGGGCTTTTTTGTTGCTTACTCGCTGATGACCTTGACCTTGTCGCCAACGGACACAGTCCCGCCGGGCGGCAATGCATTGATCAGGCGGAAGAGATCGAGCTTGCGATCGGTCCCCATGATCTGATTGGACAGGCTGGTCAATGTATCGCCGGATTTCACCGTGACGACGCGGATGCGGAGGGGCTTGATATTCGCCTTCTCCTGCGGCGTCAGCAAATGAAAACTCTGGATCACCGTCTGCGAGGCGGGCGTCAGCGCAGTGCTGCCTGTCGGAGCCGCCGTCAGGAACCGGTAGATTCGATTGCCGGCGTTGACGACGAATATGTCGAACTCCCAGCGGTCGGCCCGCGCCTTTGCGCTTGCTGCCGGCATGCCGTTGAAGGTTGTTGCTATGACGCTGGCGTCATCAAGACCTGTGACCCAGCCGCTGCGCATGTAATCGGTCATGGATGGATTGCCTGAGACCTGCGTACCGTCAAAGCGGATCGCCACTTCGCCCGGCCCAGTCGCCATGACGGCATCCACGCTGTTATCGATAACGAACCCGTCGGGAACGGTGAAGCTCACGCCGAGCAACGGGTGAACAAAGCTCCGCCCACGGACATAACCCTCCTCTGGCGTGTCGCCATAGAGAAGGCCATCAATGCCCTGCAGGAACGAATCGCGGTCAGTCGTCCCCACACCCGGTGCCCCGATACGGCGGGCGTGGCCGCGCGCAAGTTCGATGCGCTGCGGCGCGGAAGGATGGCTTGCAAGAAAGTCGAGGCTTGCATCGGTCGCACCGGAGACGTTGCGGAAATCCGCATAGGACGCCATGGATTGCAGAAAGCGCGCAGCAGCGAACGGGTCATAACCAGCCTCGCCAATCATCTTGATGCCGA
Source organism: Phyllobacterium sp. (assembly GCF_037994405.1). Lineage (GTDB taxonomy): Bacteria > Pseudomonadota > Alphaproteobacteria > Rhizobiales > Rhizobiaceae > Phyllobacterium. Next base: position 35,016 of record NZ_JBBNAN010000075.1, read on the forward strand.
TCGCATCGGCCTGCAGTTCCTGATTGCGCGAGAACTGTGCCATGCGCAGCTTGCCGCGGATCAAGGCCTCGCGACCGGCGCTGTCGTCCTGCAGAACTTCCGAGACCACGCGGCCGGCAATCTGCGCTTCCTGCTCGCGCTGCTGGCGTTCGATGCCGTGGTTGGCGATCACGTGGCCCATTTCGTGGGCGATGACGGCGGCAAGCTCGGCACTGTCATTGGCAAGGGCGAGCAGACCGCGGGTCACGTAAAGGTAGCCGCCAGGTAGCGCGAACGCATTGATATTGGGGGAGTTCAAGATCGTGATGCGATAGGTATGCGTCGGGTTATCCGAGACCGTGGTCAAATTGCCGACAACCTTGGCCACCATGCGTTCAAGCTTGGCGTCCTTATATTCGCCGCCGTAGGTCGCGAGAATGCGCGGATGCTGCTCGGCGCTAAGTTTAGCCAATTGGTCGTTCTTGCTGACATTGTCGACCGTAACCGGATTCGACGAGGGGCCGAGCGCATCTTCCTTGGAGACGTTGAGCATCTGGCAACCTGACAAGAAGGCAAGCACAAGCATCCCCGACGCAAGATTCCTGACGCGAGCGGCTGGATGAAACCATCCGTTGCTTGTGGGGGAATTGTGCGTAGCCAGAATCATGTCCTCGTTGTCGTCGCGCGCCAGCAGACTCGTATGTGCCTGTTCTTGCTAGCCCGACAAGCAGCCTTGAGCAAGAAATTCATTGCTTTCTTGAATGTGGCAAGGCGTCGAAAATATGTCATAGCGCAGAGTCTTCTGCGCCGAGGTATTTTCGCAACAGCGAAGGTCCCTTTTGCGACAGCAATTCTTTCGCAGGTCCTGAAGCGACAATTTTGCCGTTTTCGAGAAAGAACAGCGTCGAGGGCAAACGCAATGCATCTTCCGGATGATGTGTAACCATCACCACCGTCATGCCGGTTTCCTCTTGCAGATTGCCGACGAGGTCAAGCATTTCCTGCCGCAGCGCCGGTCCGAGTGAAGCGAAGGCCTCATCGAGCAGAAGTACCGGGCGATTGCGCACAAGAGCCCTGGCGATCGCCACGCGCTGGCGCTCGCCGCCGGATAGCGCCTCGGGCTTTCGTTTTTCCTTGCCGCCAAGACCGACTTTCTGGATCGCCTCGTGGATTTGTACCCATTGAGCGCGGCTCAACTTGAGATCCGGCCTGCTGCCAAGTCCGACATTTTCGGCGACATCGAGATGCGCAAAGAGATTGTTGTCCTGAAAAACCATGGAGATCGGGCGCATGGAAGGCGCGACGTGGGTCACGTCTATGCCGTCGATCAATATCGTGCCAGCCTTGGCCGTTTCGAACCCGGCAATGAGATTGAGCAGCGTCGACTTTCCGGATCCGCTCGGTCCGATGATGGCAGCTATAGTCGACCGTTCAATGGCGAGATCGAAACGCATCGCCATGTCGCCAAAGTCGAAATCGACCGCAGCAAGGCGGATAGAGGCGCCCCCGTTCGCTGGCGATCTGGAAGGTCTAACCATTGTTTCCAACCTCTTTCCTCGCCAGGCTGTTAGCGCCCCTGTCGGCTACTATCATCAGAAGCAGACACAGAGTACCGAGGATGAGTGCGAGGCCGGCCGCGTCTTCCGTGCGATAGCTCCCCATACGTTGCAACAGTAGAAATGGCAGGGTCTGGACCGAATTGTTGCCGAAAAGGGCGATGGTGCCAAGGTCGCCCAGCGACAGCGCCATTGCAAACGCAAAGGCAACGCCTAAGGGTCGCTTGAGGAAAGGCCAATCAATAAGCCGGAGCCGGTTCCAGCCGGCAATGCCAAGCTGCGCGCAGAGCCGGTTCTGCCGGCTTGCTGCGGTATCCCATGATGGACGAAGAATGCGAAAGGCGAAGGGTATCGCCATCGCTGCGTTGACACTCACGACCATGATGGGTGCCAGGCTGAACGGGTCCACAAAATGATGGGAGAGGATGAACCAGCCCGCGCCGATGACGATGGGCGGAACAACGATGATCAGGCTCGCGCCGAGGTCCAGCGAGCGCTCGAACATTTTGGGCGATTCGTAGCGGCGCTCACTGGCCAGACATTCCCGGGCCATCACCAGCGCCAGCGAAATAACCAGCGAAAGTGTGGCGGCAGCGGCGCCAAGGATCAGGCTGGTTGAAATTGCCTGCCAGACCGTGCGTTCGATGAAAAGTCGCGGAAGATCAGCGGCAAGGCCCGAAACCACCGTTCCGGCCATGGGCAATCCGACGAACAGTAGGCCAAGAAGGATGATCGTGCCGTTCGAGAGCTTCGTTCTCAGGGATGGCCGGTCAAAACGGCGCGTGGTCGTCCGCAGGCTGAACCCTTCCGCCGCGGGCCTTCCGGTCAGATTCAATACGAGCAGAACGGCGACCGTCAGGCATAGCTGCACCAGCGTCAGGGATACGGCGCGCGCAACGTCGAAGTCGAAATGCAAAGACTGGTAAATCGCAACTTCCAGGGTCGTGGCTCGCGGCCCGCCGCCGAGCGTCAAGACAATGGTGAAGGACGTAATGCAAAGCATGAAGATTAGGCCAGCGATGCCGGAGAGACTGCGCAGGATCACCGGCCATTCGATGAGTCGGAAACGCGCCCAGCCGCTCATGCCCAATTGTGACGACAGTTTCCAGTAGTCTTCCGGGATGGAATCGAGACCGGAAAGAATGAGCCGCGTCGCCAGGGGCAGATTGAAAAACACGTGGACAATGAGAATGCCGGTCAGACCATAGATGTTGGGAACGACATCAATGCCTAAGCCCCTGAAAACGGCGGCTACCCCCCCATTTCGCCCATAAATGCTGGTAACGCCGAGAACAGCGACAAGCGCGGGCAAGGCCAGTGGCAGGGCAAAGAGCCGCAAGATCATGGCGCGACCGGGAAAATCCGGATGCGCATGCAGAGCGCGAGCAAGCGGAATGGCAAACGCTACCGAAAGCAGCATGGAAAGGAGCGCCTGCAGGAGGGTGAATCGCGCTATCCGCCACAGGTAGCTATCGAAGGTGGCAAAACCCTCCGCGCTGGCGCGCAATGCCTCGATCGTAAGACTGAGCAATGCGCCGCCCGCAAGCACAACCAAGAAGGCGAGGGCAAGCGCCCCCGCCAATGGTTTCATTGAGCGGACAGCTGCCACGACCTTACAAACTCATGGCCGCAAGCCATTCGTCGATCCAGGCTTTCCGATTCTTCGCTACTTCCTCAGACGGAAAGATCAAAGTCTTTGCCGGCTTCACCAGTGTCTCGAAAGCTGGATTGAGTGGCGTACCTGTTTTGGCAGCAGGGAACATCCAGTTGTTTTCCGGGATCGTGTCCTGGAACGCCGGACTGGTCATGAAAGTCAGGAATTGCGCCGATAGCGGATTCTTGGCCCCATTCACGGTTTGCCCGGCCACTTCGATCTGCAGGTAATGGCCTTCTTTAAACGAAGCGGCCTTGTAGCGCTCGGTCTTTTCGGCGATCTGATGGTAGGCGGGCGAGGTTGTGTACGAAAGGACAAGGGGCGCTTCGCCCTTGGTGAACAGACCATAGGCTTCAGACCAGCCGGGGGTTACCGTCAACACCCGATCCTTCAGCTTGCTCCAGGCCTCGCCGGCCTTGTCGCCATAGACCGATTTCACCCACAGCAGCAGACCCAGCCCCGGCGTCGAGGTGCGCGGATCCTCGATGGCGATCTTTTGCTTTGGATCTCCTTCAATCAGGTCCTTCAGGCTCGATGGCGGATTCTTCAGCTTTTCCGTGTCATACACCACGGCGAAGTAGCCATAATCATAAGGCACGAACAGATCGTCCTTGTAGCCGCCAGGAATGCTGACCGCGCCGGTATCGATGCCGTGCGGCGCAAAGAGGCCGGTTTCGGCGGCTTCAAACGTGAGGTTCGTGTCGAGGCCGAGGACGACGTCAGCCTTGGTTGACGCGCCTTCAAGCTTTAACCGGTTGAGCAGGGCAACGCCGTCGGTCACGGCAATGAAATCGACTGTGCAACTGCACTGCTTTTCGAACGCGTCCTTTACCTTGGGACCTGGACCCCATTCCGCGGCGAAACTCTCGTAGGTGTATACCGTCAGTTTGCCGTCGGCTTTAGCCGGAGCTGCAAGGCCGAGTGCCATAGCGCCGGCGAAAATTGCTGATATCACGCGTGTGTTGAGTGGTCGCATCGGCGCCTCCTGTAGGTTTCGAATTCAAAAGGATTGGTGCGCCGGCTTTCCTGCCGCGTCTAATCCCTCCGCCGGTACGAACCGGATCAGGTTCCGCGGGTTGGCAGGATTTCTCCGAGAGCCTCTCAGCCTTTCCTGTGTAGGACTGGCACCCCGTTAGAGCGCTGCAAAGATTAGAGATAAAGCGGCAGCCGCGCAAGCAGGGTTACGTTGCCGGCTCAATGAAATACTTCCCCCTTGCCACGCCCGCTTTCGCGTCTGGCCATTGAGTGGTCGGGAAGACGGGCGCTCGTCAAAGCGCGTCTTTGTAGTGAAATATGCGATCCGAAGGCCGCCCGTCCGGCGACTTTATCCCGTCTGTTGCGCTTGGGAGGCCTCGGCTACCCAAGGAGTGCCATTTGCGGCACTCCATGCGTCACCTACTCGCCCCTTAAAGTGCTCGTCCAGCACGCGCCGGTCGTCCCGGGGGCAAAACCCCTCTCTTGGATTTTCTAGGGATTTAGCTGCGCTAACCCCAAGAAAATCCTTTCTCCCAGTCAAGGGGGAGATGAGAGCGGCGCATTGCTTATGATATCCTTATGTCTTGGTGCATTCTTCCAGCTCGAATGCTGATTTCGGTACCGCTAGTTTCACGCCCGAAACCTCCCGATGACGGATCGGTTTCATGTGAAAGGATCAGCCATGTTTCGTGGTCAAGGATTTCAGTACTCAACTGTCAGAGTTCAATCGGACGCTTCACGCAAGCCAAAGGATGCAATCCTGTTGCGTCGCAGAAAGCAGAAAGCGTTTCCTGCGATCTCGCCAAGCCTCGTTCTGGTCATTGGCGCTACCGTTGCTGGTATTGCTGTCATGACGATTGGCCTGCTCGGATAGTTGCCATGCCCATCAAAGCTATGCGGAAGACCCGTCGCATGCTATGGGCGATTCATGAGCAAATTCGTTATTCTTCTCGGTGGAACCGTCCATGTCACTGACCGTCTCCGGCAACTTGTAGCGGGAGCTCGCGTTCTTGCTGCTGACGGCGGGATCGCCCATGCCGAATCACTTGGCCTTGTGCCGGAGCTCTGGCTTGGCGATTTCGATTCGACCTCGCCTGAACTTGACGAGCAGTATGCAGATGTGCCGCGGGTCGTTTTTCCGGCGGCGAAAGACATGACTGATGGCGAGCTTGCGCTGAACGAAGCCTGGCGGCTCGGTGCGACAGAGGTCATTCTGTGCGGAGCTTTTGGCGGTTTGCGAACCGACCACACGCTGCTTCACCTGACGATGGCAACCGCTCAGGCAGCCGAAGGACGCAAACTCATTCTGTCCAGCGGCGCCGAGGAAGCACATCCTCTGGTTGCCGGCGCTTACGAGTTTGATTTTGCAGATGGAACCCTGTTCAGCATTGTTGCATTTACGCCATTGGAGGGACTTTCTATCGAAGGTGCGCGCTGGCCGCTAGAAAATATGGAACTTTCCTTCGGTTCATCGCTTACAGTATCGAATGCCGTGTGTGGATCCCTCCACGTATCGCTCCATTCGGGTAAAGCAATCCTGATTGCGGCGCCGCAAACTGCTCAACGCTTGTAAAACAAAGCGGAAAGTGTAATTGTTGCGGCACAGCATTGGGGACGCAAGCTGGTGAGTTTGGTTTTTGAACGGGAGAGGTCTTCCATGTTGAAAAGTTTGTCTACGATTGCAGTTGCCGGACTTTTGGCACTTTCGGTTGCAGGTTGTACAACCAGTGATCAACGTGTCGCCGGTTATGGCGTTGGCGGTGCTGCATTGGGTGCATTGGCTGGTGGTGCAATCAATGGTGGCAAAGGCGCGCTTGCTGGTGCGGCAATTGGTGGTGCCTCCGGTGCCCTCGTTGGTGCCGCAACCAACCCGCGCCCCAGCGGCTACTGCACTTATCAAAATCGCTATGGCGAGCGTTACAGGGCTCCTTGCCGTTATTAACATTCAATATCAAGAGTATGACAAACAGGCCGGAACTTCCGGCCTGTTTTCTTTTTGAGCCGCAGTTCTGTTGGAAAGTCGTGTGAAAACGAGCGGGAACGATCTTTCTTCTGCCGCATTACAAAAGCAGCATTGAGTTCTTGATATTGTTAAGTGAGAGGATTTTGTAATGAAATTTCGTCTAACCGCCGTAGCGGTATGTGCGCTTCTGGCAGTTTCTGTTGCCGGTTGTGCAACGAGTGAACAGAATCAACGCGCTGGGACGGGCGCCTTGATTGGTGGTGGCATTGGTGCCCTTGC
>NZ_JBBNAN010000076.1:0-9287 GCF_037994405.1 Phyllobacterium sp.
TGGCGGATGAGGATTGGGAGCAGGGGCTCTGGAAGGAAGAGGGCGTTGAGATAGCCGGCGAATCGCCGCCTCCAGCAAGTTCGACTTCCTCAATATCATTCGCGGCCATATTGATACCGATACAGCGCTGAATGAGGTGATCCCTATCAGGGCATGCGATCGTCGCCGCATCTCGATTTTGCCGGTGAAATTCGCCAGGAAACAAAGTTTCCGACGTTTCACGCGGCGCATCGCCGATGTGGCAACCGCACGCTATGCTGTGCCGAGGGCAAGCTCGACATGGTTGGCATGACCCGCATATTACCGATCCGCATATTGTGCGGAAGATCATGGCAGGCGAGGAACATCGCATTCGGCCTTGTGTCGGTGCCACCTATTGCCTCGACCGCATCTACGAAGGCGGCGAGGCGCTGTGCATTCATAATGCTGCGACGGGCCGCGAGGGCTCCATGCCGCATGTGGCTCGAAAGCGAAAACCAGCCGCAATGTCGTTATCGTCGGGGCTGGCCCGGCAGGGCCTGAAGCAGCGCGCGTCGCTGCGGAAGCGGGGCACAGGGTTTCTGTGCTGGAGGCTTCCGATCAGGCCGGCGGACAGGTAAGCCTCGCTGCCAAAAATCCAAGGCGCAAGGAGATGATTGGCATTGTTGACTGGCGCCTGGATGAGCTGGAGCGCCTTGGCGCCCCATGCGCTATAGCAGGGCGTCCGCGTGACGATCAACATGCGGCTTGTCAGCGTTGCGCGCAATGGCAATCAGTTTGTTGCAACACTTGGTTCGGATTTTGCACCGGAGTACCGTGAGGAGCGTCGGGTCGACCAGGTGGTGGCCGAGCATGGGACGTTACCAATCGATGATCTTTATCGGGAGGTCGAGCCATTGTCGCGCAATCGTGGTGCGTCGATTATGACAGGCTGGTCATGGCGGTGTGATCTTTCCGGTCCGCGCCAAGGCAGGCCAGTTTGATCTATTACGAATCGGCGACGCGGTCCATGCACGCAATATCCATGCCGCAATCTACGACGGGCTCCGCCACGCGACGTGGTTCTAGATACAAAAAAGAGCAGCGACTACGCCGCTGCCCTCGTATGATTGGTAACCAGCTGCTTACTTGACGGCAGCCTTGACCTTCTCGGCGACGTCGGCACTGACCCATTTGGTCCAGATGTCCTCGTGGTTCTTGAGGAAGTACTTTGCACCGTCTTCACCGGTCGCCTGATTGTCGGTCATCCAGGCAAGGAGTGTATTAACGGTCTTGTTGTCCCACGAGCGCGCCTTGAGGTACTCCATGGCAGGCCCGGCCTTTTCGCTGAACTTCCTGGTTACGACCGTATCGACTTCAGCCAGTTCCCAGTCATTTATCTTCGGATCCGGGCAATCGGCAACGGTGTTGCAGCGCTTCCATTCCGCTGAATCGAATTTCGCGCCATGGTCGAGCTTCACCATCGGATATTTCCCGAGGATGGCGGTTGGTTCCCAATAATATCCGACCCAGCCTTCCTTGCGCTCATAGGCTTTTGCCAGCGAGCCATCGAGGCCTGCTGCAGAACCTGTATCGACGAGCGTGAACCCCTTCTTCTCGGCATCATAGGCCTTGAAGAACTGCGCGGTTGCCACCGTGCCACCCCAGCCGGGAGGTCCGTTGAACACGGCGCCCTTGGATGAATCTTCCGGGGCCGGGAAGAGCTCTGGATGCCTCAATGCATCGTCGATTGTCTTGATGTCCGGATGCGCATCGGCAAGGTATTTCGGCATCCACCAACCCTGAACGCCGCCATCGGAGAGTGACTTCGACGCATAGACGAGTTTGCCGTCGGCTACCGCCTTGTCCATGATGTCACGCATGAAGTCGACCCAGCCTTCCGGGGCGATATCCGGTTGACCCTTTTCGGTCATCGAGGTCAGCGTCGGGATCGTATCGCCCTGCACGATGTCGGCTTTGCAGCCATAACCGGCATTCAGAATGATCTTGTCGAGATTGGCGAGAACTTCCGCCGATTGCCAGTTCATGCTGGCAATGGTGACGTCGCCACACTCTGCGGCCGATGCACCGCCGGCCGCGCCGAGCAGCGCAAAAGCCATGACGCCGCTCATCAGTAATGCTTTCATCTAAGAACCCCTTTTGTTGATTTTGTCTGGATTGTGGTGCCGGAGGTCATAACCATCTTTGATGCGCGCTCAGCCCGTCGAAAAATGGCAAAGATAGTGTTGGACCATGACTGCAACGATAGCGCCTGCATCTGGTCGGCAAGAAGGCCGGATGCGGCAACGATTTTGTTCTCTGCGACAGGTGTCATACTGTTATACAGACGCTCTTGCGTTCACTCGATTGATGGTCAGAATGACTCGATAATCAGGATTCTGGAGGAGATTTTCATGCTCGATAAACGTAATTTCTACATCGATGGCGGGTGGGTGGCTCCTCTGCAACCAAACGACCTTGAAGTTATCAATCCCGCAACTGAAAGGCCGATCGCGGTCATTTCCATGGGAACCGCGGCGGATATCGACCGCGCGGTGGCAGCGGCCAGGAAAGCCTACCAGACCTTTAGCCAGACCTCGGTCGACGAGCGGCTGGCGCTGCTGGAGAAGCTGCTGGCGATCTACAAGCGCCGCTATGATGAAGTTGCCCGAGCAATCACGCTCGAGCTCGGCGCGCCGATCACCATGAGCATGCAGCAGCAGGCAGATGTCGGCGTCGGCCATTTGCAAGGGTTCATCGATGCACTGAAGAACCTGCATGTGCGTGAGGAGTTACCTAATGGTGATATTCTCGTGCGCGAGCCAATCGGAGTATGCGGCCTGATCACACCGTGGAACTGGCCGATCAACCAGATTGCATTGAAGGTCATTCCGGCACTGGCGACGGGCAGCACTTGCGTGCTGAAACCGAGTGAATTTACGCCGCTCAATGCCATGCTTTATGCCGAGATGATCGACGAGGCCGGCTTTCCGGCGGGTACGTTCAATCTCGTCAACGGCGATGGTGCGACGGTAGGTGCTGCTCTGTCGAAGCATAAGGACGTCGATATGATGTCCTTTACCGGTTCCACGCGCGCGGGTATTGCCGTTAGCAAGGACGCTGCGGACACCGTCAAGCGCGTAACGTTGGAACTTGGCGGCAAGTCGCCGAACATCGTCTTCGAGGATGCCGATCTCGAAGATCGCGTCGCCGGAAGCGTACTCGAATGCTTCAACAATAGCGGTCAGTCCTGCGATGCGCCGACGCGCATGCTTGTCCAGCGCTCGGTCTATGACAAGGCGGTCAGAATCGCCGAAGCAACCGGGAGACAGGCACGCGTCGGCAATCCGGAAGAGGAGGGCGATCATATAGGCCCGCTCGTCAGCCACATCCAGTATGGCCGCGTTCAGAACCTGATCGAGGCCGGAATTGCCGAAGGTGCGCGTGTCCTCGTCGGCGGTGCCGGCAAGCCTGAAGGATATGAGACTGGCTATTTCGTGCAGCCGACAATCTTCGCCGATGTAAGCAACGACATGCGTATCGCCAAGGAAGAAGTATTCGGCCCGGTCCTGGCGCTCATTCCGTTCGATACTGAGGAAGAAGCAATCGCCATTGCCAATGACACGCCATACGGCCTAGCCGCCTATGTGCAGACAAAAGACTCCAGGCGCGCCGAGCGCGTCGCATCAAGACTGAAGGCGGGCATGGTGCATATCAATGGCGGACCGCATCGCTATGGCAGCCCATTCGGCGGCTACAAGCAGTCTGGCAATGGCCGCGAAGGTGGGAAATTCGGTCTTGAAGACTTTCTTGAAGTCAAAACCATTCACAGGCCATAAGACAGCAGGTGGTTGATGGCAACGAGCCATCAACCAACCAGTTTTTCATCGATTTCAATCAGATATGGCTTTCCGCTCGCCTTGGCTCTCAGCAACGCCTCGGGCAGCTCGTCGATATCTGCAAGCCGATGCGATGGGACACCATAGGCGTCGGCGATCTTCAGGTAATCGGGAGCGGAAGGACGCACGCCCACCGGATTGATATCAACCTCAACCATCGCGCGTTCGATTTCCTGATAGCCCTGATTGTTCCAGACAATGAAAATCACTGGAACCTCTTCATCGACCGCAGCGCCGAGTTCGCCGAGGACAAACTGAAATCCACCGTCGCCGACAATGCAGATCGTCGAGGTTTCGGGCTTGCCAAGAGCCGCACCGATGGCCGCGGGTGGACCGAAACCGAGTGCGCCGAAGCCGGTGGCCGCATTGAACCAACCGCCGACCCGATCATGATCGTAGTACAGGTTTCCTGAATAGATGGTCTGGGTGGAATCGCCGACGATGAGCGAGTTCGGCAAGGTATCGCGCAATATATTGAGAAAGCGCACCTGGCCTTGCGTCCGGGTTCCGACCTCAACCCATGCCGCATCTCGCGTTTGCTCGGCGCGCTCTTCACCCGACCGTGCGTTGCGGCGTGCCGGCAAACCTGCCGAGAGCTTTTCAACAGTCTCCTTCGCCGAAGCTTCGATCGGCATGAAAGCGGGCCAGCGGTCAAGTTGCCCGGCATCGATATCGATGCGCACAAAGCGCTTCAGTTCAGGAAAACCGCCATCGCCATACATGTCGTAATCGGTGGGCCCCATTTCGGTGCCAATCGCGATCACCAGGTCGCTGTCGGCCAGCAACTGGCGCACGGCTTTCAGGCTCGGGCTAGCCGGGACGAGCAGCGGATGATGATGCAAGATGCCGCGTGCATTCGTTGTCGCAACCACAGGTGCATCCAGCTTTTCGGCTAGATCCTTCAAAGGGGTAGCCGCCTCCTTGGCGCCGCCGCCAATCAGGATTGCCGGCCGCTCGGCGGCAAGACATTGGCGCGTCAGTTCAGCCATGGTTTCCGGCGACGCGTGCGGGATCGGCGCGTCAGATGCCTGGCGCTCAGCACCATCCAGTGGCAGTGCCATCACATCCAGCGGAATCTCGATATGAACCGGACCGGGGCGCCGCGAGGCGAAGAGGGCAAAAGCCCGCGCCAGTACGATTGGCAGTTCGTCGGCCTTTTCAATCCGGTGCGAAAACATCGCGACGGTCTGCAGCATGGCGCGCTGATTGGGAAGCTCGTGCAGAAATCCCATGCCTTTGCCAAGCGATTGGCGCTGGTTGACGCCGGAAATGACCAGCATAGGTATCGAATCGGCACGCGCCTGTCCCATTGCGGTGATCGTATTGGTTATGCCGGGGCCGGTGATTACGAACGCCACACCGGGCTTGCCGGTGGCTCGCGCATATCCGTCGGCCATGAAGCCAGCACCCTGTTCGTGGCGCGGTGTGATGTGACGTATCTTAGAGGCAGCAAGACCACGATAAAGTTCGATGGTATGGACGCCAGGAATGCCGAAAACCGTGTCGACACCATACGATTCAAGCAAATGGACAAGGGATTCACCAACAGTGGTCATGCGGATTTCCGTTGTTGGAGCCGGGATGCAAGGCGAATGATACCGGCGCAGGCTGCATCGATTTTGTCATCGGCCACGCTTAGGCTCATGCGAAGGTAGCCAGAAAGATTCTCGCCAAAGGATTCGCCCGGCATGACTGCCACGAATTCCTCTTCGAGCAACCGCATGGCGAAGTCATTGCCGGAGAGGCCGGTCGCACGGATATCGGCAAGGATAAACATGCCCGCTTGAGGCACCTTGGAGACTACGCCGGCAACACCGTCGAGCCGATCCGAAATCAGTTGCGCCCGGTAAAGGTAGCTCTCACGCATCGTTGCTGCTGCCGCCGAAGGCTGGCCCAACGCATAAGCGGTCATGTCGGCGATAAATGGCTGCACGCCGAAGAGCATGGATTCCGACAACGGCAGCAATCGCCGCGTGAATTCCTTCGGTCCGACGCACCAGCCGCTGCGGAAGCCTGGCGCCGCATGAGACTTCGAAATGGATGCCACTGCAATGGTCCGATCGGCCAATTCCGGACGGTCGAGCGGCGAGGTGAACTTGCCGTCGAAAATCAACAGCTCATAGACTTCGTCGGAAACGATCCAGAGATTGTGCTTGCGGCAGACTTCGCCGATTTCCGCCACTTCCTGCTCGCTGAGGACCGCACCCGTTGGATTATGCGGCGTGTTCAGCAGAAGCACCTTGGCCTTTGGGGTTATGACCTTCTCAAGGTCTGCAGCCTGCATGCGAAAGCCCTTTTCGGGGCGAAGCGGCACGGAAATGCGCGTCGCACCGGTCGCGCGAACGACACCGTCATAGGTTGCGTAGAGCGGGTCGCCGGTGATGATCTCGTCGCCTTCTTCGGCTAGGCCGAGCATGACCAGCGACAGGGCGGTCTGCGTGCCGGGAAAGCACATGATGTTGTCGGTGTCGATCTGACGGCCTGTGCGGGCGGTGTATTTAGCGGAGAGCGCAGTAAGGACACCGGGCTCGCCGCGACCGTTGGAGTAGCCTGTGCGGCCGGCGCGCATGGCGCGTTCAGCCACGTCGATCATGTCTGTCGGTGTCGGTATGTCCGGTTCACCAATTGTGAGTTCGATAATTTCATGACCCGCGCGTTTCATTTCGCGAGCACGAATGTGCACCGCCCATTTGTCAGAGCCCAGACCAGCGAGGCGATCGGTAACAGACGCAAAGCGCATCATTTCGCGCCTCCTTCAGCGTTAAGTGAGATTCCAAGTACGGCTTCGATAGCGGCAATGCCGGTTTCAGCCAATTCGCCATCGGCAAAAATATCGCCCGCAAGGCAGCCTTCCAGCCATAGACCATCGATGATCGCATTGATAGCGACGGCGTGGCGCCGCGTGTGGTTCGACTCCGCCGGTTTAGCCGCCGCCAGCAGGGCCTCGCGGATCAGGACTTCGAGTTCGTCGCGGAAACCCAGATAGCCGTCGCGGTGCGCCATGGCCATTGCCGGATCGGCATGAACCAGCGCGATGAACCCTGCCCACAGCGAAAGATTGTGAGGATCCATGATTGGTTGGCCAAGATTGGCCGTCACGAATGCGTAGAGACGGGCTCGCGGATCATCGCTCGCATTGCTGAGCGCGTCGCTCGCCTGAACCGTCATGCGATTCATGACAGCGCGATAAGCCGCGCCGATCAGTTCGTCCTTGGTTGGAAAATAATAACGAATGAGCCCTGCGGTCACGTCCGCGCGCAGTGCAATTTCGCGGACGGTCGCCCCTGCGAGACCGCGTTCCGCCACGCATTCAAGCGTCGCGGCGATCAAATCCTCGCGGCGTTTGTCCTCGCCTTCACGGCGAAAACTTTTGCGTGGGGCAGCCTGGATCTTCATTGGCGCCAGACGGGGCGCGTCAGGCAGGTCGGACCACCTTCGCAGGCGATGCACAATGCATCAGCCTCGAAAGTCGTCACTGTGCAACCCGCAGCTTCCATTGCGGCCTTGGTCTTCTCAAAGCCCGCAACGGCGATCACTTCATAGGGTGCCGTCGGTAGCACATTAAGATTGAGACCATTGCTGGCAGCGAACTCTTCCCCGGGGGCAACGACTAGCCGGATGCCGCGCTCCTTAAGCAACTGGTAGAAGGCTGCGGGCAAGAGGGGCAAATGAACCAGCGCCAGATCCTCGGCGAGCGGCGAAATGATCGACATCAGGTGCAGGCACGCTTGTTCGCCCTGCCACAGAGGCAAATCGAAGCCAAGAACTGTGATCCCCAATGGCTTCAGAATGTCGGAAAGCTGTTCGATACCTGCCTGGTTAGTACGAACTCCTCGGCCTACTGCGAGCGTCTTTCCGTCGACCCAGACACAGTCGCCGCCTTCAACCGTACCCGGCGCTTCGATGCGGCCGAGTACCGGCACATCCATTTGACGATAGGTTTCGTGGTGCAGATCAGGTTCGTCGAGACGGAGGCTTTTGCCCATGCGCAGGAGAACCGCACCCTTGTCGGTGACGAGCGACGGATCATGGGTGAAAATCGAATCCGACAGCCCGTCATTACCGTCCCTGATCCAGGTTATGTCAGCGCCTGACTTGGCGACAAGGTCGGCGAACACCCTATGCTGGTCGGATGCCTTGCGCGCATCAAACTGAGGACCATAGTGCCAGACGTCGCGCTCGGCCCCTGCCATGACTCGGTCCGGCATGCGCATGATGACGCGTTTCAGGGGGAGGGCCATGGACTGGGAACCGAATGCACTCATGATGTCTGCTCTCAAAAAATTGCTTCTGCGAGTATTTATACGCTTGCATAATTAGAGCGCAAGTGGTGTGATGCGGTTAATTCGGGCAGTTTAGACCCGTACGGACAAAAGAGGCGGACCAACGGTGTCATGACGAAACGTGCACGACGACCAGGGAATGGAATCCCGGAATGATAGCGACGGAAGCGGCAACCGTTTCGACGGATCCACTCCAAGCGGCAGCGACCGAACAGGCTGAAGCTATACACGTCTGGAACCTTCACAAGCGCTTCGGAGCGCTTGAAGTTCTCAAGGGCGTTTCCATGACGGCCAGAGATGGCGACGTGGTCGCCCTCATCGGTGGCAGCGGCTCCGGAAAATCGACTTTCCTGCGCTGCATCAACTTCCTTGAAAATCCCACCAGCGGCGCCATTCGCATCAATGGCGAAGATGTCCAGATGGTCAGCGATGGCCAGGGGGGACAGTATCCGGCCAACCGACGCCAGATCGAGCGCATTCGCAGCCGCTTGGGCATGGTTTTCCAGAACTTCAATCTTTGGCAGCATATGACGCTTATCCAGAACGTGATCGAGGTACCGGTTCACGTTCTCGGTATGAAGCGCGACGAGGCGATGGCTATTGGTGAACAATTGTTGGAGCGTGTCGGGCTGTCAGCGAAACGCGATGTCTATCCTGCATATCTTTCCGGTGGTCAGCAGCAGCGCGGCGCAATAGCACGCGCGCTCGCCATCCAGCCACGCGTCATGCTGTTTGATGAACCTACATCGGCACTCGATCCGGAGCTTGTCGGCGAGGTACTCAAGGTCATCGGGGACCTCGCAAAGGAGGGCCGCACCATGCTTCTGGTCACGCATGAGATGAAATTCGCCCGCGAAGTGGCGAGCCATGTCATGTACCTTCATAACGGCATTGTCGAAGAAGAGGGACCGCCAGAAGAGCTATTTGGATCGCCAAAATCCGAACGTTTGAAACAGTTTATCCGCACTGTTTCATAAATGAAATGAGATAACAGGGAATAATCCTGGGGAACATTGAAACAATGGAGATGAGAATGAAGTCTTTTCTGAAAACAACGGTTGCAGCTGTTGTTCTGGTGGTCGCCGGAATAGGCGCAGCCAGCGCCGAACAGGTGAAGGTCGGTATAGCAGCCGAACCCTATCCGCCG
>NZ_JBBNAN010000077.1:0-2910 GCF_037994405.1 Phyllobacterium sp.
GCCTACAGGTCAATCCGGACACGATCGAGGCGCAGATGCAGGGCGGTGCAATTTTCGGCCTGACTGCAGCACTCCATGGTGCAATCACACTGAAGGATGGCAGGGTTGAGCAGGGCAACTTCGATACTTATCTGCCGATGCGCATCGATGAGGTTCCGGTGATCGAAACGCATATCGTTCAGAGCGCCGAAGCACCAGGTGGTATTGGCGAGACTGCGACCGCTGCGGTCAGTGCAGCGGTGACGAATGCGATCTTCGCGGCCACCGGCAAACGTATTCGCACCTTGCCGATTGATCCGGGCTTTTTGAAGAAGGAAGCCTGAGCGGTCACCAACAAGTGATGCTGGAATCCGTTCTAGACCATGGATTCCAGTGCCTTTGCTCTTGCTGCATACATTTGCTTGAATCGCGGATGATTCCGGAGCGGATCAAGGTCGGAATCATTGTCGAACCACAGCATTTGCTCGGGCGTGTTGCGCGTAACCACATGCTCGAGCAGATCGAGCGCCGGTTCGATATCACCGAGGATCGAATAGGCGCAGGCGATATTGTAATGGGCGTAGATATCATCGGGAGCGATGGCGAGTGCACGAGCCGCCCAGTCGCGGGCCCGTTCACGCTCGCCAAGATGCGCCAAAGCGAGTGCGCCTCTGTGTGCCGGGCTCGAGTTTTCAGGGTGCAGAAGCAATGCGCGCTCAGCCCTTTCAATGCCACGCTGCGCCCAATTTTCGGTTTCGGTAATCGATCCCAGTCTTTTGTAGACGGAGGTCAGAAGGATCGGCGAAACGTAATCGTCGGGCCGGATTTCTGCTGCTTTGACAAAATATCTGGCGCAGGCTTCCATTTCGCCCTGCGTATAGAGTAGCCGGGCGTAAAAATAATTTGCTTCATACAGGTCCGGTTCAAGCTCGAGTGCGCGTTCGAATTCGGTGGTCGCTTCCACGCGCCGATCATTACTATGCAGTGCGAGCCCTCGGGCCGCATGCGCCTCGGCGAGTTCTGGGTCGAGGGCAAGGGCTCGCGCGCTATGCTCAAGGATATCTTCGAGTGAAACCTCCTCGGAATGCCACCCGTGCAGGGCCGACTCGCAATTGGCGATGCCGGCATAGGCGC
Organism: Phyllobacterium sp.; assembly: GCF_037994405.1. Lineage (GTDB taxonomy): Bacteria > Pseudomonadota > Alphaproteobacteria > Rhizobiales > Rhizobiaceae > Phyllobacterium. Next base: position 1,114 of record NZ_JBBNAN010000077.1, read on the forward strand.
GGGCATAGTGCGGGTCGAGTTCGACGGCCTTCTTGAACATACGGCGGGCCAAAAGCAGATAGGCTTTCGTCCATTCATGCGAGAACTGCCGCCCTCTGAGATAGTAGGTATAGGCCTCGACGTTCTCGGTTGGCGCCCGGGTTACAGCCTTTTCTTCGGGCAGCAGCTTGATTTTCAACTGCTCGACAATTGCGCGCGTAATCTCGTCCTGGATCGCAAAAATATCGGTCATGTTGCGATCGTAGCGATCAGCCCACAGATGGCCGCCGGTCGTCGCGTCGATGAGCTGGCCGGTAATTCGGATGCGCTGTCCGGCCTTGCGGATGCTACCTTCCAAGATAAATCGAATGCCAAGTTCTTGCGCAACCTGTTTAACCTTGACCGATTTGCCCTTGTAAGTGAACACGGTGTTGCGCGCGACGACATGCAGGCCAGAGATCTTCGACAGGTCGGTAATGATGTCCTCGGTGATGCCATCGGAAAAGTATTCCTGTTCGGGATCGCCGCTCATATTGGTAAAAGGCAGAACGGCGATGGACAGCCCGAGCGTATCCTTGGCGGAAACCGCAGCCGGCGGACGAGGGCGCGTCATCGAGGCAGGATTGAGCACGATAGTGTAGACGTGAATGGCGCGTTCGATGTTCTTGAGCCTGTGCTCGCCTAGGTCCTCGAAGGCGAGATCGAGCCGACTGCCAACATGCTCGCGCACCGATCCTGAAACGGCGATACTGCCTGGCGCCGCAATGCCTTCCAGCCGCGCTGCGACATTCACACCATCGCCAAAAATATCGCCATTCTGGACGATCACGTCTCCGAGGTTGATGCCGATCCGGAACTCAATGCGGCGGTCCGGTTGGACATTCTCGTTACGAGCGCGCATGCCGCGTTGGATTTCGGCAGCACAGCCGACCGCCTTGACTACACTCGGGAACTCGACCAGCAGGCCGTCACCCGTCATCTTGACGATACGCCCCTGGTTTTCGGCGATTCGCGGGTCAATCAGCTCTGCCCTATGTCCATTGAGGGCGGATAGGGTACCCGCCTCGTCCTTGGCCATGAGTCTGCTGTAGCCGGCAACATCGGCGACAAGAATGGTAGTCAGTCGACGTTCCACGCGGCCCCCAAAAAGAATTCCCCTGTTGTTTTGCGGCGCACTGTAACCCAATCTTATTTCTACGTCGCCTTATCACATTTCAGTATATCGGGCGCTCGCGTCCTTAGCGCCACATGCCGCGCATGCGGGCGCCGATATCAACCCGGACCTGCCGTGCGTCCGGTTGCCCGGCCTGAACGCGCGAAGCAACGGGCCACGTGACACATTCGAAATATTGCAGCAGCGTCGCCGGAATGAACCGTGTCCGAGACGCATAGACATGCCGGTCGCCCTGCGGGTTCTGCCCATGGGTGAAGAAGCGCTGCGGTGTGACGAGATGTAGATGGTCCTTTGCCCGGGTCATAGCGACATAGAGGAGACGGCGTTCTTCCTCGATTTCCGCCGTCGTTCCGGTGCCAAGATCAGAAGGCATGCAGCCATCGACGGCATTCAGCAGATAAACGGCTTTCCATTCCTGGCCCTTGGCGGAATGAATGGTTGAAAGGATCAGATAATCTTCATCAAGGAGCGGCACGCCAGACTGGTCGCTGGTCGCGTCGGGTGGATCAAGGGTAAGCTCGGTCAGGAATCGTTCGCGTGAGGGATAGCCTGCCGCAATCTGCTCCAGCTGGACTATGTCGGCCTGCCGCGTCGAAGCGTCCTCGTGAATACGTTCGAGGTGTGGCTCATACCAACGGCGGGCG
>NZ_JBBNAN010000078.1:0-9580 GCF_037994405.1 Phyllobacterium sp.
GGCCATTACGAGGGTTGGTGTCGTGCGCGTTTTCGATCTTGCGATCAGGCATGACATAGATAGCGCCAGCTTCCGATGCAAAGCGACCTGGCTCGAACAGCAATTCCCAGTTGTAGCCTCCGCGCTCGAGCCCCCCAGCCTGAGCAGCAGAGGCTACACCGGTTACCAGCAGCACCCCACCCAAAATTGTTGAAATAGCCTTAGACATCAGTCCTCCCCCGAAAGTCTCAAAAACTTCCTGAACGCACGCAACAGTTCAGCAAAATTGTTACCAATACGTAATAGGTAACAAAGCTCACGGAACGTGCAACGAGTTTGCGAAGGACCAATTTACCGATGCAGCGGTGCAGAATCGAAGAATCCGAAAATTTCGCGATTTCCCGCGCGCTGTTCTGCATTTTTCCGACTAATCCGAAAGGGTTAGAGCGAAAATGTGCGATTTTCATGCAAAAAACGCCGTTGTTGCTCAAATGCAACGGCGTTCAAAAATGACAAAATTGGGGCTTTTTCACGGGCTGAAATGGGGAGTTTCCCCCTGCCTTGCAAGGGGAAGTCTCGATTTGATTCAATCGGGATTGGCCGCATGATGCGGAAAATCCATATTCCTCTCACCCGGCTTCGCGAACCCGCCGAATCGCAGTTTCGATCTTTTCGGCAGCAGCCTGAAGTTCGGCAAGTCGCTCGCGCTCGGCTTCGACAATCTCCGGCTTAGCATTGGCGACGAACTTCTCGTTGCTGAGCTTCTTGCCGATCTTGTCCGATTCATCGGCGATCTTGCCGGCTTCCTTCGTCAGCCGGGCAACCTCCGCATTTACGTCGATCAGGCTGCCGAGCGGCAGACAGGCCGTAGCTTCGCCGATAACAAACTGCGCTGAACCCTTCGGCGCTTCGTCCGCCAGCGTGATTGTCTCGACGCGTGCCCGCCACTTTATCGAAGCCTCGTGACGCTGGAGACGCTCCTTCGTCACTTCGTTGGCACCAATGACCACCAGTGGTGCAACCGCCGATGCCGGAACATTCATCTCGGCGCGCACGGAGCGAATGCCTGTGACCAGGTCGATTAGCCAGTTGATATCGGCCGCCGCCTCGGCATCGAGGAAATCTGGCGCCGGCCAAGGTGCATGGCACAGTAACGTCTCACGGACCTGCCCCTCGCCCGCCGTATGTGCCCACAGCTCTTCGGTCATGAACGGCATGAAGGGATGGAGAAGTTTATAGATCTCATCGAGCACATAGGCGGCACAGGCCTGTGCTTCGGCCTTTGCCTCGGCATCCTCGCCGTTGAACACCGGCTTCAACAATTCGATGTACCAGTCGCAGAACTGGTTCCAGACAAAGCGATAGGCCGCACCCGCCGCCTCATTGAAGCGATAGCTGGTGATACCATCGGTAACATCGCGCACCGTATTGGTGAGTTCCGTCAGGATCCAGCGATTGACCGTAAGCTTTGCATCTTCCGGGCGGAAAGATGGATCGCGTGTCACACCATTCATCTCGGCAAAGCGTGTCGAATTCCACAGCTTGGTGCCGAAATTGCGATAGCCGGCGATACGGCTTGGATCGAGCTTCACATCGCGGCCCTGCGCCGCCATGATCGCCAGGGTGAAGCGTAGCGCGTCGGCGCCATACTCGTCGATCAGCTCCAGCGGATCGATGACATTGCCCTTCGACTTCGACATCTTGGCGCCGTTCTTGTCGCGGACCAATGCATGCACGTACACCGTATGGAATGGCTCTTCGTTCATGAAATGCAGGCCCATCATCATCATCCGCGCAACCCAGAAGAAGATGATGTCAAATCCTGTGACCAGCACATCGGTCTGATAATAGGTGGCAAGCTCCGGCGTCTTGTCGGGCCAGCCCAGCGTTGAGAACGGCCACAACGCCGATGAGAACCATGTGTCGAGCACATCCTCATCGCGCGTCAGGATTTCGCCGGGCTTGAAGTTCTCGATCAAGTTCTCGACATGGGCCTTCATCGGCCCTTCGTGTGCGAGATAATGCTGGATGGCGGCGCTGAGCGCCTCTTCTTCGCTGCGCTCAACGAATACCTGGCCGTCCGGGCCGTACCAGGCCGGGATCTGATGACCCCACCAGAGCTGGCGCGAGATCGTCCAGGGCTGGATATTCTCCATCCACTCGAAATAGGTCTTTTCCCAGTTCTTCGGCACGAAATTGGTGCGGCCTTCGCGCACGCTGGCAATCGCCGGCTTGGCAAGCTCAGCCGCATTCACATACCACTGGTCCGTCAAAAAAGGTTCGACCGGCACACCGCCGCGATCGCCGTGCGGGACCATATGCGTGTGCTCCTCGACCTTCTCGAGGAAAGCGCCCTCTTCCATCATCTCTACGATCAGCTTGCGTGCGGCAAAACGATCCTTGCCGTCCAGAACATGAATCAGTTGAGTGAGATTCCTCGACGGCTCCAGACCTTCAAGGAATTCATCATTGTCTTTCAGATGAATGCTCGCATCCATATTGAGGATATTGATCTGGCGCAGATCATTGCGCTTGCCGACTTCGAAATCATTGAAATCATGCGCGGGCGTGATCTTGACCGCACCGGATCCTGCTTGCGGATCAGCATAGTCATCGGCAACAATCGGAATATGGCGTCCAACCAACGGCAGAACGACATTGTTATCGATCAGGGCATGATAGCGGGAATCGTCAGGGTTCACCGCGACGCCGGTATCGCCGAGCATTGTTTCAGGCCGCGTCGTTGCAACGACGATGTAGGTATGCGGATTTTGCGGATCGAACGCCACGTTTTCCAGCGGATAGCGGAAATGCCACAGATGGCCCTTGATCTCACGCTGCTCGACCTCAAGGTCGGAAATGGCGGTGTGGAGTTTCGGGTCCCAGTTGACGAGACGCTTGTCCTTGTAGATCAGGCCTTCCTTGTAGAGCGTGACGAAGACTTCAAGAACTGCCTTTGACAACCCCTCGTCCATGGTAAAGCGCTCACGCGACCAGTCGCAGGAGGCGCCGAGACGCTTTAGCTGACCAGCAATGATGCCGCCGGATTCATTTTTCCATTCCCACACGCGCTCGACGAACTTCTCACGCCCCATTGCGCGGCGGCCCGGCTCTTGCCGTTCCATCAACTGCCGCTCGACAACCATCTGCGTGGCGATGCCCGCATGGTCCATGCCCGGCTGCCAGAGTACGTTCTTGCCGCGCATGCGCTCGAAGCGGACAAGAATGTCCTGAATCGTGTTGTTGAGTGCGTGCCCCATATGCAGGGAGCCGGTCACGTTCGGCGGCGGAATAACGATCGCAAACGGATCGGCGCCCGGCTTCGAGCCTGCGCCGGCCTTGAAGGCGCCGGCATCGTCCCAGCGCTTTGCGATCTCCGGCTCTACGGCCGCGGCGTCATACGTCTTCTCAAGCATAAAAATAGTCCGTCATTTTGCGGAAAGGGTTGGCTACGGTGTAAACCGAATGGCCGCCTAGAAGTCAATGCTGACGTGTCGTTAACCCAATCACATAGAAAGCGCGAAATCCTACATTCGGACAATTGCCTCATTGCAACCGCCGCGATTACTTGGACGGAATTCATCCACGAGGTTTCTATGAAATTAGCGTATGTGGTCACACCAATCATTGTCATAATAACGCTTGCTGGTTGCGTTTCCGATGCCCAAATCAAAGACCAGAGAGAGACCCAATACAAAGCGAAACAGAAATATTTCGCAACGACTGGCGTAACGGCTGACCAGATCGCCAACTGTTCAAATTATGTTGCGGAGAGTTCCCTCGAACGTCGCAAGTTCTGGGCTGGCCTGACAGACACGAGCCTGTCACAGATGCCGACGGCGCTTTGCAGAAACATTGTGAACGGGATACCAGTGGAAAATTGACCGAGCGAGATATAAATTCGTTCAGTCATCCACCTCTTACGCACAACACGGCCAAGGTCCTTAAGGGCGGTTGAGAACGGCGGATTGTACCATCCAAGAGTTCAGCGCCTGCCGCCTCGTGCAACCCGCTCGATCTCTTCGCGCACGAGGCGTTCGACCAGCGTCGGCAGGTTATTGTCAAGCCAATCCTGCAACAAGGGACGCATGATCTCCTGCGCGATCTCGTCAAACGAACGCCGTTGTTCATTGCGGACAGCGAACGTCAAGTCCTCGAAGGCAGAACTCACCTGACGCTCGGCCGCCTCGGAGAGGATGGGCTCAAGCGCCCGCTCCAGATCAAGCGACACCTCGTTGTCCGTTGCGGTATCAGAAGCAGGATCGGCCGACGCCCCTGACGAAGCCGTGGTCAATTCAACCGGCTGCACGTCAAATACCGCATGATCCAATTCCGCAGCAACTTCCTGCTCGGGCAACACAAGGTTTTCTGCTTCGGGCATTACCTTCGGCGCCGCGTGGGACAGGGGGGGACTATCAAAAGTTTCGGCAGGCTGCGACACTTCCTGTTGCGTCGGCGCTTCGGCGCCCTGCTGCTCTGGCGTTTGCGCCTTCGCGATTGCTTGACCAGTCTCCCGCTCCACCAGTTTTGACTGAAGTGGCGAAGACGCCCTGCCAAGCGGCGGTTCGAACGATGCCGGTGTGGCCGACATTACGGCGATGCCTTCGCGTGGTGGCAATTCCATTTCTGCGTCGCTGTAAGGATCCATTGGCTGGGGCATCGAAGCAGCACTGGCCGATGGAACATCGGTATTGACGGGAGCTGGCGGAACATCGTCCGGGCGCGTCGTATCGCTTTCCTCGATGATACGGCGGATCGATGCGAGAATCTCCTCCATGGAGGGTTCCCGTGCGACGCTGGATGATTGTGCCATGATGCTCTTGCCCACTACATCTTGTTTCATTGCGCTGCAACGAATCTGCATTCAGTGTAGAGGCTTGTAATGTGTTTGAGAATCCTTCGGCGAAATGTTTGGAGCTAACCCACAGATTTTCTTTCTGGTTCTATGCGTCTTAAAAACAAATTTGCCGCCAAGCGGTGACGCTGGCGGCAAAATATTTCGCTCGGCAAAACCAGGAGGATCAGCGACCGTCTGGAGTCCGCAGCCCGATCCACTTGTCCTTGACCGCGTCGTAGTGCTCTTCCGGCCTGTATTCCGCAACCTGGAGGCCGATCTGCGATGCAGTCAATCGGCCAACCGCCGACAGAACCGCATAGCTTGTCACAACGCTGTCGCGTTCAGCCTGGGCCAGGTTGATTTGCCCCGTAAGCACATCAGCTTGCGCGTTCAACACATCCAGTGTGGTGCGCTGGCCAACCTTGCGTTCTTCGATAACACCATTCAAGGCGAGCTGCGCCGCAGCGACGACTGACCGCTGCGCAACGATCTGCGCTTTGGCCGATTCCATCTGCGAATAGGCCTGGGCAATCGCCTGACGAACACTGTCACGCGCCACGTCGACTTCAATGCGCCGCTGGCCAAGTGTTTCCTTGGACTGGCGGACGAGTGCCGATGTCCGGCCACCATTGTAGATCGGAATTGTCACTTGAATACCGGCAGAAGCTGATGTGGCGTCGGTTCCGGCGGCCAAGTCACTGCCCCGGAAAATTTCATCCCGGTTAACGGAACCTACCAGCCCGACCTGCGGCAGAAGCTGACCCTCATTGGCTTTCACCGCATATCCGGCAGAGTCTACAGCATACTGATTGGCGAGAATTGCCGGATGGTTTTTGGACGCAATCGCAAACGCCTGATCCATGGATCTTGGCAATGATTTCGATGCCATCGCGGCTGCTTTAAGCTTGTCCGGCGCCACCCCAATGATCTGAATATAGGTCGCCTCGGCGGTTTTTTCATCGGCCTTTGCTGCATCCAAAGTGGCGATAGCAGACGCTTTTGACGCTTCTGCCTGCGCAACGTCCGTCCGGGTTCCTTCACCAACGTCGAATCGCGCCTTGGCAGCGCGCAATTGTTCATCCAGGAACTCTAGGTTTTTCTGCCGCAAGATAACGATTTGGCGGGTAAGGTAGACGTTCATATAGGCCTGTGCAGCACTGAACAGCAGGTTCTGTTCGTTGTTGCGCAGGTTTTCCCGCGCGGCAAGCACCTGGGTCTTGGCAGATTTGATGTTGTTGCTAACGGTGAATCCATCAAACAGCGTCTGGTTGATCTGGATTCCGAACGTCCCTTCCTGGGTCGTGCCATGCCGACCGCCATCGAGCCGGCGATCGGTCGCGGTCAAGTCCGCAGTGGCGGATACGACCGGCCGGTAGCCGGATTTGGCAACGGCAACACCTTCATCCGTAACACGCACGCCAGCTCTGTCCGCATTGAGCGTGGAATTGTTGTTGTAGGCCTTGGCCATTGCGCCAAAGATTGTTTCAGCCATCGAAGGCGTAGTGGCCAATACCGTCGCCGACATCAGCGCTGCGGTGAGTACTCGCTTACCCGCTAAGAACACTATAAGCCCCTTCATTCTCTAAACTTGCACGTCCAACCGAACCGATTGGTTCGACAACATGTCGTTCATTAGCTGCCAATTGGCAAGAAGGCCACAGGCACAATTTCCGCTCTGCTAACAAAAGTACCGAACCGTTGCACTTTTGTCTCATCGATCACCGTCAGAACTCGAACTCGGATACCTTCTCAAAACCGGGAAGCGGTTTCACTGCGGAATTGAAAGCACGGCGCCCGGAAACAACCCCATCGTTCTTTCCGTAAAGCATTGCCTTGCCTGCATTTCCGGCCCCTTCGACAACCGCGAGTCGCCCCCCATCCTTCAACTGCTCGAATAATGTACCAGGAACGTGGTCTACGCTACCCTCAATTAAAATTACGTCGTAGGGCGCTTCGGACGGGCAGCCCTGTTCCAGCGATCCGTTGACCACAGCAACATTGTCGTAGCCCAATTCGGACAATATGGCAGCCGCCTGATCCGCCAGGTTCGTGTCGCTCTCGAGGGCGATCACCGAACCTGCGATTCGGGAAATCACGGCCCCTGAATAGCCTGTCGCGCATCCCACATCGAGGACAATATCGTCCGGCTGGATATTGGTAAGCTGAACAAGCTTGGCGAAAGGCGACGGTTGCATCAAATAACGCGCGCCCGACCCGGCGGTTGCCGCAGATACCAGAACATCATCGTCGATATAGGCCAGCGGCAAGCGAGCACCCGGCACAAATTTCTCACGCGGCACATCAAGAAAAGCCTGAAGCAGCGGCTTGTCGGTCACATCAGTCGTCCGCAACTGATTGTCGACCATCTTGATCCGCAGGTCTTCGAAATTTGGCGTCATAGTCTACAAGCTTTCCTGGCAAGGCGCCTGCAACCAAAGCACTTGCAAGCGCGTAACATGCTTCTGACAGATTCGCATCAAATCCGTCGTCTGTAAAAGTTGGTGATCCCTCACGCGATCACCCTCTCACAGAGTTACTAATTTATTCACAGGATGTGGCAAAAATTTCCGTTAGCGTCAATGAATGACTAACGGCGCCGGCCATCCGGCCTCCGATTCTTTGTCGATTGAGGCCTTCGTGCATCACATGCTTTCGTTCGGGCCATCTCAGGTGATCGCGCGGCGGTTTACCCGCGGACGCCTGCGTGACACGGGTTTGGATGCTGTCTCCTTGCGTATTTGCTCGATGCAAACCACCCCTAGATCGGTGCTGCGCTCCAAAAATTGCGCAATGGTCTTGAGCTCGTCAGCGGTGAAACTCGACCAAAGCGCACCCATTCGCTCGCCTATCGGCGCATAGACCGTTTTGATCGGCTCGATAGCCTCCTCTCGCACCTGAATCGTGATGCGGCGCCTGTCGGCAGAATCATGGACCCGAGTGATGTAGCCTGCCCTCTCAAGACGATCGAGCAGCGCAGTCATTGCACCGGACGTCAGTCCAGTTGCCTGTGCCAGCTCTCCCGCGGTTGTCTTTCCGCGCATATTGATGAGGTCGAGGCATTCGAGATCGGTCGTGTGTAGACCGAACCGGTCCGCAATGACCTGGCTCATCATCACGGAGTGAGCACCCATGCGCCGGATTTCCAAACTGACACGCTCCACCAGATCGGATATCGATACATCACTGGAGCCGGGCGGCTTTTTCGTCATTCTGTCTTCATCCTTCGACTACCCAAGTCTGACTGCTGCAACGAAAGCAAGCAGCGTCGCAAGACTGGTGACAATATCAAGCGGAAGACGCAAGCGGCTTCGCTTTGCCCAGCTTCTGGCATCGCGCTCTCTGAACGATTCTGCACTGGCCCGTTCAAAGGCCAGCGCCTTCGGGATGAAGTCGAATGCCGACCAGATACGCATGATCGCGTGGCTGCAGAGGGCGACGAGAAGCCACACGCGAATCTCGGGCACCGACCAGCTCATTGCAAGGGCCGCGATAAGTGTCAGTTCGAACGCAACATGCGCTGCTATCCAGAAACGCTTGCGGTCGATTCCTCCTCGCGACGGCTGAATAAGGTCCGGCCGTTTCGGCCAGAACGGATCCACCACCAAAAACTCGTAAAGTCCGCCGCCAATTCCAATCAGTGCCAATGCGCTGGCAAGCCCGGTTAAGAAGCTGCTTGTCCCCATAGGACGTCCTCCTGTTTCACTCGCGAATTATCTTTACGATCAAATATCTTTATAATCAAGATAATATTTGGAGCAGAGCACCTTAACCGTAGGATTAATCTGGGATTGAACAGATTGGCTGCACCTGTCATTCTATACTTCAAGTGCATGGAATCGTTCGAGCGAACGATAGGAATTCGAAGCAAATGATTGAGATCAAAGGATTCAACGACCTTCCTGTCAGCCAGGACGAACTAACGGGTCTGGCGGACCGAGCCGCGCTTGAAGAACACCTCGACAGTCTTTGCGGATCCTATGCTCAAAGCGACTTTGACGACCGGCTGCAGTTCGCCATCCTATGCATTGATCTCGACGGGTTTCAAAACTTCAACGATCAATACGGCCGTGCCGAAGGCGATAGTTTGCTCAAGCTCGTGGCCGATCGCCTGCAATCATGCATGCGCAAGAATGATGTGGTCTATCGCATTGGCGGCGATGAATTTGCCATCGTCCTGCTGCAGGTCACATCAAATGAGGTTGCCAATATTGCCGACCGCATCATCGGAACGGTCTCGCAGCCCTATGATCTTGGGCGCCCCGAACCGGTTGCAATCAGCGTCACAATCGGCGCAGCGCTTGCCCCGCGTGATGGCGATACGCCAGAAAGCCTGCTGTGGTGCGGCGACGCGGCGCTCTACATCGCCAAGAAAGCTGGAAAGGGCGTGTATCGCAGATATTCCGAAAGACGCTCTAGCTAAGCTAGACCGGAAATCGGCGTTCGTCTCTTCGAGAAGCGGCTTGAATTTAGTCGCGCGGACGACAGCGACCTTCGCCAGGGATATCCTTGCTACTGCGCGCAGTGCATTGATCGAAACTCATTGCTCGTACTACGGTCAGACTCCATTTTGAAAAGCTGACAGAGAACCATGGCTATGCGCAACGATAAACGCTATGTGCTGTTGTTTGCCTTTCAGCCCATTGGAACAACAGTCCTCTTTTCCCAAAGACGCCTCGGGGCCGCGCTCCGGGACAGGATCGCCTGACCCGATAAATCGGGTCGACTAAGCCTGCATAGCAGTGGCACCAGGATAGCTGTGCGCGC
>NZ_JBBNAN010000079.1:0-3848 GCF_037994405.1 Phyllobacterium sp.
AATGGGTACAATAGCTCTAGCGCCTAATCTTGACCCATTTGGATACAAAAATTGGTCAGTAGAGCCGGAGTTGATCTCACGGTCCCCAATGTAACGACGGTCAAGTCCGAGCGGACGTTTTGGGAGAAGGCCCTCATCCCCATATCCGATGGAGGTAGCGCAGTCGGAACAAAAAGTGCGTGAGACCCCCGGCTTTTTCGAAAAGCTTTTAGGTTCACCCCGCGTCCGCCGAAACTTTGAAGTTCGATATCCCACCCACCTCAGCCACAACACCGCAGCAGATCGAACAGTAGCAAGCGGACCCAGCAGTAGGGCGATGAGGGGTCAGGCGTAGAGCGGCATAGGCCACCCCGAGAGTGACGGCCAGCAATACGCCCAGGGATATCAGCGCCATTTGGATGCGAGGTTCCTACAAAAATGACGGAACAGGAGCGGCTGGTGGGGGACCATTATGCCGTCGTCACTGTTCCGCCTAGTGCTGACTGCGGCCTTGGCGGCAATGTGCAGTCAGGCCATAAGGATACACCTGAGGCGAACGCCAACTAACCAATGTTTTGAGTCTATCCACTGGAAAATGATTCCAGGCTTGATGAAAGAGGGAGGAGCAGACGCGAAGCGTGCCGCTGCGTCTCTCCCCCAATTTGGCGAACCGGAAGGCTAAGGGTGGGCCTTCGCGGCCAAGGAACAGGATACACCCGGACGGCTTTCAGCGGGATCGGGCATAACCCTGAGGGAACATTGGGATTTTCCCTGATTGATAGGGCCAAAACCGGCGGAAAAATCGGGGTTTTCTTCTATTTTTTTTCACACTCAGAGGCACTCGATCATAGCTAAGCCTCAGGAAATCCTCGACTTTTTCGGTATCGCAATCAGTGCTCGGGACCCACTCGACCTCTCGTATCGCCGTGGGCGTCGATGAGGAACCGTCCAACTCTCGGCCTGAAGCTTTGACACCTCCCTCCCCTTATATCTGGTGGTGTGGATGCGGAACTGATTCGTGCCGCCGCCCTGCTCTGCAAAATCGCGTTCGCGTTCGCGCCAGTGGCCGAGAAATTTGCCGCAGCAGCTGGAATGGATCGGAGTGAAGTCGATTACATCGGTAGAGATATCCAAACAGATTGTCCCGCAATCGGGGCATTTTAGAGCCGGAGCGGCCATCGAGGGTCTTCCCGCACTCCCGCCAGAACTGATTATCCGCCAAGAGATGATGATCGATGCTGCCGACAAGGGTTGGCCAGTGCTTTACAGTGTTGATAAGGCGGCCTCTCGTATTCTCGGGGCCGCTGACCCTTAAAAATTTCACTGTTTGATTTCCATAATAAATTCGAACTAATCCGCACGATTGATTGATCTGCGCTGGGAACTCCCGCAAGATGCCAACGCTGATATCGGCACGGCTCGGCGTTGCGTATTTCCTGCTTTGTGCGTGCGTCGAGCCATCCCTGCACCTCAATTTGACTAGCGCTGCCACAGGCCGGATGGCACACACCCCTAGGCCGGCAAGAACCAATTTTAGGGCAGCCGACGCTGGATATGCCAGGCTGACTGCTGCAACGCTCATTCGAAATATTGTATTTTGCAGTAGCGAAAAGTAGCGCCCGCACGAGGGTGCCGGCAGCGGATCAGCACATTCATTTCGTCATGGGGTCCGATCGCTTGGATGATTTTGTCCACATCACGGCCCTGATAGATCGGGTCATTCACGTCTTTGCTATAGGCGACGATTGTGTGGTCTTTCACGGCGTCTGTGATCATCTGTCTGATAATACTCATTACTCGGCTCTGCTGCTGTGGTTTCGGTCAGGAATAGCAATTCAACGTCGTCATGTTTGTTGTTGGTGCGGTCGATCGAGCGCGGCTGATTTCGCGGTGAAACTTGTAGTTGAGGCTGGAGCAGTTATCGCTGGCTGTGTAGCAGGAGTTGGAACGCCTTGAGCAAATGACGGCCCGCAAACGTCCAATATTGTCAAACCGCACAGCAATGAATGTATAAATGCCAGCTTCACAACGAATCCTCAAAGGTACAACTTAGAGTTTCATAGAACCAAACAACTCAATCGCGCCAAGTGTATTTGCAGAAAACTGAGGATTTCGATTAACAATCAAGAGAAGGCTACTTCGAAACTAATCTTAAAATATTACCGATCTGTAGAGCGCAGATCGACGCGATGTCGCCGCATTGCATTTGGGCCCCAGAATTGTACTGACAGGTGGAGCAATATTGGCCGACCACTTCGCACTTTTTGTTGCGTCATTGATCATTCTGCCATACGCACGGTGTTTGGAGATTAGGGCAAGACATGCAAAAAACGAAAAGCGGCGCAGGTTTTCCTGTTAGATATCCTGTCAAACATGCTTCGGATTGGCATGGGATTAAGAGTATTTCATTCGTGCGGAAGGCAAAGGCTCATTTCCAGCACGCGAAATGGACGATGTCTCTGGGAGCACGAACAGATCCACGGCTGGTCAAACATTCCGGACATTTTAAGCCGCTAGCGTCCGATGATATTCCAGCAATTTGCATAATACGAAATGCAAATGGCTACATCAGATCCTTCTTGCGGTACTACAGAATGTTGGGCGTAACCCGCTTCATCATCATTGACGATCGATCAGTCGACGGAACGACATCCGCGCTTTCAAATATCGCCGACGTAGATCTTTATACATCGCATATTGAATACAAGGATACGAATCGAGGAAAAGATTGGCGCGATGCATTTTTCGATATGTATGGGCGCAACCGCTGGTATCTCTCGCTCGACGCCGACGAATTTCTGGTCTTTCCGGGTTACGAAAAACGATCAATTCGAGACTTTATTCGGGATTTAGAGATCGTCGGCATCGACCGATCACATTCCGCGATGTTGGATGTCTATCCTCCTGGCCCGCTTCGTACCGGTAATTTTGTTGACGACGGTTCCAAATGGCCATTCGACGTATCGTCACATTTCGATGGTGATGGTTATTCGATCAAGGCAGAAAGGTACGGAAATGCTGTCAGGGGAGGACCGCGACAACGGCTGTTTGGCCGCGACATGCGTCTTTCCAAGTTTCCGCTTCTGTGGGTTGACGGCAAGACAGACTATCGCAGAGGAAGCATTCATGGCCCCGGGCCGTGCATAAGAAATTTTGTCCCAGTCACGTCCATCTTGCTTCACTATCGATTTTCTTCGCGTTCAGTCGAAGAATTTCGTAAAATTGTTGAGGTGGGAGGTCACGCCGGGGGTGGTGCTCATTACAGTGCTATCTTGAATTCTCCAGAGTTTTCAGAAGATTTCTCACTGGCCTACGGAGGATCGCTTCCATTCGTAGGATCCCAAGATTTGGTTGATCGCGGCTTTATGATGGATTTGCGTTATCTGTTCTGAATGATGAGCGGCATTGGATTTCAGCGTCAAAATGGTCTCACGAGACGCAATGTTTGGCTGGCTTTCCGATTGTTGTTACACTCCCGCTTTAATGGCAGGAATCTTCAGCCTAGACCAGTTCAGGATGCCGGTCTGCGTATGTGAGCAAGTGCCGTTTGTGGCGACCCGCGTCAGCCAGGAAATGCGATTGCTCGTCCCGGACGACCGGCCGAACAATTGTTCATAACGTCATTGGCAGCACCGACTGCAAAAGTACAAATTCGGACACAGCTACAAGTGTCAAACATCGTCGCAAATCGGCAGGTCTCGGTTTTATCATTGGAAGTATTGATATCGCAAAAGCAAGACCGGTGCAGTCAGCATTATCGCAACAATGCCAAATAATCCGATAAGAGCTGCTCTCGCAATTTGCCCACTGAACCGATAACCTAACAGATCGAGCTCGCGCATCGGCTTGTGAACCATCTCCAGCCCCAA